>CAMZEO010000436.1 GCA_947305735.1 uncultured Planctomycetales bacterium | reverse complement strand
ATTGGATTGTTCAAAAACATCCGTTTTGGATAGCCAAAATATCAGTAATACACTTTCGCTATGCAAGGGATGCCAAGCAATCGCATTTAAGATCGTCGATTGGTCTATGGAGTACTTTCCAATAGGAGTTTTTGCGCTGACGTTCACCAATTTTACAGTCTCTGGACTTGAGTTATTTGTCCCCTACGTACGAATCGTCCTATGCGTCGTCATTGGCGTTTTGGGAATGATTGTAGTAATCTATCCATTGTCGCTCTTTTTCTTTTGTCGTGAGAATCCATATCGAGTTCTTGCGAAACTGCGTTTGCCAATAATTACAGCGTTCACGACTCGATCAAGCGCGGCCACGCTCTCGGTCTCGATGAAAACAGCCAACCAAATAGGCGTGTCTCCGTCGTTGTCGAGTTTTTCGCTTCCTTTAGGATGCACTGTAAATATGGACGGCGTTTGCGTTCATTTGCCGGTGTTTGTTATTTTGGCGTCAAACGCTTTCGACGTCCCTGTTACTCCGGCGACTTTGCTTATCCTTCTCGTTTCTGTAGTTTTTGCATCGATTGGCGCGGGCGGCATTCCAGGCGGTAGTGTGTTTCTTTTGTTTATGATTCTCGAAAATGCGGACTTTACTCCAAATCAAGTTGCTACGATCGTTGGTTTGGCCCTTGGAATTAATCCTATTCTTGACATGTTTGAAACGGCCTGCAATGTTGCCGGAGACAACGTTTGCACCTACATTATCGCTAAACGCAACGGTATGTTCGAAACTAAAGACGACACTCGCGAAGTCAATACCGACACACCAGTGTGAAACGCAAAGTCTTTGTCTTTTTCTCTTCCATTTAAGTGTTGACGTCTAAAAAGTTAAAATTGGATATTAGTCGGGAAAGACAAACTATAAAGAAGTTCAGTTTTTTTGCTTTCGTAACTGTGCTACGCTTTCTTCAGTTTTTTGAAAACCCCCTTCGACGGAAGGGGGGAAATTTGAGTATAGATTAAAAAGCCCTCCTATAACTGTTGAATGTGTCGCCTCCAACACAAAGCGAGGAATCCCTGGCGAACCAAGTCAAAACCTCGCCCACAGATTTCGTTGTAAGCCTCCTATCTCTTCTTTACAAGCCTTGTCGCCGTTATGTTAAGGATTTTTGATATGTTGCCTTTGCGCAGTTGGATTGTACTACCTCGGGGGCGCGCGTTACCAACAACGGTGAACGACGCAAGAAAGTCTATTGGTTTATAACGCGTATTGGAAACAAATCATTAAGATTCAACGCCTATTGATTTCTTGGTTGTGTTTGCCAACTGTCGTTTTTTCCAATTGATTTGCTTGCCTGTTATGCTTGTTTTTGACGATTTGTCCGTCAAACGTTACGTTTGGAACATTGGCGGCGCGGGACCTATGCCTGATTTGATAAATCTCCGCAGTCGAAACGCTTCTTGTTACGGTTATTCGCTCGTTACGTTCGAGTATGTCGCGACGCGACCTCATTACGGGGCAATTTGTTTTTTCGTTAATTGGAAGCTTTCTCAATGAAGACAAACTGAACGCGAAAAACGAGCAAATCCATCCTCGCTTCAAGAAGAGACATGAGCTTACCGCTACGTTGCTAGAAAAACTGTTTGCGAAATCCGGAAGACGTGTAGACGCGTAAAAGTTCATTCCGACTGAGGATATTTAGCGGAAGACCTATTCCAATCAATTCACAAGATGAAAGCGTTTGTCGCGACTCGATTCTCGAAGAACAACAACTGATACGGGATTCCTGAAAGACCATCCGTTCCACGAACGGGGCGTCCCCACAAATATGGGCGCGCTTCCGAAAATAAGGATTTGGTCCCTCGTAACGCAGGCAGATTACCACGAGCGACGATCGAACGTTATGATCGGAACGAATTGCAAGAGTTTTGTTCATACGTCGCGTCAAGCGAGACGACGGATGGACGAACTATCCAAGTCGTTGTCAGCCGACTTATACGCAATGTAGAAGGGAACAAGGAGAGTTGCGAAGACTGAGACCATTCCATTCCAAGCGATCTTAACTTGAAGTCTGGGCAAATTATCCAACATTATAGCCGTAGATTTAGCATTAAGGATGTATGTTTAAGGAGTTGAAGGAAACGCGTAATCTTGGATTCCAGCAAATTGGTAAATTTGAATCCTTCCTCGCTTGCGTTACTTTTTCGCCTTAAACTATACCCGCGTAGCGCTGACTCCTTGGAATGCGCCTCAAGACGAATTGGGTAAAGGACTCCCGATTTGGGATAGAAAGGAAGGAGACGCCCTTGTATCAAAATAAAAAGGACTACCGTTAAGCGAGAATTCTAGTTAATCTCATAGAACAAAAATGTCCGAGCTCTATTCCGCTGAAAAAACTTGACGATACCATACAGACGGACTACGTTATTTTTAACGCCGTATAACTTATTAATTGGGAAAGTATGAATTATTAGTAGATTTGTATTATAATGATCGCAAATTCTTATTTCGCGTAAAACGAAGCGATAGCGTCGCTA
>CAMZEO010000435.1 GCA_947305735.1 uncultured Planctomycetales bacterium | reverse complement strand
GAACGCGGGCGCGTCGGCGTATTTCTCTTCGATCATTTTGAGCGCGTCGGACATAATGCGACGCTCGAGCTTCTGACGCGTCGCGTTGAGGTTATTGATAAAGGGCGCCAGCTCCCTCGCGCGATCCGCTTTGTCGGTAATAAGCAATTCGACCCCGAGGCTTGCCAGTCCCATTTGACCCGCAACCGCGAGACGATGCGGGTTCTCCAACAGCGTCTTGCCATACTGCCAATTGAGCTCGTCTTCAGGATCGCGCGGCAGGCTCTCGTTGAGCACCTCGCGACCCGCCGCGTTCAGACGCGGCGCGATCATGAACCCGACGTCTTCGCTCGTGATCTTCTTGCTCGCGTTTGGAAAGACGATCTCCGCGAGGAATTTTAGCCCGAGCGGCATGTGATCGACGAAACTCTTTTCCAGCGCGTAGCGGACGAGCGTGCGGTTTTCGTCGAGTAGCGGCACGACGTCGGCGATCGTGCCGAGCGCCGCCAGACCAATCGCTTGCAATAGGAACTCGCGCATTTCCGGCGACGTCTTCTCGCCTCCCGAGGCTTCTACTCCCAACTGCCACGCCAGTTTGAACGCGACGAACGCGCCGCAAATTTCCGGAAACGGATAGGGCGGCAGATTCGGCAAGAGAATCTTCGGATGCACGACGGCGGCGACGTCGGGAAGAATCTGCTTGCCGGTCTCTTCGTCGACGATCGGCGTGTGATGATCCGTAACGACGAGCGCGAGTCCGATTTCTTTTGCGAATTTCGCCTCTTCCAGGCTTGTGATCCCGCAGTCGACCGTGACGACGACGTCGGCGTTTTCGTCGTCCTTGAGGCGTTTGAGCGCCTCTTGATTGAGACCGTACCCCTCGTCAAGTCGGTTCGGCACGTAATAGAGACAGTCGCCGCCGAGCGTTCTAATCGCCTGGAGAAGGAGCGCGGTCGCGGTCATGCCGTCGACGTCGTAGTCGCCGTAGACGACGATTTTCCGTTTTTCCTTGATCGATTGGAGTAGAAATCGCGCCGCTTCGACGCAGCCGGGCAGTTCTGCGGGCGCGTGAAGACCGCGCGCTAGATTGGGGGGCGCGAGAAATTCGGCGACCTTCTGCGGATCGTCGATTTTGCGCCCCACGAGCGTCTGGGCGACGACGTAGGAAACCTTCGCTTGCTCGGCGACTCTCTGCACGAGGTCGGGATCGAACGGTCGCGTAATCCAAATCTTTTTCTCTTGCGCCTTGGTCATAGGTAACGCCCCGCTTTTTGCCGTGTTATTTTGTTCCGCGCGTTTGCTAAGGCGCGATTTGAGCGCGACGCGGCGACGAAACGCCCAGTCGCGTCGAACGACCGTTTGGCGCGCGTCGCCGTCCATTGCGCGACGCGTTCCTACTTAATCGCCTGTTTGTCAATACTACGCCGATATTGTACCCTTTGCCAAGGTCGTCCGTCAAGAGGTTCGCCGGTCTGTTTCGTTGGAAATTCCCATTATTAAAGCGATCGTTTGTTAAAATCGGCAAGATGAAGAGTCTAAGTAAAGGCAAGAACTCATGGTTGCGATCCGAAATAGGGCCGTTTTTTGCCGTTTGCTCGCTCGGGCAACTTTCCAAAACGTTTTTTTTTGGTAAATTAGATAGGAACGCAGTGCGATTCGCGCCAAACGCGTCGATTTGAAGCGTAGTAGACGAGGGTAAGCGTCGCGCGTTTGACGCGTTCTGAGCGTATGGATATCATAAGGAGTAGACGATGCACGTTATGTTTGTAGCAAGCGAAGCGACCCCCTATTCTAAGACGGGCGGTTTGGCGGACGTGTGTAGCGCGTTGCCTAAAGCGCTTTCGCAACTCGGCTGTAAAGTTTCGATCGTAACGCCGCTGTACAAGTGCGCGCGCGAGTACTTCACCCATTCGAACGAACGTCTTGAGTCGATGTACGGCGTAACGCTTGAGGCGGTCGTTGCTCGCGAGACGAAGCGCGCGGGCGTTCAGAGAACGAAGCTCTCGGGTAGCGAAGTCGACGTCTACTTTATCGAGCACGACGACTATTTCAATCGCGACGGAATCTATAACAACCAAGGGGTCGACTACAGCGACAACTGCGAGCGTTACTCGTTCTTTTCGCGTTCGGCGCTAGAATTGATTCGCGTCTTGAATCTCGACGTCGACGTGATTAACGCGAACGATTGGCAGACGGGCTTGGTCCCCGTCTATCTCGACTCGATCTATAAGACGCGTTCGCGTTTCGAGTACGATTCAATCTTTGGCGGAGCGGGACGACCGCGCTACGACGCTTCCGTTCGCCAGGGCGCGAACCCGTTCGATCGAATTAAGACGGTCATAACGATCCATAATTTGCGGCACCAGGGTCGATTCTGGCGCGGCGCGATGGATCTGACGGGGCTCGACTGGAGTCTCTTTACGTACGATAAGATGGAGTTCTACGGTCAGCTCAATATGCTGAAATCGGGTCTTGTCTTCAGCGACGCGATCACGACGGTTAGTCCGAAGTACGCGCAGGAAATTCAGAC
>CAMZEO010000434.1 GCA_947305735.1 uncultured Planctomycetales bacterium | reverse complement strand
TTGACGTTTTATCAAAGATGGTTTCGACGCTTATCGCTCCCAAAAGCTGGAAAGTAAACGGAGAAGGTCAAGGCTCAATATTGAGCGAAGGAACGACGATGATTGTCCAACAAGACTCTCTGAATCGTAAAAACGTCGGCGATCTTTTTGAGCGTCTTCGAGCTCTTCGCGAACTCGATTTTCAAGGAGACGTCCGATCGAGCGCGTTAATTGCCGAGGCTCTGGGTTGGGAACGATTGTCGAGGAAAATCTCTTTCAATTTGCTTAAACCCATTGCGTTGCAACAGGCAATCGAGATACTGGAACGAACGCAAAAAATTCAAATTCTTTGGGACGACGCCGTTTTGAACGATTTTGGCGTCGGTCGCGACGCCACGACGGTCGCTCGTATTGACGAGGCTACAATCGATCAAACTCTTTTTGATTTACTGGAACCTCACAAGTTGACCTACGTGATTCTCGACGACAACTTGTTCCTTATCACGTCCAAAGAGCGCGCCGAAAATTATAAGACTGTTGAAATTCATATGTATGCTTCGGAAAAACAAGAGCTTTCGGAAGAAGAGGCTCGCTTGCTTATCGATGAAATGAGAACGGCGGTCGCTCCTAAAAGTTGGAACGATCCGGACGTTTCTTTGTGGATCGATTTTCAGTCGGATTGTTGGATCGTTCGACAAAGTCAACCTAATCAGCGAGCGATACGTCGTTGGCTTGACGAACGGCTCAAACATTGAGAAAAAGGTCTTGCGCGGATTTCCCCGATTTTTGTATACTTGGAGCGTTTTCCGCGTTGGAAAACAATTTGGTCAGATAGACGAAAAACGGTGAAAGTTATGCGGCTGGCTCTTCAAGCGCTGTTTGGCGCATGCGACGACGATACCGAAGAAGGTCGAAAGCGTTCCGAACGAATAGAACGTGATTTGCGCGGAAATGGGCGGAGCAGGCTCTATTTGAAAAAATTGAACGAGGCGATTTCCGATCCCGGTTTAAAAGCTCCGGAGATTTTTGCCAAAGAATCTTTTCCCGACGCCAATGTCGTGGCCGAATATCTCGATTGTCAGTCCGAATCGGACGAGGTTCTCAAGGAATATGAACGCGTTTGTCTGGAATCGCCCGAAATACTGGCTGAAATCGGTTGTTGCTACGACGTTTTGACGAATAGACTTGGACGTCCGACGAACGCTCCGAAGAACTGTAAACGACGGTTATACCACGTCGCGTGGGAAGAAAGCGTCGATGAAAAATACGAAAGTTTGCCGGATTGTGCGGAAGACAAACAGGGAGATCTTTCCGGAGTCGAGCGTCGCGTTGACGTAAACGTTGTGGCTGAAAACCCCGACTACTCAACGTCGCCGCGCGAAAGCGACGTCCAAGAAGGTTCGCGGTCGGCTCGCAAACCTACGCGTCGAACCGTTCGTTTGCTGGGACGATTTGTTTTTGCCGCCGTTTTATTTTTTGGAATTGTCCGCGGCGTTTCCTATTTGCTGAACGTCAGAGGTTCGCAAACAGTTGAACTAACAGACATTCGAGAGAGGACGAACCAAACTGCAACCGGCGTCGAGGATAAATCGTTCGTCGCGCAAGAGACGCTAAGAGAAACCGAATCCAAAGTGTTTTCTGATTTTATTACGGAGGACTCTGATTCCTACTCGGACGCGTATATCTTAGGGGAAAAATACGACGACTCCGTCTACGCGGATGGCGCGTCTGAAAAAGACTCGTTCTCCGCGCCCTCGACAAAACGCCGATCTGATGGATTCGAGGCCCAACCGACGTCCGCTTTAGATGAATCCGAATACGCGTTATACGCCAGCTCCGCCGTTTCCAGGACGCGTCGCGCAAAGCGCGGACTTGCCGCGCCCGATATGAAGTTAAACGAAGGAATCGTTATTCCCGAACGAAATAACGACGTTTTCGCCAAGGCGACGCGTTTCTGACGAGAATTCGCGTTGAGTTTGTTTTATTCTTCGTCCGATAGCCGAACCGAATTAAGAACGTCTTCCGCCGCCAAGCGTATCTCTTCTTCGATTTCGTCGGCCACTTGCCGGACGAATTTCTCTTGAGTTTCGTCAAGTCCGAAATGATAGAGGGACTTGTAGTTGACGAATTTCTCTCGAACGTCGTCGTTTACTTCTCGCAAATAATCCCAATCGAGTTCGCATAGTTCGAAAAAATGGTCGCTTACCACCTTTTCTACCGCGCCGAAGACCAGAGGGATCCAGCGTCCGTCGCCAATAAGCGCGTCAAACGCTTCCGGCGCGAGATATTTGTAATGCATGGGGTTTTTGATAATTAATACTTCCGTTTTGGACGACATCGCGTATTCCGTCATTAGAACGAATGAAAAGATTTTATCAAAAAAGTCGGCGTAAGCGAACAAGTTTTTCTTAGCAAAACATAAACGAAACAATCTTTTGACGTCGGCATTGTCGTCTACTAATGTCTTTGGAAGGAAAGTCGTTGTCGACGACTTTCCTTCCAAACTGTCATAATCGCAAAGTATTCTCAAAAGACGTCTTGGAAC
>CAMZEO010000433.1 GCA_947305735.1 uncultured Planctomycetales bacterium | reverse complement strand
CGGCGAGGAAAAGACGACGCGTCGAAATCGACGGCGCGTGCGTTCAATCTTTTTAGCGGCGCGCGCTTCTTCTTCCGGCGTGAGAAGCGGCGTTTGAGAGATTTGGTCCATGTAGACGCGAACCAGATCGGAACTCCATCGGTCGTTTTCCGACATTTCGAGCTGTTGCGCGTACGATTCGAGTTCGTCGAGCGTGTCGGCGACGTCGTTCGGGTCGGAATCGTAGTCCTCGTCCTCTTCGGAATCCTGCTCGTCGTCGGTTATGGCGGAGAATCGTTCGAGGAATTCTTCGCGATCATTTTCTTCAACGACTTCGACGTCCGCGTCCGCGAGCGCCGCTTTCCAGGACGAAAAGACTTGTAAGTTTAAACCTTCCGTAGAACGAACAAGATCGCCGAATTCGCGCGCGGTAACGTATCCGCGCAACTGACCGACGCGAAGGAGGGACAGAAATTCGGGTTGGTTGACGGTGAACTTAATCACAGAAAACTCCTTTAAAAGCGCGATGAACTTTCCGAAGAAAGCCGCGTTTCCAAAACGCGCGCGCACGTACGAGTGGGGTTATTGGGGAAGTTGGGTTGTAATTGCGGTCGCCGCGTTCCAAGTCGCAAACGACTTGAAGCGCGCTGGCGCAATAGACGTTGACGGCGCGAGGCGGTGACGACGCCTCGCGACGCAGGGATCTAAAAGGCGTCGTCTCCTCGTAGGACTACGTTGTCTACGCAGTCTGGAGAGCGCCGAAAAAATATATTTCGCTCAGTTTGCCGGAATTCTTTCAAAATACGCCCGTCCATTAGGCGTCTTCGTTAAATCCCGTGCCGCTGACGCGATTTTGTTGTTTCTCGCGTTGCTGACGTTGCAACTCGAGTAGGGTCTTCAATTTCTCTTCGGGCGAGGTTTCCTTTTCGCGCAATAGACTAATCTGCCTTGGCTCTTCGCGCAACGTTTTCGCGCGTTCAAATCCAAGGAAAACGTCGTGAAGGATCGACTCGCGCTTTTCTTCGTCCGCTAAGGCGTTGGCAAGGTCCTTGTCGGAAGCGTTTGCGTCCAATTCGATGAGGAACGACTTCATTGCGGAATCTTCGTACCGCAACATGATGCGATCGAAAGTCGGCTCTACACCTTGTTCGAGCATGTCGCGAGCGAGAAGATCTAACTGAACCGCGACCGGCGAACGCAACGCCTCGTTGGGAATATGCGCGACGAGACGACCAAATAATTCCGGCGCCGTAAGCCAGATTTCCAGGTATTCGCACTCCAACAAACTCGGCATAAGGCGCTGATTCGACCAGACCTCGACCGCGAAAGGCGGAAAGAGGGAACGAAGTTGCTCGTCCGTCTCCTCGTTGGGCCCGGAAACCGGATAGACCCAACGACTACGATATTCGGCGACGCGCGCCGCCTCGGGATCGACCGGATTGCCTTGCGCGCCCTCGCGCTCCTCTTGAGCGCGCCTTTCGTACCGCTCGTCCCGATCGCGATTGCGACTCGCGTACGAAAGCGCGCGGTCGCGTTTTTCCGCTATCTGGCGCCACAACTCGTCTTCGGTCACGCGAAAACGCGTCGCGTAACGCTGAACCGCGCCTATCATGCGCAAGCGCGAAGGATCGCGCGACGATCGGCTTTCCGCAGGATAAAGCGCGAGCGTTTCGAGCAACGAGTCGAGCGCTTTCGCCGACCCGACGACGTCGTTTTCTAAATCGACCCCTGCGATCGCCGTCGCAAAAGCATGGTCGAGCGCGTCGACCGTTTGCGTCGCCAACGCCTCGCGGAACGCGTCCGGGCCCTTGTCCAGGAGGAACTCGCAGGGGTCCTTGTTGTCGGGAAGCGTTAAAACGCTCATGTCGACGCCCTGCTCGACGAAGAAACGCAACACTTCTTTCGCGCGTTTCTGTCCCGCTTCGTCCCCGTCGAGCATGAGTATCATTTTGTCCGCAAATCTCTTTAAAATGCGAACGTGTTCCGCGCCGAGCGCCGTGCCGAGCGCCGCGACGACGTTCTCAAACCCAAACTGCGCCGTTACGATGCAGTCGGTGTAGCCTTCGGTAATCAAGACGGTTCCCGATTTGCGAATCGAGTTCCGCGCGCGATCGAGACCGTAAAGCGTCTTTGACTTTGTAAATATCTGAGTTTCAGGCGAATTCACGTACTTCGCTTGACTCTTCAACGTCGTGTTCGGCAGCAACCGTCCCCCAAACGCAACTACGCGATCCTGAACGTCACGAATCGGAAAAATCAGTCGACCGCGAAAACGATCGTAATATCGATCGCGTTCCTCCAGCGCCAGTTGCGCGCCAGAATAAACGGGACGAGGACGCGCGCGACCGCGTTCGTCGAACTCCTCGCGATACGCCAGCGTGCCGCTCGCTTCCAAAACGCGCGCGCGGTTGCGGTCGTACCCGACCCAACTCAACACCGCGTTCGGACTGAGCGGCGAATCGCCGATCTGAAACGCTTCTGCAGTCGCAGGCGTTATGCCGCGCTCATCAACGTAACGACGCGCTTCCTCCGCCTCGGACGAATGGAGCAATTCGTCGCGGTATTG
>CAMZEO010000432.1 GCA_947305735.1 uncultured Planctomycetales bacterium | reverse complement strand
TCAGTCAGGACGACGTCGATAGTCTCAATGCCTTTCGTAAAATAGGGTTTGCTATAGGTAATCATGGATGCAATCACGTAAAATCCGTCGATTTTATTGATCAGGAAGGTTCCGACTCCTTCCTAAACAAAGAGGTTTTTCCCGCTCAAGAAGAATTAGAACGACAAGGGTTTACTCCCAAGGCGTTTGCATACCCTATGAGTCAAAACGATAATCGAACCGACGAGGCGTTGTCGACAGTGTTTCGACACGCTCGTACGGGAGCCGTTATTCCAGAAGGAAAAACGCTTGCCGATTGCGACCTTTTTTTCACGCCGTTGAGAGACGTTGCTCAAAAATTCACCTTAACGGGCAAAGGGTGCGACGGCGCGGACGAAGAGTTTCTACGTCGCGAGGTTTTTCCCGCTTTGGAAAGAATTAAAGCAAGGGACGAGATAGTTGCTTTTTATTCGCATAACATCATTTCCGAAGCGGAATCTCACTTCATTCGTCCTGAAATTCTGGAAAAGTTTTTAGAAAGGGTCGTTGAATTAGATCTTGCTTTCTACACATTCGAAGAATTACCCAGCGTTTTTGGCGATATGAAGGACTGTCCTGACAACGACGCGATTGCGTTGTCGATTGAGCCCGCAATTATCTTTAACGGTTTTGACCATAAAACTTGCCGCGTTCATGCCAGAGGAGCGAGATTCCCTAATGGAACTGCCGTCATTACTTCCCAAATGCTTCTTCTCTCGGGAAGCGACGTCTTCTATGAAATCGAGTCTTCCAAGAGTTCGGACGACGGCGTTTCTTGGACGCCTTTTGAAAAACAGGCCGGTTTAGGGAGGTATTCGCCGGAAAAAGGGGTGGAAGTTTGTCCTTGCGACGGCGTTCCCGCTTGGCATGAAGCAACGAACACGATTTTATTGACGGGACATCTGGCTACTTATGAAAAAAACTCGATTTCTCCTTGGAGGGAGAAACAGTCCCCGGACGAGAACGGACTGGTTAACTCTCGCCTTTGGTATTCAATCTTTGACGAAGCAAATTCTTCCTGGAGCGATATGGCGTTGTTAAAAGTTCCCGCGTCGAGTCTCGTTGTTGGAGGCGGCGCCGGTTGTTCGCAACGTTTGGATCTCAGCGACGGCACGATTCTTATACCTTGTTACGCGCCTTGCGCCGAAACTCCCGGTTGTTCGCAGGTTATTGTCGTTCGTTGTTCTTATGACGGAAAGGAATTGAAGTACGTTGAAGAAGGGGAACCTCTTCGATTGAATGTTCCCCGAGGTTTGGGCGAACCTTCTCTTGTTGAGTGGGATGGCGTCTATTATTTGACGCTTCGCAATGATCAGCAGGGATACGTTGCTCGAAGCGCCGACGGATTAACGTTTAGCGTCCCTAAACCCTGGAGGTGGATTGAAGACGACGAATTGATTGGCAACGCTAATACCCAACAACATTGGCTCAAGAATCGGGACGGTCTTTTTCTTGTTTACACTAGAAAGACTCTTGGAAACGAACACGTGTTTAGAAATCGGGCGCCCCTCTTTATCGCAAAAGTAGATTTAGCGAAACTTGCCCTTATTCGCGAAACGGAACAAATCGTCGTTCCCGAACGAGGAGCTCGACTTGGAAATTTTGGCGTAACCCATGTTTCGGACGACGAGAGTTGGGTCATAGTCTCCGAATGGATGCAGTCTAAACGAGGCGGCGGAGAGCAGGGCGTCGCCGATTGTATGAAATATGGTTCCGACAACGCCGTTTGGCTAAGTAGAGTTAAGAGGCGCCGTTAATCCGCCGTGAAAGGGGATTGGTTCCAGGAAACGAACTCCTTGATAATTAGAGCGGCAGTCTACTGGTAACGTCGCAACAAATCCAGCGCCTGGTTTCCAAATAGAACGTTTCGTATAGCGGGATGACCGCCGAAAAGAAATGTCTCGCGCCTGAGTTTTGGCGCGTCGGGGTCGCGATAGTCAATGAACGCGACGTCTACTGTTTCGCGAACCGTTGAGTTGTTGACAGCGACGTTTTCAGACGTTTTGGGAAAAGGGCCGACAGCTAGATAATAGTCGACCTTATTACCATGACATTCCGTTTTACAGAGTTGAAGAAGCTCTGGTGAAAGTTGATTTTCCAGAACATAAAACTCCGATCCAAATGTTTCCCGATTATCTGAAGCAAGACGTTTTTCCAGCGGGGTTGTTGAGGAATCCCCAAACAAACGCGCGAATTCATTTCCTTCCGACTCGCCAAACGTATGTCCAAAAGCTAACACGTCGGAGTCTAGAGACGCGGCAAGAGTTCCTTGGGTTCCCCATTCAAGGACGCCCACTTTCCGACACTGCGCTCGAAGACTGCGTGAAATGACGCTGGGAAAGGTATCCTCGTCTTCGCCAAATACAAAATCTCCGACTTTTGAGTAGATAAGGCTTGACAGATTCTCTATTTGTCGCGCGCATTCTTCTTCCGATCCCCCTTCGGCGAAGATTCTCAGCGTAATAACGCTGTTCTTGGCTGTAATTCCAACGAGTGGAAAACGATCCCTAGCTATCAAATTAGGTAGCAT
>CAMZEO010000431.1 GCA_947305735.1 uncultured Planctomycetales bacterium | reverse complement strand
CGGACTTTCCGCGATGACGCAAGCGGAATCGGCTTGCGGAAAGAGTTTGAGCAAGTTGTTCAGAAACCGCGGAACAAGGTCGACAACGTCCTCGGCTTTACCAAGGATCCTGGCGAAGTTGAGCATGACGCGAAGACGGTCTTCAAGCAAAGAATATTCGCGTTCATAATCTTCCAACGTTCGGAAACGGAATTTGCCCAGTCCTCCGTTTATCGACGAACCAAAATCTCCGACGACGATTTGCGACTTGATCACGCTCTTGTCAAGCTCGTCTTCTCGCCAACTTAAAAGATTGCCGGAACCGTCGGATTCGAGCGCGCGCGCGCCGCGCGAAGAACTCGTCGAATAGACGAGCGTCGTTTCGCCTATCAGAATCGAGTCAAGGGGGCGCAGAAGCGTTGGCTGGTCGATTCGTTTACCGTTGATCCAAACGCCGTTGCGGCTTTGAAGATCTTCAATAATCCATCCTTTGGACGCGCGCACTAACTTCGCGTGTTCGCGGCTTACCGAGTTGTTCGACAGCACGACGTCGCAGTAATGCAGTCGACCAACGACAAGAACGTCCCCTTTCAAAGGAATTGCGCGCGTCGATTGATCCGGATTTTTAATCAGCAGTTTTTCCATGGAAAACTAGCCTATTGAAAGAGACTCCTCGTCAGGATAGACCGCGTCAATCATATACAACCCGTGAGCGGGCGCGGTCGGACCGGCGTATTTACGATCGGCGCGCTCGATTATTTCGCGCATTAGCGAAGGGTCTTCAAAACCTTTGCGACGCTGTCCAAAAAGATAAAGCGTGCCGAAAATTGCGCGAACCATATTGTACAAAAAGCCGTTTGCTTCAATTTCAAACGAAACCATCTCCAGCTCGTCAAAAAAGGGAAGCGCGTTTGACGAAGGGGAGTCTAACGTTGAAACTGCCGCGCTTTGACGACTTAACTTGGGGAAACGGAACGCGTCGGCGAGGGGGAGACGTTCAACGCGCGCGTCGTACACCTCGCGGACGGTTGTTTTACGCGGCGATCCTTGAGTCTGAAAAGCGCGAAAGTCGTGTTCCCCCAAAAGAAACCAACACGCAGCGTTCATGAGTTCGACGTCGACGCGTTGTAAGAGACTCCAAGCGTAGCGCCGAAAAAACGGAAACGCCGGACGAGCGTCGCTCGCGAGATAACGATACCTTTTCCTAACGACGTCGCGAATTGGATGAAAGTCGAGCGCGACTTCGGACGAACGCCAAACGCGAATGTCGCGGGGAAGAAACGCGTTGATCGCGCGAGTGAGAGATTCCGTCGTTAAATTGGAATTGGTGACGAACGCCGCCGTTTGACAGAGGGCGTGGACGCCGGAATCCGTTCGACCGCTGCCCAAAACTTCAACTTGCTCGCAGACCACTCGAGAAACAGCCTTTTCCAATTCCCCCTGAATCGTTTTAACGTTCGGCTGTTTCGGTTGGATTTGCCAACCCGCGTAATTCGCGCCGTCGTAACAAAGCTCTAATTTGATACGTCGCAATGGTAACGGCTACTTAGCAAAAATCTATTCGTAAAACAATTGTTGGCGACTCAAAAGACGTCGCCAACGCTCTCTTCAAAACAATGCGGAAAACAGAAGTTTTCGGGGCTTCAATTATCCGCAAACTCGCGTTACTCGGCCGACTTGCCCCCGAATTTTTCATGGCAGGTCGAACTGCAAGTTTCTTCAACCGCTTTAAACGCTTCTTTCATTTCCTCAAAAGAACCCTTTTTCGCAACGACGTCGTTCGCCTGCTTGTTGAACTCAATCGCGGCGGCGGCGAGTCGCTCGCAGTATTCGCGCCAGACGTCGTCTTCCTCAGGCGCCAACGTCTCGTCGACGTTTTCGCGGCATCCAAGAGCGATCGCCGCGAGAATCGTGGAATCGTTAATCACCTTCCGAGCGTTCGCGCCGCGAAGGAACGTCTTTTCATTGCGCGACAAACGTTTCACATCCGTCGTAATCGAGGGCAACGCGTTTTTCATTAAGGGACGAAGTTCGGCTACTTTTGACCATTTCAACTTTTTAGGATCGCCTGTTTTGCCGCGCGCGACGACAAGCTCTTTGTACGCTTCTTTGACGTCGGCCGCGTTCTTCGCGCGAGCAAGTCGGTTCGAGACGGATACTAAGTCGGAGGCGATTCCGCAAATCGGATCGTCGTATCCGGACGCTCCGATAGTCATCGCGACAACCGCGAGCGCGTTCGCGTCGCGACGAACGCCAAGAACTCCGTCCTCAAAATCCGGAATCATGTCGAGATCCTCAACATCGCGCCCGAGCGATTCTAAAAGAAAATCGACCGCGCTTTCCAAGTTCTCGACTGGAGGATACTCCGCTGCAGATTCGGAGTAAGCTCCTTTTACTTCAGAAAAAAAAAAGCGAACGCTTTTTCTTCCGCTGGCGCGCTTGAGGGGTCTTCCGCTGGCGAGTCGTCGCTTTCCGAGTCGGATTTTTCCGCAGCTTCGGCGGCGGCTTTTTCAGCGGCTTCTTTCGCGGCGGCTTCGGCGGCGGCTTTTTCAGCGGCCTCTTTCGCGGCGGCTT
>CAMZEO010000430.1 GCA_947305735.1 uncultured Planctomycetales bacterium | reverse complement strand
CCTTAACGCCGGAATGTCCCTTCGGACGCCATATTTCCCTCGGCGACTCCAAACTCCCCCAATTGCCGCAACGCGAGTCAACCCAACGAACGATTTGTTCAAAATCAACCGAACCGCAAGCGGCAAATACAATATTGCTGGGACAATAGCGCCTTTCAAAGTAATCGCGCATCGCCTCCGACGTTAAGGAGGTTACCGATTCGCGCGTCCCCAACACGCTACGAGCCAGCGGATGCCCCGCCCAAAAAAACTCCCGGCTTCTTTCGTCAATGAGAAAAGGCGGTTGATCCTCGTACATTTTGATTTCCTCAAGGATCACTTGCTTCTCCATATCAAAATCTTCCTTGCGAAGAGACGGTCGGAGAATATCGCTAAAAAGATCGATCGCTCGTTCCTGAAGTTCGGGAAGAACCTTCGCGTAAAACGCCGTTAACTCTTCCGACGTCCCCGCATTCGAATTGCCGCCAAGATCGTCGAGTTCGCGATTGACGTCCGCAGCCGAGCGACGATCAGACCCCTTGAAAATCATATGCTCCAAAAAGTGACTGACGCCGGAGATATCGTCGCGCTCGTCGCGTCCGCCTGTACGAACAAAAAAACCAAGCGAAGTCGAAAGCGCGGAGTTGTTTATCTCTGCAATGATTTCGAGTCCGTTGTCAAGAGTAGTCTTTTTAAATTCCATATTTCTAACGCCTTCTCAGGCGCCAATATGTTCGCTTGATAATACGGTCAATTTGGCAGTCCGCTCATCGACCGTCAAAAGGTTAATCGTCAGTAATGGAATATATCAGAAAAAACACTTTTAGGAAAGGAAAGGAAACGTAAAAAAGACAAAGAACCCGAAAAAGCGCCGCTCATCTTAAACGGGGTTATTTTTTAGAAAAACTTGGCGGGTATCCTTGAAGGTATTGCGCTCTTGCGATATACTTTGCCAAATATTGTTCGTGATAAGCTTAGCTGCTCGTGGTTTCGCTTGTTAGGGCATATGGCTCGTTGAGCGTAGTTTTGTCGTAGCATAGCCGCTATAACCGTCGATTCACGTTTGACTGACGATTGTTGGTATCCGCCGTTCGTTGGTCTTCTTCGCGACGTCGGCGGCGTTTCACCAGGAGTCGACGTTTCTATTCGCAGGAACACGACGTATTCAACAAGGATTTGATTTATGCCGAAGTATAACCCAGAAGATATTCGTAATATTGTTTTGTGCGGACATGGCGGATCGGGAAAAACCACTTTGACCGACGCTTTCCTCAACGCGTCGGGAAAAGTCAAGAGACTTGCCAGCGTCGACGACGGCACGAGTATTTGCGACTTCGACGAAGAAGAAAAAGCGCATAAGTATACGATCGAACCGTCCTGCGTTAATTTCGATTGGGCCGGCAAACATTTCGACGTTTTCGACTCCCCCGGATACCCAGACTTCATTGGCGGCGCCATTTCTACGATGGGAGCGTCTGACACGGCCGTCATCGTGGTCAACGCTACCTCCGGCATTGAAGTCAACACTCGGCGCGTTTTTGCAGAAGCGAAAAAAGCGGGGCTTGGACGTATGGTCATCCTTTCCAAGATGGACGGCGACAACATTAAGTTTGACGAGTTAATCGAGTCGATTAAGGCGGTCTTTGGACAAGAAGCCGCGCTGTTTAACGTTCCGATTGGCCAAGGCTCGAAATTTACAGGCGTGGTCGACGTCTTGAAGCCGATTGACGCCGAAGGCGCGCTCGTCGATCCTAACGAACTTCATGAAGCCCTAATCGAAACGATCGTCTCCGTCGACGATTCCGCGATGGAACGTTATTTCGAAGGCGAACTGCCGAACGATGAAGAAATGGCGAAACTTATCGCCAAGGGCATTAAAGAGGAATCCTTGATTCCCATTTTCTGCGTTTCCGCGAAGACGGGCGTTGGACTCAACGAGTTGCTCAACGGCCTCGCGTCCTTTGCGTTGCCTTCTGACGCCATTGTCCGAACGGGCAAAGACGCCGAAGGGGCGGACGTGGAAGTTGCCGCCAATCCTGACGGTCCGATCGTCGCGCAAGTCTTCAAGACTCGTATCGACCCCTTCGTTCAGAAGATCAATTACATTCGCGTTTTCTCCGGCGTTTTGAAAACTGGCGCAAACGTTCCGCTTATCGGATCTCGCAAAGGCTTCAAGATCGCCCAACTCTTTGAAGTTGTCGCGAACGATCTTCAACCGATCGACGAAGCCGGGCCCGGCATGATTGTCGCCGTTACCAAAACCGACGAGCTAAAAACCTGCGCGACTCTCGGCGACGTCGAAATGCCGCGTTTCTTGTATCCTACCCCAATGGTCGGTCTGGCCGCCTCTCCGAAGAACCGCGGCGACGAGGCCAAAGTCTCCGTGGCGCTCACCAAACTTGCGGAAGAGGATCTCACCTTCAAGGTCGAACGTAACGAACAGACCAAGCAAATGCTCATTACCGGTATGAGCGAATTGCACCTGCAGGTTCTTCAAGAACGTCTGAAGCGCCGCGATAAAGTCGAACTTGAAACGAAGGAACAAAAGATTCCGTATCGCGAGACGATCCAGCTAA
>CAMZEO010000429.1 GCA_947305735.1 uncultured Planctomycetales bacterium | reverse complement strand
GCTCATCGCCACGAGATCAATTCCAACGGCGGAATGTCGATTTGTCTGACAGGCTATTTTGATTTTGGTGCCGACGCCGTCAGTACAACTCACTAGTACCGGATCGACATATTTCCTCACCTGACCGTCTCTCGCCACCCCATTCAATTGAAACAGACCGGCAAAACCGCCGTCCAACCTCATGACGCGCGATGAGAACGTGTTAGCAACTAATTTAGGCAAACGCGACATTGACTCGGCATAAACGTCCAAATCAACACCGGAACTCTTATACGTCGCTTTTTCCATCGGGAACGCTCGCTTTTATCGGCTGTCTTCAATGAACTCAACTGAAAAGGAAGGACGAATCCTCATTCGCAAAGACCCCCCGCCCTTCCCCAATTATAAGTCGGCGTAAAAAACGAGTCAAGGAGACAAGAGAAAAAACAGTGTTCTTTGATAATTCTAGCTAATGGATTCGGCTTTCAATAATGCCTAAAACAACGACGCAAGTTTATATGCGGGGGGGGAGACAGAAAAAACAAACACTAGTATAATACGCGGTAGTGGAAGGTAACTTTGACCAAGTGTTGCTTGCGCGCTGTCCAAACTTTTCGCGCGCGTTTCGCCTTCGCCTCTCCCGAGTTAATAATGAGTTCAAGATAAAAATGTCCGATAACAAATTTGAAACATCACAACAGAACTCGCAATCGTCCGCTACGAAATTTGGTTTCCCAAAAGACGACGCGCCAAAAGAGTCAGAGTTAAATGATTCCGCCCCAAAAGTCGCATTGGGCGACATTGAAGCCAACGAGCGCGCCTCGGAATTTGAATCAGTTGTTTCAAAAGAAAAACAACGACAAGAACAAAATGGTTCCAAAACCCTGGAAGATGCTCTGGAAAAATACGGAGTCGTGCTTCCCTCCAAGAAGGTTCAACAACTCAAAGAATACTGCGAACTGCTTTGGACTTGGAATGAACGTCTTAATCTCACTCGACATACTACGTTTGACAAATTTGTTTCTCGAGATTTGATCGACTCGATTCATCTTGCCAACCAGCTTCAAAAGGGCGAACACGTCCTCGACGTTGGTTCTGGCGGAGGGGTTCCGGGGTTGGTAGTGGCTTTATTGCGCCCCGACGTTGTCGTGGAACTTTGCGAATCTACCGGGAAAAAAGCGGAGGCGCTTGGCGCCATTGTCGACGAACTGGGGTTAGATCTGAATATCTGGTACGCGAAGGCTGAAGATCTTCTTAGAACGCGTCATTTTCATACGCTTACCATACGAGCCGTAGGGAAAATACGCGGCGTCCTGCTGATGTTCGCGCCAGTTTGGCACGCCTTCAATAGACTCTTGCTCATCAAAGGACCAAACTGGGTTGCGGAACGCGGCGAGGCTCGACATTACAATATGTTCAATACGCTTGCGTTGAGAAAAGTTGACGAATATGAAAATCCCGGAGCGGAACACGGAAGCGTAATACTACAGATTTGTCGTAAAACGCGCGTAGAAGAAATGAAACGTCGCGCAAAAGAACGCGTTGAGGGCAAACCGTATGACGGTAGAATTGAAGAAATTGTCGTTGACAACAAAACGCGTGATTTTTCCATTTCAAATGAAGACCGCAATAAGTCGCGTCGCGGAAACGCGCGAACACAACACAGAGGCAAACGAAACTTCAAAACATCTGTAAAAGTTCGAGATCAACGTTCGTTGCCGACGTCCGAGGTTACCAATGTCCCGCGCGACGTTTCTTGTAGATCAGAAGAACCTGTTACCGTCTTCTCGCGACGTAACGGAAAAGCTCCAAAGGGTTGGACGGGCAAAAAGAAAGATTTTAATGGAAAACGTGAAACATTTGACACTTTTGAACGTCCGCACGACAGTTCCGATCTTGTTGCAAAAAGACGCAACATTGGTAAGAAGCGCAACGGATCATAACGACTTTCCAATAGAAATTCATTTAAACTTTTACAGATTGATCGTCTTTAACAAAACGTTTTTGGGGTACTGTTTTGATTTGTGCTAGCCGTAGATGTTGCAAAGACGCATCGTTCAAACAAATCCGAGGGGCGTAAGAAGAAACGAGCAAAAAACCGAAGATTTTTGTATCGCCGTTGCGGAAATTCTTGGTCTTTTGCATACTTGCGAATAAAAAAGTTACGTATCCATAGACTAGTAAATGACTTTTTCAAGCGTATCTTATTGGTGTTTATCAGCAATTCAAAAAACATCATTATTTGGCGTTTTAAAAAATCAAACAAGCGATTGGGAAATGGTCGCTCGTTCTATTGGTCTGAGATTCCTTATATTTAAACTACGCCGTTTGTTATTCGTGAAAATTGTTCCGGCATACAACAACGCATAATTGGACTGATATATTTCGTCATAGGCTTTTAATAATCGGAAGGAATTCTAATGAACTTAACATTCGTCTCTTTTCGTCCCGATAAGTCAATCGTTTTAGCGTTTTTGCTCGCGTGCATATTGGCTTCGTCCGTGAGTGGTTGCAAAGATAGTGGAAAGACGGAAACAGAGACAAGCGCAACTGACGCTACGCAAACGTCAGATTTTCCGAGCT
>CAMZEO010000428.1 GCA_947305735.1 uncultured Planctomycetales bacterium | reverse complement strand
CGGAGATCAGCTCTTCTCCCCGAGCGTTTTTAACGACGAACGTAAATTGCGAGTCGGGAAGTTTGGCGTCTTTGTCGCTCAGCGCGACGCCGGCAAAAAACGGAGCGCCGGGCGCGACGTCGGCGACCAGCGACCAGATTTCCTTTTCGCCCGCGTTGAGAACAAGACGAGCTTTTTCAAACGCTTGCGTCGGACAGAACCCGAGGGAGAACGTGGATTCGGACGTTCTTTCCAAATTGACCGCGCCGTTTAAATTCGCGTTTTTAACGTGTCTGATTTTTGAGATCGGGAACCAATAGTGCTTAAATCGTCTTGTTTCATAAGGACCGATCCAGCTGTAGTCGGGCTGATTGTCCGACCACCCGCCGACCATCAATTCCAAATAAGAACCGTCCTCGTCGGTGAGCGCTTCGTCCCAGACCTGCGCGCGAGGATGATTGCCCCAAAGGAAGAATTTCTTGCCGCCGACAACGTAATGATTGCCGACGTGCGTCGTGCCCGCGTCTTTGCCGAAATCGTATCCCGCGAGGAAATCGGAGTCAAAATCCCACGCGAAGACCGAGCGCGAGTATTTGTCGTGATTCTTCCAGAAGCTGATATCGACGCCGTTATCGATCGGCCAGCGGCTGAACGCCGTTTTCGAGTGCCCCGTCCCGAACTGGACGTTTGGCGCGAAAATAACCTGATAGTTCTCGTTGCAGTGAACGGAGACGTTCGCCCAACTGAGCATCGACTGCGTGAAGGGCGAGCGGTTTTCGACGGTTATTTCCGTTTCCACAAGCGATTTGCCCGGATAGAGTTTGATCGCGGCGTTCCAGCGCATACGGTGGCGAATTTCCGTCTCGCCGACGAAGATCGTTTTGGAACCGTCTTCGTTTTCCGCAGTCGCCCAGTCGATCGACATGAGCGAGGACGGGCGGTGATGGTGCGGAATGTTCCATTCGACGCCTCCGGAAATCCACGCGCCGAGCATACCGATGAGCGCGGGCTTGACGACGTGTTGTCGATAGAAGAAATCGTAGTCGTTTGTTTTATCGGTCGCCTGGAAAATACGACCGCCCAGATCGGGCGCGATTCCGAGTTTGACGTATTCGTTTTCGAGGTAGAGCAGACGATACGGCTCGTCTTGTTTTTCGTCGCTGAGAATATCGCGCATCGCGTACGGATAGACGCGACCTTGAGCGCCTTGATAAACGCGACCCGTGTAGAAAATCGGGTTCTTGTCGGCGAGTCCGAACGGATAGGTTGGAACCGACTCGATTTTTTCAGTTAGTTGAACCGGTTCCTGCGCCACCGCGATTTTCTCTTGCGTAAGAGCAAGAGACGTCGACGTTAAGACGAGCGTCGACGCCAACGACGCTATTAGAGAATAGGCGGGTTTCATCTTCAGAACTCCTGCGATTTGACGTAGAATGAGAGGCGCGACGTTCGCGCTTCGATCTATACCGCGATTATAGAGACGAGAAACGGCAAAGTCAAACGATTTGCGTAAGAAGACGCGCAGATTGGAAAAGAACGGCGGCGTTTGGTCGCGCAATCTTGAACGGCGCGGCGTCTTGTGTTATAATCCAAGAGGCGCCGGAGACGCGTCGAAAGACGATAAAAGCTAACGAAATCAAGGTCTGTTATGGCGAAATATGCGGTCATTATCGCGGCTGCCGGTCGAAGCCGCCGATTCAACGAAGGGACGTCTCTTGTGGGGAACGCCTTGGCGCGGAAGAAGCCGTTCGCGTCTCTTAAAGGTCGCTCCGTATGGCTTTACAGCGCGGAACTTTTTTCGAGGCGCCGCGACGTCGCGCAGCGGATTCTGGTCGTGTCGCCGGAAGATCGCGCGGAAGTCGAGCGCCGGTTCGCCGCCGATCTTGCGTTTCACGGCGTTCAGATCGTCGAAGGGGGCGCGGAGCGATTTCTTTCGGTGGAAAACGCGTTGAAAGCAGTTTCCGAGGAGGCGGATTTCATCGCGGTTCATGACGCGGCGCGTCCGTGCGTAACCGACGCGGACGTCGAGCGCGTCTTTGCCGAAGCGGCGCGAACAAACGCCGCGATTTTAGCGGCGCCGGTCGTCGGATCGCTGAAACGCTCGAAAACGGCGGAAAAGCGTCTGGTCGTCGCCGAATCGACGTCGCGCGAGAATCTTTGGGAAGCGCAGACGCCGCAAGTCTTTTCCAAAGAGCTGTTGACGCGCGCGTATCGCGAACGGCCAAAGACGTTTCAGCCGACCGACGACTGCGGGCTTGTCGAAGCGCTCGGCGTCGACGTTTCGATCGTCGAAGGCTCGCGCCTGAATATCAAAATAACGTCCGCCGAAGATCTTGCGATCGCCGAGAAATTCATGGAGATCGTCGGCAAGCTTCGTACGAAAAACGCTTTTTTCCTTTGAGGAACGGTTATGCGCCCGTTTAAACGAAGAGTTCTTTGCATTGGAACGTTGCTCCTGTTTTTCTTGGTAATCGTCGCGTCCGCGCAGGAACAATTGAACGAGAATTCCGGCGCTCCGAAGAAGAGACCGAGTTATTTGGCTGTAGAACGAGCGTCGCGCGCGAAATTTCCCGACGCCTACAAG
>CAMZEO010000427.1 GCA_947305735.1 uncultured Planctomycetales bacterium | reverse complement strand
AGGATCAGCTCCTGTAATTTAGGCGGTTTCTTTTTCCGAACCTTTCCTTTGTTAAAGTAAGCTTCGATCGCCTGCCACTCCTTTTTATGAAAAACGCGTTCGCAACTTGATTCCTTGTCATGTCTGGCCACATAGGTGATATAGTCAATTCTCCATGCTATTACCATGTAGATGCTCAGACATTTGGCAAAGCGCGAATAATCGCGTAACTTTTTGTTTTCAACGTCGCAACCGCCCTTTAAAATACGGAAGTAAAGTTCGATCTGCCAGCGCTGTTCGTAAGCTTTTCGTACGCGGAGACAGTCCTTGCGCGTTTTAATTGGAAGCGAAGTGATCAAGATCCACTCGACCGGTGTTTTTACCTGAGGGGACGCCGCTTCTTTTAAATAAACGACGTTAACGCGAATCATCGAAGTAGAGGATTTTTTCGCTTTTACAGGCGAGCATAGGTTAACGGAGAAGCGACGCACTTCAACCGTCGCTTCTCGACCTTCTTGTTCGCCATGCCGCTTATTCGCTGGGAGAATGGGCGCTTTGCGATCACGAATAGTCATTGTGTAAACATCGAACGGTTTTTGAGCCCTATGAAGCTCGACCTGCTCGCGTAGAGTTTTCGGCTCTTCACTAGGATCAGAAGTCAGACGTGTGCGTCGCATATCCTGGCAAGCTCGAATGACGTAGTGGAGATTAGAAAGGCCCGTGCCCTCACAGTACTCATAGAACGAGTACATATCGCTCTCGCTATCGCAAACATTAATCCAATCGGTATCAGGATATTTTTGGGCCAGTTCAACAACCTTTTTGGTTCCTCGAAGCCACTTATAGGATTCTCGTTGTTCAAACGGAATCTTTGAACAACCTGTTTTGCCGAGCGTTTTTCTTGTCTTTCGCGTAGAATCTCGCGTCCAAATGTCGGCGTTGATCAAACCTAGCGGAGCGCCGTCGGGCGCATATGCCATCGACGCATGGGCATAACAGCCATATTTCTTCTTTGTCGTTTTCCCCATGCCTTTGACGGCATGAGTAACTGATATTTCCGTTGTGTCGTGAGCTATCGTTACTGATTGGAATCCTATGGATCGTTCTATGGAACTCTTAATATGAGGATTCAAAATATGACTCGGTTGCACGCGTACATTGTCAAGCATTCGATAGGCGCCAACTAATTCCTTATGCGTCGGCGAGGCTTCCAAGATACTCGCGTCACTTTTGGCCGAGAGCATTGATACTGTCGATAAAACCCGTCTGTCAAGACGAGGATCGCCCGTCGATACTTCCATCAGTTCGTCTAATACCCAGTCTGTCACCATCAGACTCTCCTTGAATGAAGGGAAAAAAGGTAAACTGGGAAATAATACCAAAAATGGTTGGATTGTACAAGACGAATTGAAAACTTCTGTAGTAAAGTGAGCCATGGAGTAGGGGGTCAGGGTTATTCAAAGAGCTTGGCGAGGAAGTTGCGAAACTTATCGCCGAAGGTTCGTCGCGGATTAATAATCTGCTGCGGCGGTATGTAATCTTCTTCTTCTTCTTCTTCTTCGTCGTCGTCGTCGTCTTCTTCCTCGTCGTCATCGTCGTCGTCGTTTTCTTCTTCGTCCGTCCCATTATCGTCGGCAATATCGTTTTCCTCGTCGTCCGGCTTGACGTCGTCTTCTTCGACGACTGCGTTTGCGTCGGACGGTTCGATTGTTTGCTCGACTTGGGAGTCAGACTCGGCGTTCAGAGTCGTAGCGTTCGTTTCCTCTTCCGCTTGCAGCGTTTGCGCCTCTTCCGAATCGTCCGCAGGCTCCGCTTGACGACGGGGTTGATCGACGCCAACGCGCCTTTGCGTAATCGCGCGATTCTGTGCGGCGATTTCCACCTGAGGCGTCGCGCTCTCGGCGAGATTGCGCTCGCCGCCGGGGTCGTCGGCGGTATCGCGCGCCGTCTCGGGCTCGTCGAGGTCGAAAGCGAGGGTCGGCATGGCGAAGGAATATTGGGACGCGCTCGAATCCTCGATCGCGCCGTTTCCTTCGGATAGTTGGCCTTGCGCGCGCTCATGCCGCTCTTTGTCTTCATGACGCTTGGGCTTGCTGTGCGAACGCGTGTCGGGCGCGACGAGCGGTTCCGACAATATGGTAAATGAATTGCGAGATTGCATGATTAAAACAGGATCCTCCTGCGTTTCAACGTCTTGATCTTGTAACGACTCGTCCTCCGCCGACTCGTCGTTCGATATCCGCTCTTGGTCAACGATTCGCTCGTCGATAATAGCGGCGTTAGGTTCCTTAGACTCATCGTCAATTATCGAAGCGTTCCAATTGGCGTTGAACCCGAAATTTTCGTCGCTCTGTTGCGGTTCGTCGTCGAGGAAAGTGGGCTCGAAATTGTTCGGGTTAAATGCGAATGGACGATCCGCGCTCGATTCCTCTTCGTACTCGTCTTCCGGCGCTTCTTCTTCGAAGTCGTCGCTTATTTCCGAATGGAGATTTTCGGCATTGCTTATTTCCGAATGGACCTGCTCGACTTCGTAATAGATACCTTTATTGTAAGAGTGTTCGTATAAGTGGTATGTTATTTTTGTTTG
>CAMZEO010000426.1 GCA_947305735.1 uncultured Planctomycetales bacterium | reverse complement strand
GTACCGAGACCGTAACCTTTAGGCCCTTTAATAGTATCACTTGCGCTTTTGTGGGAGAGAATCAGCAAGCCGGAAACAACTCTGATGATCCGGGAGTCAACGACTGGGTTATTGAACAATTGTTAAACGGTTACGACGTTTACGTATGGGACGACGGGTATGATTTAGTGAACAACAGCGGCGATTGCGACGAATACGGCGAAGGCAGGGCTTTGTCGACAATTGCCAATTCTGTCAATTTTCAAGGGGTGTCGCAAGTGGCTTTATTAGGTTATAGTCATGGGGGCGGTTCCGTCTTCAACCTTTCTAAAAGATTGTATTTTGATGGACAGAGTTGCGTGTGGAACGGAGATATTGTAAGTTTTACCGACGTCATAGCTCAACCGTACACTCTTGTTTATACGTCTTACATTGACGCTATTAAGAATCGCAGTTCAGTGGACACCGAAGCAGAAGATAGAAAGCCTTGGGGGACGTCGTATCATGTGAATCAGTACCAGAAGAATACCGGCGCCTTGGGATTATGGCTTAATGGAACAAGTTCTAACGGCGACGTCGATTTGAATAGATCTAATCTGCTGGACGGAAACGGTCAGAACATTACACATACTTCGATCGACAATAACAATGAAGTATGGTTGACCGTGTCTTCGTCTTTTGTAAGTCATACTAATCGTTAAGCGTGGCGTTTTTGCACTCTTGAGAATTGACGGAGTTTGTCATGAATTGGTTAGATGCGAGAAATCGTCGTTGCTTTTACCTGCAACTGTTGTCTCTTGCTATGCTGATGCTGTGGGCTATTGGTTTTTGTATGGCCTGGCGAGATTCTGTCTCCCCGCTTTTGGGAGTCTTTGTTGTTCTAATTGTCGTCGTTTGTCCTTTTCTGGGGCTTTTACTTTCTTTGATCTCCATGTTCTTGGGAGACGCGTGGTTAAAAGCGTCGGGTTTTCTGACCTTTTTGATTTGCGCGCCTTTTGCTGCTTTTGTTTTGAACGCCGCGAAGGCGCTTCCGATAGGCGATTTTTGGCGTTATTGGCCCTTTTGAACCTGTTTTTTAAGCGAAGAGAAGATTCGAGGATATAGAAATGAACAACGTATTGTTAAAAGCGAACGTTTTTTTGTCGAAAAATCTCTTTAAGATTTTGTTTTCATTGGCTTTTGTTGACGCCATATCGTCGTTCGTTTCCGTACGTTTAACATTTCGAAAATGGTTGTTTTCGGGAGGAGGAGAGAGCCTCTTTGGTTTTTTTAATCCGGAGTATTGGCGAGCTTCCATAGGATACGCGGGCGTATTGTTATATTCTTTAAACGTCGCTCTGTTCGTCTGTTCCTTAGCCGGGATTTTTTTGGGTCTCCGCCTTGGCGCGGCGAAGATTGTCGAAGACCGTAAGGAAGGACGTTTTCTGCTGTTTGACGTTTGCGCAATAGCGACGTTTATTCTGTTGATCTGGTTTGATCTATGGCTCGTTTACCCGCATATCCGAGCGTTGAATTGAAAGACTCTTGCGGCGCGGGAAGGGATTCTGTTTTCATACTCGCGTTTCAGTAAGAACGGCGCGTTTTCCAGCCGGGATATGGGCGTCCTTTGCCGAGCGTATTGTTTTCCTCGTATCACAGCTGTATCGACCCGACGAGCGGCGCGGCGATCTCAACGCGTTCGACGCTTCGCGCGTTGGTTCGTCGGGGGTGGGACGCGAACGTCTTTTGCGGTTCGCTGTTCGACGCGCCTCGACTCAACGCCGACCCTCTGTCGAGTTTGCGCGATCGTTTTAACGGCGCGATCGAAGTGAAGCGCGTTCGCGCGACTGTCGGCGGGCGCGCTATGATTTTTCGACTGGCTCGTTTTAACGACGACGGAATCGACGCGACGGTTCTTCTGCCCGACATCGGCGCGAGTTCGGTTTCTCCTTCGCTTGTCGACGCGTACTTTCGCCTTCTTTCAGACAAGTTGCGCGAGGTTCGTCCCGACGTTTTCGCGACATACGGAGGAGATCCGAGAGTCGCCTCCGCCGCGCGAACGGCGAAGAAACTCGGAATCGCGTCCGTTTTTACGTTGCATAATCTCGCGTATCGGCGTCGCGAGCTTTTTGATCCGTTCGACGCGGTCGTCGTTCCGTCGGAATTCGCGCGCGCTCATTATCAAAAAGCGCTTGGAGTGGAGTCGGAGGTCGTTCCTCCCCTGGCGGACGAAGACAAGGTCGTCGTTTCCCGGAATTCGCGTCGCTTTGTAACATTTGTCAATCCTTCTCTTGAAAAAGGAAGATATTTCTTTGTCGGGATCGCTCGCGAATTAAACAAATCGCGTCCCGATATTCCGCTCCTCGTCGTCGACTCGCGTTCTACCGTCGACGCCTTTAAGAATATGCCGACCGCGCGCGGTCTGACCAATTTGTTTTCTCTTGAAAACGTAGCCGATCCTCGCTCGTTCTACTCACAATCGCGTCTCGTTTTGGTTCCGTCTCTGTGCGAAGAATCGTTTGGACGCGTCGTCGTCGAGTCGGGGTTTAACGGGATTCCCGTTCTTTGTTCCGATCGCGGGACGCTTCCGGAAGTATGCGGCGTTTCC
>CAMZEO010000425.1 GCA_947305735.1 uncultured Planctomycetales bacterium | reverse complement strand
GTAAAATAATTTGGGTAAGAGAAGAACAGAATCCAAAGGCTCCGCGTCCAATCTTCTCGACCCCTTCGGGAATAAACACGCTCTTCAGTTTTTCCCAACTTGAAAAGACGTCGTCGGCAATCTCGCGAACCCCTGAAGGAACGTCGTAATGAGGAGTCGACGAAGATTCCGGCGCGTACAGGAGAATTGCGCCGCCCTTATCAAAGAGCGCCCCCGATTCTGAACAATAACGCGCGTTCGCGCCGTCGACCTCGAGGAAAGCGTCTGTTTTTTCAAAGGCGCTTGTCCCTATTTCCTCTACGCTCGCAGGAACAACGATTCGCGTCAACCCGGAGCAACCGGCAAACGCGCACTCGCCAATTTCACGAACGCCCTCGGGAATTACTACTTCCTTTATTTCCCTGCAATTCTCGAAAGCGCTTGCTCCTATTTCGCGAACGCTCGCTGGAATTTCAACGCGACTCAAACGCGAACAGCATTGAAATGCGTTTCTTCCGATCGTGCGCAGTCCGTCGGGAAGAACGACGTTCGTTAAATAAGAAGAAAACCAAAAAGCGCATTCGCCAATATGTCTGACGCACTGCGGAACAGCATAGACGCCGGCGTCGTCGAACCGGAAAACAAGAAGGAGCGTCTCGCGAATCTTATCAAAGAGCGCGCCGTTCTCGGAAACGTAGTTCTCATTCGCAGGATCCACGTCAAGAACGACGTCGCAGAAGCAAAACGCGTTCGACGCAATCTTACGAACGCCGCGCGGAATAAAGAGACGCGTTAGCGAATTGCAATTGCGGAACGCTCCGTCCGCTATCTCTTCCAAACTCTCGGGCAACTCGACGCGCCGCAAGAGGGAACACTCGGAGAACGCGCCCGGTCCAATGACTTTTACCCCCTCCTCAATAACGACGCTCTTCAGCTCCCGACATTCTTCGAAGACGTCCTCGCCAATTTCCACGACCCGCTTGCCGTCGATTTCGCCGGGAATAACGATCGCGCCGTCGTCGGGGAAACCTTCCCAATCGATCCGGTCGACGCCGGTGATCGCGAGTCCGCCCTCGACCTTGGCGCAGTAGAAGAATCCGCAGCGTAACGACTGATCGTCATTATTGCGAGACGTGGGTTCGGACATAGGAAAACTCCTGGATTTAGTGAAAAGCTGGCGAGTCGTCGTCTTAATCAGGGCGACGCTCGCCATTATACCCGATCGTCGGGCCAAAGTCAGCGCCTTCTCCGTAAGCCGCCGTCGTTTCCACCCCAAAACTGCCCTTGACCGGGGCTGTAAAATACGCTAACCTACCGCGACGCGTTCTCGTAGCGCGTCGGATTGCAATCGAAATTGGAAAACAAAGCGAGAAGGATCAATGCGCTTTTTTACGACTTTAACGGTATTAGTCGCGCTCGTCGCGTGGGCAGGATGCACGAAGCCGGTCCCGCGAGACCCGTACAAAGAGCAGGCTATGAAGATCCTCAATAATCGAGGACGACTCATTCAGGACCTGGCGCGTCCGGACAATATCACGATGGCGCCGATCGACGGGGTCGCGCTTGTTAAGGGATTGCGCGGTACGGGCGCGGACGAACCTCCGTCCGAGTACCAACAGCTCCTGCTTAACGATATGAGCCGCGATATCGAGAAAAAACGCACCGCTAAGAGCGAGATCGCGTCCCTTAATACGGCGATCGTCCTTCTAGAGACGTCGATTCCGCCGGGCGCGCGCAAAGGGGATCGATTCGACGTTACCGTTAAGCTATTGCCGAATTCGGAGGCGACTAGCATTCAGAGCGGGTACGTTGAAGACGGCGAACTGTATCAGCACATGAACGCCGATATTCTACGTCGCGGCTATCAGCTCGGTATCGTAAACGGGTACGTTACGCTCGATCCAGATCAAATCGAAAAGAAGAGCCCGATCGCATACAAGCAGGGCAAGATTATCGGCGGCGCGGTCGTAATTAAGCCACGACCAGTTTGGCTCGTTTTGAAGGAAGACGAACGTTCCGCCGGGGTCGCGCAACGGGTCGAAGACGTAATTAACAAGCGCTTCAGCTATACGAAGGCGGGCTACGCTGGCAAAAAGAAGGTCGCGGAGGCGAAGGCGGGCGCGGCGCGCATTAATCTGGAGATTCCGGACGAGTACAAGGACAACGTCGTGCGCTACGTGAACGTCGTACTGGCGATTTCCTTCTACGAAACGGCGGACGAGCTCAACGAGTGCATCGACAAGCTCGCGCGCCAGTTGCTCGTTCCAGAAACATCGGAATTCGCCGCAATTCAGCTCGAAGCGATCGGGCCGACGAACGCGAAAGTCGTCGACGCTATTGAAAAGGGCCTAAACTCCCCGAACGAGGACGTGCGATTCAATTCGGCGATTACCTCCGCCTACTTCAATCTGCGGCAAGATCGACGTCAGACGGCGCAAATTCTCGCGGAATTCGCTCGATCGCACACAAAATATCGACCTGCCGCGCTCGCTACTCTAGGCGTTACGATGAAGACCTCCTTCGACGTCGACGCCGAGCTGCGAAAGCTACTGAGCGAGTCAAATATCGAGACCCGATACGGCGCCTTCCGCGCGCTATGGACTCGCAA
>CAMZEO010000424.1 GCA_947305735.1 uncultured Planctomycetales bacterium | reverse complement strand
GAGGATCGGAATCGATTCTCCGTGAGCGCGAACGCCGTCGACGTCGATCGCAATGCGTTCGTCGCCGAACGCCATCACGGAACCTGCGTTCGCGACGATCTCAAATTTTGGCGCGGCGCCTTCTTTCGCGTCGGCCTTCACCGAAGCCTGAAGCGTCGCGGTTATTTTCTTTTCGTACGTCATTCTAAACCTCTCAAGAATTCGCCGGAGAATCTTGTTCCGGCTCTGGTTCAAGCTCTTCCTCCGGCTTTACGACGTCGTCGACCGCAAGCCCAAGCTGCGCCATCTTATCGCGTTCTCGCGCGATCTGAATGAGCTCGTCTTCCCAATCTCGCCCTTGTTTGCCGTACTCGATCGAAAGATTCGTCGTCTTGGCGGCGAGCCTAACCGCCTGAGCGTTCGCTTCTTTGACCGGATCGACGTGCTCGAACCCGTCCCAGTACCAAGCGGTCGACGGCGCCTCGGAACTATATCCGTTGAGAAGCGCGTACTCGTGCCACCACTGCGCGAAGATTGGTCGCATCACCGCGATCGAACACTGCGCTTGGTCAATCCTTATCGCCTTTTGGAATTCCTGATGGTCCAAACGACCGGACGCGTAATTGTAAGTCGACGAGTCGCCGGCGATAATGTTCACCGGTATTTGCAGCGACCGCCCAATTTCGCCCAGCAGCTCGCGCTTGAATTCGCGGTAAGTCGTCGTCGGCTGCTCCGCCTTCAACTGCCCGACCTTCCAACCCTCCGGCGCGGTCATAATCAATCCGCGTTCAAGCGAATACGTCTCGAACGGCTCGGCGGATCCAACGTCCGACGGCGTATCGGTGTACATAATCGCGGCGTAATCGGCGGCTGTCTCCGCAGCGGTTACGACGGCCAGCGTAAATCGGCGCAGCAGCGCGAAGAGATTGAGCGACGCGGTCAGTTCCGGCGCGACGCGGTGCTGTTCGTTGGTCGTCTTGCGGAACCAGTGCACCACCCGCCAAGCCGGATAGACTTCGGCGTCGTCGACTAACCCGTAGTCGCCCGGATGAGTCGTCAGGATCCGATAACTCGTCGGATTCCCAAACTTATCGAGCGCGATACCGTCGACGTCGTAGGGGTCGGTAAACCCATATGCTCCGGCGACTCGCTCGCAGTCTAACGGCTGGAGATCGAGCTTAACCGGCGACGCGAGCCTTCGGTTCGTGTACATAACGCCGAACGATTCGCCGTCTTGGAACCGAGAGAACCGCATCGAGCGCAGTTTTTCGGCCAGTCGCGTCTCTTGGATCCACTCGGAAAAATCCCATTCCGCGCGCTTGACCGCGTCTCGTTCCAATCCCGATTCGAGGATCTGAACGCGCGGACCGGACCCGACGACCGCGTTGGAGACGGCTAACGCGCACCCGAACGCGTACGAGTTATTCGCCACCTCGTAACGCGCGCGCTCTCGGAGTCGTCGCCGCGTATCGGAGTCGAGCGACGCGTCGATGGACCGCGAGTCGACCCACCGCCAGTGATCGCGAAGGTCCGCGGAGGTGAGCGCGTCGTAACGAGTCGCCTTAACGCGCTTCTGAACGGTCTTTCTCTCCGATTCCATCGTCTAGTCCTTATTCCTGATTTTGTACAAACCCGCGCGCCGAAGGGCCGGTTTCTCTTCGTCGTCGAGCGCCGCGCCGTTCTTCTCTAAATAGTCTAGCGCCTTAATCATCTGCGAAACGCTCTGACGTTTCACTCGTCCGGACTCGGTCTCGACTTCCTGCGGCGCGGCGAGCGATTCGAGGAGTCTCTGTTTAAGTTCTTTGATCTCTTGCGACGTCATTTCTTACGAGCCTTTGCTCTTTCCTGCATCTTCTTAAACGAAACCTTTTTCCGTTCCGCGTCGGCGTTCGCGACGCTCGGCAATTTCGCTCCGGCAATCGACGCGCACACGGTCGCGCCAACAAGACAGTCAAACCAGTGGTTATCGCGATTCGGAATCGCTCGCCATTCTTCGACGCGCCGTTCCTTCGCTTCGACCGTCTTGCGCTTTTCCGCGGTCAAATGCTCAAGAAAAAGCAAGTTCGACCTCGGCGAGCCGTTCACGGCGAGTCGCCCTTGATCTCCGGGCGGCGTCGTCAGTCTCGCGTAGACGAACGACTTCCAGTAGTTGGTATCGATCAGCAACCGCCGAAGACCTCGCGTCCCGTCGTTAGGTATTCGCCAATGCGGACCTATTTTGTCCCCTCTTTTCTTGGCGTAATCTCCAAAAGGTTTCCCCGTCGCCCCCACGTAGCGACCGTGCGACGGATAGAGCGGCAGTCTCGAATCCCTGATGAACTTATAGACCACGTCGGTCATCGCGCCCCAGTTCGCGTCGATCGCGCCTTTGGAGATGGAAACGCCGACTCCGTCTTCGCGCGAATACTCCTTGGAGAAGAGCTTTTCCGTTAGCGCCGATAATCCGCCGTAAATCGCCCCTTCCAGACCTCCTTTCGACGCGTCGGACAGCGTCGGCGACGCGTCGGCCAACGTGAACCGCGCGCGCGGTTGTTCCGGATACGTCCCGTAGTCGACGACGCACCCCTCGAAATCGTCCGACCATGCGCAAAGCGTCCAGAATAGGAGATTTTTGTG
>CAMZEO010000423.1 GCA_947305735.1 uncultured Planctomycetales bacterium | reverse complement strand
CCTGCTTCCAACCGGACTCTTGATCTTGAAGAGTATTGCGCCACGCCGGATCGCCGTACAAAACGACGACGTCGCGATCAAAACGCAGCCCCTCTTTCGACTGCGCGGATAATCCCTCCGGACGCTCCAGCAAATTTAGCAACGCTTGGTTATTGGCAAAGAAGGCTTCAGCAACGGTAAAACGTCCGGGTTCCTCAATGTAATAATCTTGCACGCCCCAGCCCATATATCCGAACCAAGTTGGCACCACGTACCCGACAAAGGTATCGACGTTTGCATTGCGAATCATGGCGAGCGCCATGCAATCGGGTTTGTCAATGTGTCCCCAGAGACAATTGCCAGACGCTAGGTGAATTTTAGAACCAGTCGCATGGATTTCAAAAGCGTCTCCGTTCGAGGGTTTACCGATCAACTTTCCGTCTTTAGCAAGGAAAAATCCATTCTTATACGAATAACCAATGCTCCAGTTTCGTTCGGACGCATGTCCCGACGTAACAAAAAGTTGCGCGTCGTTAAGCGCGTCGGCAATCGCTTTTGTGGTATCGTCCGGCGCGTCGTCGCGATCTTCGGGTTCTCCGCCTTCTTCCTTGACTTTGCGGTGGTTTTTCTTACCCTCGTCAAACGCGATCCCCGACTTGAAATATTTCAACGCAATGGAGGTTCCGCCCAGGGCGCGTTCAACGGTCATATCTTCTACTCGCGCGAGTCGTAGCGCGTCTTCGTAGTCGTAGCCGGTAATGATTCCCCAGAGAAAATCGCCGTAAGGGTCGTCGTCGAGCGCGCGGGAGATTTTCCATATCGTCTCCAGTTGTTCAACGGACGCTTCTTCCGGTTTGACGACGAAGCACGCGTACTTTGGAAAGAATTCGGCGAGATTTTTCTGCAGTTCGTCGTTCCAGGTAAACGTTTTCACGTTAAACTGCGCGCTACGCCGTTCCTTGAGCGCGTCGACCACTTTCACCCAGTTTTCGTCGTCGAGAACGGATTGGGTCGCCACAACGGCGTAACCAATAGGAGTCGCGGAGTCGTCGGCGCTCGCGACACTCGAAGAAAAGATTGGAAGTACGAATAACGAAACAGCGGCTAAAAAGCCGAATATTGTCTTTCTCATGTGGATTCCTTTGATAAGGCGATATTGCGCTCGGCATGGCGCAATTAAGTGAAAAATAACGAACCGCGTCGCTTGTAACAACGCCCAACCTCGCTTTCTAACGCGGTATTTTATTCGACGATCAGTATTTCATAAATCGGAATTTCCGGTATGAAGGTCGTCGCCGTTTTATCCTCATCATTCCATTCAAACGCCAACTCGACGCCGGAGGGTTCCAGGCGGAGTTTGTTAGGACGAGACTTCAAAGTCAGGGAAAGCCCTACGTCTTTGACGGGGTCAATTCTGTCAATAATCCCAGCCGCCTCGTGATCGCCCGAGACGTTAACCAAATGTACGGACAATTCGCCAGTTGGCGCCGTTCGAACCGACACGTCTAGCGGACGCCGTTCTTTCATTTGTAGAATCGGACGCGGAAACGCCGTCTTGAAAGTCTCGTCCAAAATCTGCACAAGCTCGCTTCCCTGCGCGTTATTGAAAGCTTCAATGGCGCCGGCGTCTTCCGGCGTTGGAATGAAGAAACACGCGCCGCGTCCAACGCGATAGATTTCTAACTTGAAATTCCCGCGTTCAACATTGTTCTCCTCCGGGTTCAGTCCGGCAAGGATCGAAGTCATAGCGTCCTTGACTTCATTCCCAATCGCAACGACGGCGCCTCCGTTCCTCAAGTATTTTCGAATTTTTGCGGTTAGAGTCGTCGACCAGTCGCCCCCCCGAAAGAAAACGATCAGTGGAAATTCGTCCGCGCGTTCGCTCAACGCAGAATCGGTGAGGATATCGACGGCGTAATTCTGCTCTAAGAGTCGGTACAAAATAGGACGTTGCCACGTTATCATCGGGAAGAGCGCTTCGCCTCCGTTCGAAACCGATTTGTAGTGAGTAGCGGTAGGACAAAAGAGCGCAACTTGCGGGACTCCAACAGATCCTTTACACCACCTCTGTCGAGCGCGACAGAAGCTTGAAGCTTCCGCCATTCCCGGCAACTTGTCGAGATTAACGCTACCGTCGGGGTCTTGCGTAATATATCCTTGAAACGCCCCTCCCATTGCCAAAACGCATGCAGCTTCTCGACACAACTGAACTCCAGTCTTCTGCGCCCATGCGCCGTTCAACGTTCCAAAACTCCACGCCATAAGATCCCACGGGAATCCCTGATTCGCCATAAGCCTCGCCGAATACCTCGCCGCATTGACGGAATTATTGGGGGAATAGTCGCCAGAAATAAAGTCGACGTCCGCCGACACAGGCTCCGGCATATGGTCGGTAAACGCCCAGTTACTAGCTATCTGGAAATTCGGCGCCATTGCATGCGCTTCTTTTGTATAATTGCGCAAGTAGTCTCGAAACGCTTCTCGGTGGAAGTTACACCATTCCAACCACCCTTCTTCATTAGGCGCCGTTGGAATAACGTCAAGTCGAGTCGTTTTTTTTTAAGCTTACAGAGCTTACACTGATTAATCGATTTTGGTGGCCCAACCATATACGTCCAACCCCACCCCCGCGACGCCAAACTAA
>CAMZEO010000422.1 GCA_947305735.1 uncultured Planctomycetales bacterium | reverse complement strand
GAACCCGTGAAATCGACCTGAGTCAACAGCGGATTGTTGTACAACTGGAAATAATCGCCGTACTCCTGGCAATTAACCGCCGAGAAACTCGCCAGCGACGCGTTGTCGTGGCAATAGAAATCGTATGTGACGTACAAGCCCGTTATGTCAAGAGCCGTCAACGCGTTGTTGTTGTAGACGTATAGTTCATAGTTTACCTTCGCGTTGTCAAGATTCAGGTCGGTCAGGCTCGCGTTATTATAGATTTTGACGGTTTGCAACGACTGCAACCCGGAAAGATCGAGGCTCGTTATCGGCAGATTGTGGATCGACACATTTTTGAGAGCCGCAAAGCTCGACGAATCTAAACTCGTCAGACTCTCGTTGTTGTAGAGCTCGACGTTAATGCTTGAACCCGTGAAATCGACCTGAGTCAACAGCGGATTGTTGTACAACTGGAAATAATCGCCGTACTCCTGGCAATTAACCGCCGAGAAACTCGCCAGCGACGCGTTGTCGTGGCAATAGAAATCGTATGTGACGTACAAGCCCGTTATGTCAAGAGCCGTCAACGCGTTGTTGTTGTAGACGTATAGTTCATAGTTTACCTTCGCGTTGTCAAGATTCAGATCCGTCAGGCTCGCGTTTTTATAGATTTTGACGGTTTGCAACGACTGCAACCCCGAAAAATCGAGACTCGTCAAATTCGCGCAGTTGCAGACGTTCACGCTCCCCAACGCGACGCAGCCGGAGAGGTCGAGACTCGCGACGGTCGACCCGTCGCAATTCAGATAGGTCATTCGCCCGTCGGAGTTCCATTTGACCTGATTCGTATTGTCGGGATTAAGCCCGCAGGCGGCGACGACGGCGAGATCGTCGGCGTTTCGATCGGCGGTCGTAACGAGGGGGACGGCGTCGACGACGACGGAAATATCGGGAACGGCGAACTCGGGCGCGAGCCGCGCGGATTCGACGGCGACGGGCGCGGCGACGTCGTTCGAGGCGTCGGCAAAGACGGGGGCGACGCTCAGGAGCGCGCGTTCTTCGAGCGCTTCCATTCGCAGCCCGGCGGGCTTGGGCGCGACGCGTTTTCTGGGTTCCGTTTTCGAGCGATTTCGCTTCGACGCGTCTTTTTCGGGGTCGAGCGGATTGCGGCGGCGGTTGTTGGCGTTTCCGAACGCGTCGCGATTGAACAGCATGACGTTTACCTCGTTTTAATGGGCTATGATTGAACGAACGACGCCCGGCGTCGAACGCGGAGTTCGCGTCGACAAAAACGGCGCGGGGCGATCGCGAAGGTCTTGGTAAAATATTGCCAAAAGGCATAGGTTTTGGCAAATCTCCGCTAAAACGGACTATTCCCTACATCTTATCAGAAAATGGCTCTCTCAGCAACCTTTTTGACGCTTTTTTGACATTTTTTTGGGGAAAAACTTTCCTTTTTAAGGACGCCAAAACCTATGCTAATAGGCGTTTTCTTACCTATTTTACCAGAAACGAACAGCGGTCGATTCGCGTTTCGCTCGAGAAATGCCGGAGTCTTTTTGAGAATAGTTCTTTTTCCGCGCTGCGGAACGGGGACTTTTTGGCGCTTTTTTACGCCGCCACAAGGCGTCGGCGACAACGCGGAGACCAAACCCGCCCCAAAGCGTCCAGAAACAACGTCGGAACAAGACCCGGCGCGAAGCGCCGACGGCCGCGAAAAAACAAATCCGCCCCAAAGCGTTCAGAAACAACGTTGGAACCAGACCCGGCGCAAAGCGCCGCGAGCCGTCGGCGAAAGACGACGGAGGCCGAGAAAAGACCAAAACCGCCCCGAAGCGTCCAGAAACAACGTCGGAACAAGACCCGGCGCGAAGCGCCGCGAGCCGTCGGCGAAAGACGACGGAGGCCGCGCGACAAAACCAAAACCGCCCCGAAGCGTCACCGTTTGTCCGTATCAAACGGCGGCTCCTTCTGTTTATTGACAATATAATTACAGACTCGTCGGAAATATCCTTCGGTCTTGATAAGAGACGCGTTTCCGCCCGACGTCCATATCGATCGATCCTGAAAATAACCCGCTTTGCGCAACGCGATAGTCGCGCGCGCTTTCATTTGCGACAGAGCGACTTTCGGCTTGATCTCGACGGGAACGGCGATCAGCAAATGGACATGATTGTCGAGAACGTTGAGCGCGTAAATTTTATATCGGCGAAAAACGGCCTCGGCGCGTATCGCGTCGAATACGATTCGACGCGCGGGGGGCGTCAGACGGATCGCGTCGTATTTGCATCGTCGGCGCTCGCCTCGTTCTATCAAAGGGTCGGGGCGAACAAAGGTTCCGTCGGACGCCCAGGAACCGCGCTCGTCACCATGGAGCCAGGTCCCGTAAGTCGCGCGCGTCATGTGATACGATTGGCGAATCTCGGAAAAGTTTGGGACGGTCATTGTGGTTTAGGGACGATATTGTCGGCGCTTCGGCGCCGGGGGCTGGGGCTTGCGTTGGTTCTCGACGCTTTGGGACGGGTTTGGTTTTGTCGCGGCCGTCGGCGCTTCGGCGCCGGGCGTGGTTCTTGCGTTGGTTCTCGACGCTTTTGGGCGGATTTAGTCTTCGCGCGGCCTCCGTCGTCTTTCGCCGACGGCTCGCGGCGCTTCGCGCCGG
>CAMZEO010000421.1 GCA_947305735.1 uncultured Planctomycetales bacterium | reverse complement strand
CAAAATACGCGTTACCCCGCAAACCAACAAGAGAAGTCCTAATTCTTTGTATAAAAAAGAACCAAAGCCTCCCGATAAACCCGTTCAAAAGTAACGTCGTTTCCAAACGCAAGAGATTCGACGTCGTCATACTCCGGCGAGACGCTCAAAATTTCGCCTGTTTTCGTAGTTCCCACTTTAACGCGCACAGTTCCCCACTGAGTCGTTACTTCTTTCCAACAGCGATTAAGAATATACCTTCGCTTTGAGATCTCTCGAACTCCCAAAACCCCCGAATGTCTAAAAATAGCGTCAATTACCGACGCGCGATCCCTTTCTTTAACGAGAGCGCAGAGACGACAAGCAGGACGCCCTTTCTTCATCTGGATCGGTTCAAACCATACGTCTAACGCCCCCAATTTAAAGAGACGGGATGCAACTGACGACAAACATTCGCCTGTAACGTCGTCAATATTCGTCTCCAATTCATATATTGTTTCGACTTCGTATGAACAATTGTCCGCAGGGCGCTCTTGGGTATCGTCCAATTCGAATATAGTCGCGCGCAACAAATTGGGACGGGTTTTCATATTTCTGGTACCAAACGAATTCACCGACGCCACGACTCTTGCTCCTGCTGGAATCTCCTTTTTGTTCCAGATAGCAAAAAGCGACGCCGCCGTTGGAGTAAGCATTTCGCATTGTTCCACGTCGTATGAAACAGACAACCCATAGTCGCGAAGTAAGATGCTTGTCGCCGGCGCGGGAAGAGGATAAACGCCGTGGGCGCAGGAAAACGTGCCCTCGCCAACGGGAAGTGGAGATAAAGAGATTCCGTCTACATTTAAAAGACTCAACGCCAACGCGCAACCAACGGTATCTATTATCGAATCAACGGCTCCAACTTCATGAAAATGCACGTCTTCGAACAAAACTTGGTGCGCTTCAGCCTCCGCAATTGCCAACGCTTTAAAAGCGGCAAGGGCGTCGCGTTTCGCAACGTCATTCAAAGAACTTGAATCAATCAAAGAACGAATAGAAGCGTAAGTGCGACCATGAACGTGTTCGCGACTATTTTCCTGGTTGTGGACGCTTGTATGGTCGTTTTCGTGATGATTAAAGTTTTTTTCCTCAAGCTTTTGAACAAGTTCAAACGAAGATTCGCGAGTATGACCATGATCGTGACACTCATGATCGTGGATATCGACAGTTAAATAGACGCCAGACACGCCAAAAGCAGATTTTTCTCCAAGGCGCAAATGGAAAGGCTCGCGAATAATCTTGCCGAGTTCTTGTTCCAAATAACGCGGATCTACGCCCAATCCCACTAGCGCGCCCAGAATCATATCGCCAGATGCGCCGCCAACACTGTCAAACCGTAGAATTCTCATTCTTCATATGCTTTCATTTACAACCAAAACGTCAAGGAGACCATCTTTAATTTTGCAACTTTGACGCGAGTTCAACGCAACGGCGAAAAACATTCTCCGCTTCTCCTTGCTTGGGAAGTCCGCTAACAGCAACCATATAAACGGCGACCACGGAACCGTCGCGATATACAATTCCTTGAGTTCCATAAGCTCCGCCGTGTCCAAACCACTCGTCGTTTACGACAAGACCAAATCCGTATCGAGTCTCAACCGAATCGCCCGTCTGTTTTGTAGACATAGTTTCTATTGATTCTTCAGATAAAATACGTTTTCCGTTCGCGCCAACCCCCTTTCCTCCAAGCATTTGATAGAATTTTATAAAGTCCCTTGCCGTGGAAAACAAACCGCCGCCGCCTTCCGCAAAACGAGAAGAACCGTCGTCCATCGACGGCATTTGAAGAAAACGCATTGCTTTCAAGACCTGGTGGTCTCCGTCCCAAAAATACGGAGTGACCATTCTTTCCAATTGTTCTTTATTTGGAAAAAACGTCGTGTCGTTCATCTCAAGCGGATCGAAGACCCGTTTCTGTAAAAACGTTTCAAAAGGCATGCCAGACGCCGCTTCAACAGCCGCTTGACCAACGTCAATTCCAAGATTGGAATAAGAGTATCGAACTCCCGGTTCGTCGATGAGCGGGGTCATGCCAATGGTAGTCATTAAACGTTGAACAGGAAGTGAATCAATCCCGTACCGCTCTTGAAAACGAGTTATAAAACGAAAACCAGCGGTATGACTTAAAGCCTGTCGTAACGTTGGTTTAGATTTATTGGGCAATAAAATAGTCGCGCCGTCTTCCTGGATTCGCGCAACGCTCAAATTCTTCAGTTCGGGTAGATAGTTTTCAACTGGTTCGTCGAGATTCAGCAAACCTTCTTCAACACAAATCATCACGGCAACCGCTACAACCGCCTTCGTATTGGATGCAATCCAAAATATTGAATCGTCCCTTATTGGCGACTTTGAAACGACGTCCGACCAGCCAACGCATTCTGTGGAAATAATCTCTTTAGGGGTAGCAAGTACAAAAACGGCTCCCGGCATAGAACCGTCTTCAACAAATTTTGTCCAAGACTCTGTAAAAACTGGTTCGTCGGCTTTAATCTCAAACGCCGTTATCGAAAAAACCGCAAAAACTACAGCAACAATAAAACTGAACAACCAACTCAAACTCTTTTCACTATATCGACTCACGAGCGCGTCTCCACAAAAAGTTTAACAAAACAACGCCAATAGTT
>CAMZEO010000420.1 GCA_947305735.1 uncultured Planctomycetales bacterium | reverse complement strand
GCTCCCATTTCGGCTCGTCTTTTTCCGCCAGGACATGACGCTCTTCGTTATCTTTGTACGCGACGAGTTTCGCGCCGTCGGGATTGATCTCGAAGTACAGCGTTCTGAACATGTTGGGCGTTTCGGACGGCCCGATCGACGCGAACGCGTACGACAGTTCCCCGTAGCTCGTGAAATCGAATTCCAGCGAACACTGTTTGCCGAGCGCGTATTCGACCGTCGGAAAGACTTCGCGGTAGGGTCCGACGCGAACCGCGCCGTATCGGAAGACGACGTCGTCGTAATCCATCTCGACCATATCTTTCATCGACGCGCTGCGAACGCACAGATAATTCTTGTTTTCGGTCGCGCTGTATTCGCAGGACGTCGCGTAGAAGCGATCGCCGACGACGGAAAACGCCCAGGCGTCGGCGGTCGTTCCCCCGTCGCGCTTGGGATTCGCGCCGTCGTTGAACCCGATCGAGCCGGGCTCGACGCGCCACGATTCCGGCGTGATCGGATCGGTTAGATCGACTTCGTAAAGGCGTTGTTGACCGTTCGGATCGTTAAGACCCGGTATCTGCCAGGTGGAGTAGTAGCCCTTGTTTCCGTAAACGCAACCGCCGCCCCCTTCTTCCTGATTATGCGAAAACACGGGCGCGTTTCCGATTTGTTCATGCGTAATTTCCTGATCGAAATTTTTGACGACCAGTCCGCGAATATCCATATCGGCGGCGCCATGGTTCCACACGACAAGGTAATCCTGAGTTTCCTGACGCGGGAAGATTCGGACGCAGTTGGCGCGCCCGCCCGTCTTGTTGTCGTCCGGATCGCGCGGGTAATTCGACCAGAGCGGAATAGGATCTTCCCAAGGGCCGGAAAAGCTGTCGGTCTTCGAGCGCAGAATGTAGTTGCCCTCGTATTTCCAGTCGGCAAACCCGTTGGTCCCGTCGCAGGCGCAGAAAAGCAAACAGGGGCTTCCGGAAAGATCGCGGAAGACGTAAGGGTCGCCCGAATACGTAAAGCCTTCCATCAGGTCGACGACGATTCCCATGTCTTCCCATTTGTCGGCGCCGGGCGCTTTTTTATACCCGATAATGCGCGAGTAAGAGCCGCCGCGTCCTCCGCCGTACTGTTCGTCGACCGAGTAGTAAGCGCAGAAAATATAAAGCGTTCCGTCTTTATCCGCGATAACGGACGAATTGTTTTGCGGCGCGCAGCGCGGATCGAATTTCTCCTGCGTTCCGACCGCGACGAACTCCGGCTCCGACCATGGAATCTGGCAAACCGGGCCGTTCGTTCGGCATTCGCGGAAAGGATCGCGCAATTTCGCAAGTTCGTGTCTCCCTTGGAATTGCAAACCGACGGTAACGCCGCTTTCGACGTTTTCTCCGCAAGACTCGATCGCGACGCGAACGACGTCCCCATGTTTGAGCGCGATCGGTTCGACGGCGCGGCGGTATTCCCTGCCGACGTCGAGCGGCGGAATCGTTTGCGAGCCAAAGTTATACGGGCGCGTATGCGCGGCGAGCGGGAAGCCGAACGCGGGAATCGCGACGCTCCCCTCGACGCGTTTGTCGTTGACGAACAGCGCCGCGACGATCGGCTCGTCGCGCGGGGGAAGGCAGTTGAACAGGCGGATGAAATAGCCGCTGAGCGCGACGTCCCGATCTGCGGTCCATTGAAGAACTTCCGCGTTCGGCTTGACGTCTTTGGCGGAAATTGAGCCTTCAATCTCCGCGCCGAACGCCGACGCGCCGACGAACAGCGCCGTGAATGTTAACAAGGCGTAAAATATGCGTTTCATAGCAAGTCCCTTTTACTAAACAACGGTTGAATTCAATAATCGGGGAGACTTCATTCTTTGCCGTCGGTCAAAACGGCGTTGGAGATTTCGTAGGATCCTCCGCGCCAGCCGTAGAACTTGAAGCGCGGCTGATTGTCGAGGTTGTTCAGGATTTCTTCGTCGTCGATCGTCAGGTCGATTACCTGGGCGCCGTCGACGGAACACTTGATATTCGCGCCGTCGCGAACGAACTTGATTCGATACGTTTTGCCCGGCTCCCATTTGACGGCGTCCGACTTCGCCAGAACGAGTCGGTCGTCGTTGGCGCGCGTGTCTTCGTTTTTAAAGGCGACGATTCGCGCGCCGTCGGAATTGAGTTCAAAACAGATCGACTGACACACCGCCTGAGAGAACCATGCGCTCAGGTAGACGATCGAATAGGCGTGTTCGCCGTAGCTTCTGAAATCGTATTCGAGCGAGCACTGTCGGCCGATCGCGTATTCGAGCGTCGGGAACGTCTCTTTGTAAAGGTCGGGAATCGCCGCGCCGTATTTGAAGACGACGTCGCCGCTCTTCGCGCTCTTAACGTATTCTTCAAACGCCTTTAGCGGCGCGCTGCGAACGTACAGATAGTTCTTGTTTTCGGTCGCGCTGTATTCGCAGGAGGTCGCCCAGACGCGGTCGTTGGCGACGGAAATCGCCCACGCGTCGGCGGTCGTTCCTCCGTCGCGCTTCGGATTGGCGCCGTCGTTCGACCCGATCGAGCCGGGAACGACGCGCCACGATTCCGGAGTAACCGGCTCGGTCAGGTCGACTTCCTAGAGGCGTTGCTGACCGTTCGGATCGTTGAGCCAGGGAATTTGCCAGGTCGAGTAATAAC
>CAMZEO010000419.1 GCA_947305735.1 uncultured Planctomycetales bacterium | reverse complement strand
TAATAATCTTTAATTCTGTTCGCGCGACTTTCGGTTGAATGGTTAATATTTATGCGCGAGCGTTAAGCGCGAGGTTGGGACTTCTTTTGGTTGAGGCGTTTTTGGCTATTTTGCTTGATCGACGTCGACTGTTCTTCCGTTTATGCATATTGCCGAGACTGATTCGATTTTCGGAGTAAGTTTATGGGAAAAGTTGGTATTGGACTTAATTTAGAGGCCGTTAGAACGTCTCATAAATCTTTTGAACAGGGAATTGCGTTTGCTGCAGAGCTTGGTTACGAATATGTGGAACCAATGGTTCATTGGGGACGAGAGTTATTGAGTGAAGCGCGATACTTTCATAGCGTTTCCATGCTCGACGATCCTTTTCGTATTCGCGACGCCGTCGAGAAATATGGGTTGAAAATATCCGCTTTTTCTTCCCATTCTCAATTGTCGAAACCGGAGATTGCCGTCGAATATCTCAAGCAAGCCGCGCGATTTGCCAAAGAAGCGGGGGCGCCCGTTATCAACACCCATGAGGGACATAAGCAAACGTGGACTACGAAAGAGGAAGATTTTGTGCTTATTAAGTACTCGATTAAGGAGGCGACCAAAGTTTGCGAACGCCGCGGTATAAAGATAGGTTTGGAAACACATCAAACGTATTCTCTAAGTATTGACGGATATGATCGTATTCTCAATCTTGTCGATTCTCCCGCCATTGGCGCTAATTTTGACACTGGAAATGCTTATCTTGGCGGATTTGATCCTGTTTCTTGGCTGGAACACGTTAAATTGCGTGTTATTCATATGCACGCGAAAGATATTTCTTTTGAACAGTCGGCTTTGGAACGTGGGAAGGTGATGGGAACCGCCGTTGGATGCGCTTGCGGAGACGGCGTAGTTGATTGGGAAAAAGTTGTGGCGATTTTGAAGAGCGTTCCACAAGACGTCGTGATGAGCGTTGAGTGCGGGACGTTGGAGCAAGCGGCGAGATCAATTGATTATCTTAGAAGAATCATTTAGTATCTTTCAATAGACGAGTCGCTTAGTCGGCGGTAATTCCTAACTTTGGACAAACGCAACTACTTATGATTTATTAAAAAAAGGTAACAATAATGAAACAATCGAGACGAACGTTTTTACAAAGCGCATCTTCCTCTCTTCTCTCTTGCGCGGTTGCCCCGACCCTGATTGCCAGGGCGGCATTAGCAGACGGCGAGCGACCTGGCGCCAACGAACGTATTGGCGTTGCCGGCATTGGCGTTGGAAGAAGGGGAGCGGAAATTTACCGAGCCGCTGCAAATAATCCGAAAACACAGCCAATATGCGTCGCCGACGTCTGGCTTCCTCGCGCGGAGAGCGTGGCTAAAGACAACGGTTGCGACGCCGCGTATCAAGATTATCGACGCGTTCTTGAGCGCAAGGACGTCGATGCTATTACGACGGCTACTCCTGAACATTGGCGCGGACTTATTTGTATTAACGCGTGTCGTGCCGGAAAACACGTCTATGGAGAAAAGCCCATTACCTTGACTATCAACGAAGGAAAATTAATGGAAAAGGCGGCGCGGCGCAACAGCATTGTTTTTCAGACGGGCAGTCAACAACGTTCGATGCGGGAAAACTATCTAGGTTGCGAGTTCATTAGAAACGGAGGACTTGGAGAAATTAAAGAAGTGATAGCGGCTAATTACGAGAGTCCTTGGCTTTGTAATTTGCCGGAGCAACCCGTCCCTGAAGGATTGGATTGGGAAACGTGGTGCGGTCCCACGCCGGTGGTTCCCTACAACATCGATTTGTTCACGCCACGAGCGAAACCGGGTTGGCTTTCATTCCGTCCTTATTCAGGCGGAGAGATGACTGGTTGGGGAACCCATGGTTTTGACCAGGTGCAGTGCGCTCTTGGGATGGATTTAACCGGTCCTGTGGAGATAATGGTTGAAGAAGGGGCGGAAAGATTAATTCCTCCCGTTTATACGCAAGCGGAGACAGCCGATCGTGGAAACGGTATCTGTTCAAAACCGCGTCTAGCGTATCGTTATGCAAATGGGATTGTTGTTCGTTTGGACAACGGCAATCGCGGCGGCGCGATCTTTATTGGCTCAAAAGGAAAAATGGAGATATTCCGCGCCAACTTGACTTCTAATCCTCCTGAAATCGCAAAGGAGGCGCTTGCGAGCGATCGCGAAAACGGAGATCATATCGACAACTGGCTTTCTTGTATATTAACGGGCGACCGACCAGTTTCAGACATTGCCATAGGTCGTCGTAGCGCCGCAGTGTGTCATTTACTGAACATTGCTCGATATCTTGGACGCAATTTGAAATGGGATCCGGAAAAGGAAGTCTTTATTGACGACGAAGAAGCGAACGCATATCTCAGTCGCGAATCACGAAAAGGTTATGAATTACCCGAGGTTTGACGAAGGGAGACTGAATCGACGTGGGTTTGGTCCTAGATCCTTTGTTTACGTTTTTGGGAAAGTAGTCGTTCGTACAGTTCAGCGTGGCGTTCGACTGCTTTCTCGACGGTAAACTCCTGTTGAACTTGAATCTGCGCGGCGCGACCCAAACGAATACGTAATTTTTTGTTGTCTTCTCTTAATAGTCGAATCGTCTCGCAAGACAAGGCGGTTCGTCTACGCGTTTCGTCGTTTTCAAATTCGG
>CAMZEO010000418.1 GCA_947305735.1 uncultured Planctomycetales bacterium | reverse complement strand
TTTCGGCGAGCATGACCTGCAACCAGCGCAGCTCCTCCTCGGGCGTTTGCGCGCGTCGATATTCTTCTTCCGCCTTCAAATACTGTGGGGTTAAATTAGCGGCCATATAGTTCCTTCCATCCTTTCAATGCGACGAATTACTGAATCTCTTCGAGCTTCACCCAGCGTTCTTCTTTTGCGGAGAGACGAATCGCCTCGATCGTGCGATCGACTTCATACGCGTCCCGGAACGTTGCGATCGGCGCTATCGGCTCAAGCTTCGCTATTGCGCGCATATTTTCGTAACAGCCGAACGTCAACTCGTCGCGATACCCGATCGTCGGCGCTGCCGCCGTCTCCTCGTACGCGTACCCGTTCGTACTGCACAAGACGCGCGTCCACCCGCGTTGCGGGTCGTTAGCGTCGTAGACCTCCAGGTAATCGAGCGCGTCGTAATTCCAGCGAATCGCGCCCGACTCGAAATAGAGCTCGTACCCTTGAGAATTCTCCGAACCGTGCGCGTTCCGCGTGCACGAAAGCGTCCCAATCGCGCCGTTCTCGAGATAGTAAACGACCTTCGACGCGTCGTCGACGTCGACCGGACGAAGTTCGCGAACGTTCTCCTTACTCCCGTCCTCGCGCGTCTTCTCGACGTTGAAATACCGCTCCTTGACGTGCGCGTGCTGCAACGCGCACAACTTCGTCGGGCGCTGACCCGTCGTGAAATAAAGCATGTCGATCGCGTGCGAGCCCAAGTCGCTTACCGTGCCGCCGCCTGCCTTCAGATCGAAGCGCCAACTGCCCCCCGTGCCGGGACCGCCCCAATGTTGATGGTAGTAATTGTGCGATTCAAGCAACTTGCCGAACCGATTCGACGCGATCAGCTGGCGAGCGTAGACGTTCGCGGGCGCGCGTCGGTACGTGAAATGGACCGAATTAAGCAGTTCCGGGCGCGCCTCCGCCGCCGCGACCATCTCGCGCGCCTCCGCGACCGAAACCGCCAGCGGCTTCTCGCAGAAAACGTGCTTCCCCGCTTCCAGCGCGAGCAGGACCGCCGCGTAATGCATCGCGTTCGGCAGGCAGATATCAATATACTCCGTCTTCGGATTGCAAACAGCGTCCTTCAGATCGAGATTAGGCTCCCAGCCCATCGCCTTCGCGCCGTCCGCCTCGTGCGGAAGAACGAACGCCTGGTAAGGGACCGGCTTTATCGGAGCGTCCGGAAATATCCGCGTTACGCTCTCGTACGCGACCGAGCGCGCTCGTCCCATCATGCCAAATCCTAATATCGTTACCGGTAGCTCTCGCATTGATTCGCTCCTATTCGTTGACTTCTTCTACTAGACGCGTATACTTGCCCTAGGCAGGTCGCGACTACTTAAGAAATCATACACTACGCGAGGCAAAATGACAAGTTGGGGCGCAGGATTCTTATGGAAAACGCGCGTCCACGAGAAGAATCGGACGCTTGCGCCAATTCCCAAAGAGGTAATTCAATGTATCAAAACGCGCTAGAGAAACTCTTGGAAGAACGGAAACTTCACAACGACTATGTCGATTGCTTCGGTCTACAGTATTTCAATTATGACGTCTGTTACACTGGCAGCTACTTCGGCTACGTCTGTCAATCCGACGAACCGTCAACGACAGAACACGAGTACACGTGGAAATCATTCGAGGAAATGTTAGACGATACGATTGAAGAAGTCGGTAAAACATGGAGGGAAGTATTGGAAGAAACTTCGCCAGACAAACTGTTTGTCGCATGGTAGACGCTATGATTGCGCCACGAATCTCGCAATACGCGTCAGCGCTTTCATCGTCGGTCGATTTTTGCCATTCCCATCATTACGGTCTAAAAGATGGCGAATATCATGTGCACGAACAACTCCCCGTGGATGAGCGCTATTCCAGACAATTAGAGTCAAGAGCGGTAAGTATGGAGGAATATACTAAATGGGGAAAACTCATCGAAGAACTAGCGAGGTTACGAAATGACTAACAATGCGCTTACGAGAATTCTCGATGAATCTTCGCTTCACGACGACTCGCCAGATTGTTTCGAACTATTCTACGGGAAATATACACTTTTTTACGCCGGTTCCTTTTATGGCTACGTCTATGAAACGAACGATCCCGATTCAGACCAAAACGAGCACGAATACACTTGGGGTTCCTTTGATGAAATGCTCGATTCAGTGGTTGAAGAAATCGGAAAAACTTGGCGAGCCGTCCTGGAAGAAACGGCTTCTTATAAAATCTTTATCGGCTGGTAAACGTTCCCAATCGGAATGTTCCTATTTCAAACGCGGCGTTCTCAACGCTCGGCAACCGTCAAACGGTATCTAATAAATCATATTCACCGGAAATACCGGAGGTTATTTATGGCCTGGATGCTATGTCATCAATGTGGGACGTACCTTAATGAAAACGGCGTCCCAAACGGAGTCGAGCATTACCTGTTTCCATTTTCGACCTGGGAACTCTATTCCAATACTTCTAAACCGATTATTCTCTACCTAACTGAAGGACCTGAGAATTTCTTCTCCGTTTGGAAATGCCCTAAATGCGGATGCTTTCACCTTTCCTCTGGCTGGAGCCCAATTGTGCTGCGCGATTACTTGCCAGTCGAACTTTCTGTGCCGCCGATAATCTCGGACGAACCCAAGTACCGACTCTTCGACGAC
>CAMZEO010000417.1 GCA_947305735.1 uncultured Planctomycetales bacterium | reverse complement strand
GGCGGTTCACACGCCGGAAACGAACGTTGACGCTAAAGCCTTGGAAGTCGCCGCGATTCGCGCCGCCGGGTTCCAGCCGTCGGAAAAGCGGTATAGCGACCAGCAACTCACCGCCGCCGACCGGATTGGAAACGTCGATTTCCTCGAATTTTGCGAGCGAGCGACCGGGGCTCCGGCGTTTAGTTTTCGCAAAGACGGATGGGGCAAGATTAAGGCGGCGATTTCGACGCAAAACCTCGGCTCCGTCTTGACTAATACCGCGAACGCTATCCTTTTGCAAGCGTTCGACAATACCGATCAAACGTGGCGCTCGGTGTTCAAAATCTCGACCGTCAACGATTTCAAGACCGCCGAGCGGTGGAGAATCGACTCCAACTTCCAATTCAAGGAAGTCCCCGAAGGGGGCGAGATGGAGCACGCCGACGTCGCGGATCAGAAGTTCGAAATCAAAGCCAAAATGTGGGGTCGCCAATTCGCTCTGAGCGAGCAAGCGATCGTCAACGGGGACGCGCTCGGCGTCTTCGGGGATATTCTCCGGCAAATCGCCTTTGGCTCGAACGAGGCGATTTCGAAAGAATGCTGGTCGCTCTTTATGAATCCGGCGACGTGCGGCGACGGGGTCGCTTTCTATCACGCGAGCCACGCGAGCTTGAAAACGAGTTGCGCGTTGACTTTGGACAACCTGAGCGCGGCGCGCGCGGCGTTCCTTACTCGCACTAAGAGCAAAGTCCAGACGGCGGCGCTCGGTATTCCGCCTCAATTGCTGGTGGTGCCCACGTCGTTGGAGGACAAAGCGCTTATGCTGACGAAAGCGACGACGCTCAATAACGGGTCGTCGGCGGACACGCCCGCCGATTACAATCCCAACGCCGGGCGTTTCCGGGTCGTTGGAGCCCCGAGCCTCGAGCTCGCTTCGTTCGCCAATTACAGCGCGTCCACTTGGTATTTGCTCGCCGATCCGAATCGATTGGCGGCGTTTGAGAGCGCCGACGATTCGTCAAGACCAAATGCGGATTGGCACGCTCGGTATCGAGTTCGACGCCCATATCGCTTTCGGCGTCGCGCAAGAAGACTTTAGAGGGGCTCTCAAATGCACGGCGTAACCTTGCGCCCTCTGAACTAACCGCGCCTCCGTTGGAGGCGCTCCTTTCAACAAATTCAATTCTCAATAGAGGTTAATGATATGGGTAGACTTGTTAGAAGCGGCGGTATTCCTTACGCGAACGCGGGCGAATCCGCGATTTTGGCGGGAACGCCGGTTGTCGTCGGTTCGATTTTTGGCGTCGCCGCCGCTCAAATCGCGGTCGGCGAAACCGGTTGGCTTGAAACGACCGGCGTTTGGGAACTTGCGAAGGCTAGCGCGACCACCGCCGACGCGGGCGCGGTCGCTTATTGGGATTCGTCCAATTCGCAAGTTACGGGCACGGCGTCGACGAATCTTCCAATTGGCAAGTTTGCGATCGCCGCCGCCAATGGGTCGACGGTCGCCACCGTTTTGCTCGGCGATACCGCGAAAGCCGCCGGATCCGGTTCCTGATTAAAGGAGTAACTCGTTATGTTGACGCTTTCCGGTTACGATAGTAGCGCGGGGGACGCGCTCCAAATCGACGTCAAATATATTGACGATACGAAGGTTTTGAGTTCGTCGAGCGTCGACGTAACGAGCGAACTTATTACCGCCGGGATTTTGACGGGGGGATATAAGCCGACCCCGCCCGGCCCCGGCGGCGATTCGACGCTCGACGCGCTCTTTGGCGAAACGTTCGTCGACGTCGCGCTTTGCGCGCTCGATACGCCCCTTTACTCCGATTCGGACAAGGAGGCGATTTAGATGAACTTACAAGCGCAAGCGCCCGCCGAGGGCGGGTTTTGTTCGCGCTACCGCGCGGTTGGGTAAACAAATCGCGTCGCGTTGCGACGCTCGCTTAACAAAACGACTCTAGCGATGAACTTACAAGCGCAAGCGATTCAGACGTTGCGCGACCAGCTGTTCTTTTGCAACGGATTGGACGCGACGGTAACGAGGGCGGGAAACGTCGCGCTCGTTACAAAGGTCGTCGTCGTCAAGCGCAAGACGCAAGACGCCGACCTTTCCTCCGGCGCGACTTACGTCGACACCGTGGATATTCTATTCGACGGTCGCGACGATTACTCGCCGGTCGTCGGAGATTTGGTCGAGATATTCGACCACGTAAACGAGAGCGGCGAAATCGCGTCGACTTCGTATATCGTTAAGCAAATCCAGAAAGAGCTTTGGCGTTGGGACGACCCTTATAAGATCGTTCGTCGCGTCCACGTTCAAAGGCGGTCTTAGATGGCGCTGTTGAAACTTAGTCGAGAAGATTTGGTAGAAGTAGACCGCCTTTACAAAGGGGGAGCTCTCGACAAGCCGGAACCGATTCAAAGACCGCAAAGCAAGGGGACGGTTCGAGTTCGCAATTCGACTAACGCGCTATTCTCCGTCGGCGCTCCCATAGCGATTAGCGGATTCGCGAGCTCAATGACGTTCGCGCAAGCGAGGAAACGGATGGTCGCCGGAACGCTCGTTCTGAGCGGACAAGCGGCGACAAGCGGGGCGGTCGTCGGCGCTTGCGCTTCCCCGCTCGCGAGCGGGAAAATCGGCGACGTTGAAATCGACTTGCGATTTGGAATCGTAACGTTTAGCGA
>CAMZEO010000416.1 GCA_947305735.1 uncultured Planctomycetales bacterium | reverse complement strand
GTGATCCTAAGTGGCTTGTTGAAAACAGAGGCGTCGATCCTGTACGCGCGCGGGAAATCAATTCGGCTCTGCAAGAACAACGTTTACGAGAACAACTTATCTTCTGTCGATGGACTCTCGTCATGACGTTCTTTGAAAAGGCTCTATATGAAGATCCAGAACAAGATTTAAACAAACTCTGGGGAGAATTGACGGCGCGTTATCAGGGTCTTGATCCGTTGGAAGGAAGAAATAAGGCTGATTGGGCCTCGAAACCGCATTTTGTCATTGCGCCCGTTTATTACCATAATTATATGCTTGGCGAATTATACGGAGCGCAAGTCAGAAAATCGCTGGAAAACGAGTCAAATGGGAGTCAACTTGAGTTTGGGAAGTTGCTGAAAGAAAAAGTCTTTGCGCCAGGCAACTCGCTTCCTTGGGAAGATTTTGTGAAAAAATCGACGGGAAGCCCTCTTTCAGTTGAGGCTTTTATTAAGGAGTTGGAAACGGTTGACTCGCAAATACAATAATCGTCGTTTTTTAAGACGAAGAAGCCGGTTGACCAAGTCATTGAATTCACTTCGTTGGGATCGGCTCCTTAAAATTTGATAAAAGTTGAGGCAAACTACTTATTAACGCCCCATTGTCAAAAGTGTTGCTAGTTTTATTGGAATTAGTCTAATGACGGTTCTAAATGAAGGTTCTCGACGTTTTTTGACGTTGGTTCTATTTGTTCTTTTAGGACCGTCGCTGTTTTTTCTCGTCGGCTACGAAATTTTCTCGCGTTATTCGCGTTATGCTCTTCAAAAAGAGGAATGCCGTCTATCGCAATTCGTTGATGGGAGCGTATGCTTTTCGAATAGAGAATTTTTGCGTCCAAGAGCGCGGAGGCTCATAAATGTAACTATTATGTCCGCATTGCGGGACTGCGTTGCTTTTTGTCCCGAAGTATATCTGATTGAAGAAAAAGACCGGGAGTTCATAAAGAAATACGCATCAGGAATCGACTATTGCTCCAACAAGATTTCGAAAGATAACTCAGAGGAAAAACATATAATCGATTCCTCGGCGTCAAAAGACGTCTATCAGGATTTAACAGATGGAATATTTAACGCTAAATGTCAAACGCTTGAATCGTTAATTTTTGCAGATAAAAATGAGGACTCTTTGTGTTCTCGTTCTATACTTTCGAAAAAAAAAGCATATTCGCTAATTGTTATTCCAGAGATCTATTGTCGTGAGAATCAACCTCTTGATATTAGAACGACGTTGATGAATGTATTAAATCGCGCCATGCCTTTTCAGGAAGAGTTAAACAGAATTGTCGGCGTTGCGATTGGAAAACTTCATGTCGTTGATTCAAGCGAGATACTTCCATCGGCGGATGGAGAATGCAAGCGTAAATCGAGTCAAGAATTAGCGTCATACTTTAACGTTCTGACGGCTTCTTCGGCGGCGGTTGTTTCCCAGCAGCTGTCTGATGCGGAAATAGAGGATAGGATGAGGGTATTTGAGTCGGAAGCCCCCGTAATCGACAATATTAAACTACTTTATATCGACAATGGCAAAACTGCTCGTATCGACGCCATCTTCGAAACAAGTAAAATCTTTCAGGAAGGAACAGCGCGACGTTACATTTCAATCGAGACTAACCGCGAGCATTGCGCCACGCATTTTAGATTTGACTCTTCCGACGCTCCTACGCCGATTTCTTTACTGGCAAGATTTGCGCCTTTCTTTCGTGGGTTTGGTTTGACATGCTGGTTTTCAGGTAAGATTGTCGGAGATTCCTTTTCGACAAAGAGCGCGTTTATTCCAATTCAGTCAAATCAATTTGAACAAGACGTCGAAGGGGACGGAACAAATATCACGCCAAAAACGCCCCTTTGGAGAATTCAATTACAGGACGTCCACATCCAAAATTGCAAATTAGACACTCTAAGCGCCCGATTAATTCTCCCTACGTTAACAGGAAAGATATCCGACCTGACAATTGATAAAGGAACAATCAGACAAGGAGTGTTTGAGGGAAGAGGAACAATCAGTATACAAAACGGCACGATTCCCGTCGACGTTTTAAACAAATTGTGCAAAGCAAGCTGTCTGGAAATATTTCCCAATAAAATATTAAACTACCAATATCTCAATGAAGCAGTTCCGTTCAATGAATTTGAATTACAATTCAAAATGAGTGAAAAAGGAATTGTTTTTGATTCCCAGTACCAGAATAAAATAGTGGGATGCTATGAAAACGGGAACGTTAAATACGGTTTCTTCCTTCCTCAAGCGACAGCGGGGCGTCCCCTGCCTTATTCAAGGCCGTTATTCGCGCTGGTAGATTCCACAGGAGAAGACGTCTTTCGTTCGCCCCTTTTTAAAGAAGTTTTAAACCATCTTCCCGTTGCGTTGCCTTCAAAAACAGCCTTAAATTCAAGCGATCAAAACTTTCGCAGACGATAGGTGGCGACAATAATTCTTTCAAAGAAAAATTAAGACAAGCAACGTCTTTTTTGAACTTCCAGCAAATAAAATGCGTTATCATATACCTAAACTGGAAACTAATATGAAAAAGGCGAAGTTGCGTTATTCGAGAACGCGCGAAGACACAACTGTCCAATTCTCTCTACCGCAGTTGTTGATTCTAATAAAAACAACCCCGGAAAAAGCGTTCGCGTCATCGACAAGCGATT
>CAMZEO010000415.1 GCA_947305735.1 uncultured Planctomycetales bacterium | reverse complement strand
AGGTTGCTTTCCGACATTTGCAGGGTTATTCTTGCTTCGCGCCAGGATGTTGTTTCGCACGACGTTGTCTTTTCCGTAGTGTTGGTGGAACGATCCGTCGGTTGTATCGTAAACAAGGTTGTTTTCAAATAAAATCCCCTCGCTCCCCTCGTCTGGATAGAGTCCCCATCCACCGTATGCATATGAACTAACGTCAAAAATAACGTTGTTGCAAACGCGAGAACCTGTGGATGTTCCAAGCGTGTAGACGCCTCCCATATCGGACAATTGTCCTTGACCTATTTTCCAGATACGATTAAATTCGATTTTGTTTCGGAAAGCGTGTCCTCCGTTATACCCCCAAATCCAGCCTACAGACACGCCAGTGTAGTAAAAATCATTAATATCGTTGTGAAGAATGGCGATTTCCTCGGTATTTTGACCAACCCACACGGCTGTCGCAGACGCGAAAAAGCGTCCTCCTTGCGTCATTAAACAATTCTCGACTTTATTTCGCCGATCCAAATTACCTCCGCCAATGCGGACAGCACCGGCGCCAAGATCAACGAAACTCGTATTGGCCGCGGAACAGTCGTCGCAATTTTTAAACCAAAGACCGTATTCTCCAACGTGAGCAATTTCACAATCCTTAAAACAGATCTGTTCAGAATCGTCAACCGTTATCACGGCGGTAGTGAAAAACGCCGATTGAGCGGGTTCGAATTGAGACGGTCCCGGCTTGGAAGTATCTCCAATTATGGATTCGTCAAGTTCAGATTCTTCCATCACAGATTCACGCCTTGGAGCATCGGCATAAGCAAATTTAATGTTCTCGAAAACGATATCTCTTGTCGTTTTTGATTCATCGCTCGAAACAGATTCTCCTCTGACAATCAACATGCGATTAACGCCGGACGTCGGAACGATAAATCTAGCGTTTTCAATATCTTCTCCTGACTTTGGACGATAATAAACGCATCCTTCTGTTCCAGCGTAGAACCACTCGCCTGGCGCGTCAAATGAAGAACGTAAATTTTCAAAATAATACAACGAAGAATCACGCCAGGGATTATGAGGCTTCATCGGCGCCCCTTGCGCCTTTATCGAGTTGGTCTCCGCATTGTAACCAAGCAAAATACGCCTGGTCGTATCCCAATGGTGGTGAACGACAAACTGCGCATAACGCAACTCTTCAGTTGGAATAACCGACAGGTGAAGTTCGTCCAAATCGCCTTCTTTAGCGCGTATCTCTTGCGACGTTGACTTTTTACCAGAGGGACGATTCGACGCGTTGAAGGGGAACTCTTCCCAAACCGACGCAGGACGCAAAAAACCCTCGTTGGGAAAACGCGAACGAACAGCGCGAAAATCGTTGACATACATTTGTTCAAAAAAGATGGGAGAACCATCGATTACCGGCAATTCGGCGCGCCAAATGTCGGAGTCTGAATTTGGAAACGCTCTTTTCTGGTCGGGAGTAGCGTGGGTCCATCCGGTAATGGTTCTTCCCGCCGATAGCGTCGTTTCCCCTTTGACGCCAATATATCGTGTATGAGAATCTTCAGAGTCCAATCTAAAGGGAACGGCGCGAATATATTCGCCGGGAGTAATCATAACGGCAAATAGCCCGTCTCTGCCCTGCAATCTTTCTAAACGAATCGCTTCTCTCGCGCGTTCCAAAGATGCAAAAGGCGCGTCGACCGCTCCTGAATTATTGTCGTCGCCATTTACGGAAACGTAAAAGACTCCTGTAAAATCTTCCGAGCGAGACGCGCGCGTCGGTAAAAAAGTCAAAAAGAGAAAAAACAAAGCTAAAAAAAACAATCGCTTTGGCATAAACATTTTTAGGGATAATAAACGCACCGGAGTACCCTCAATATGAACAACACGCTTTACGTCAGAATCGTATCCTCGATTATCGGAAAACAATAAAGACTAAGATTTAGTCCCAATCTTGCGCCTCAATCAGCCTCTGAACATATTTTGAAAGAATATCCGTTTCTATATTCACTTTATCGCCAATCATCTTTGAACCTAAAGTCGTGGCGTTTAAAGTAAACGGTATCAAGGCCACGCTGAAAAGTTCCGGTTCGCATCGCACTAACGTCAGACTAACTCCGTCAACCGCTACGGAACCTTTTGAAGCCATATTCCTCGCCAACGATCTATCAATTCGAAAAAAATAATCGGCGCATTCGTCGTTATGCTTGTCGATTCTTTCCAAAACGGCCTGACCGTCGACGTGCCCGCTGACAAAATGACCGCCCAAACGGGAATTTACTGCTAACGCACGTTCAAGATTCACAGGCGAACCTTCGACTAATTCGCCAAGATTCGTTCGCTTCAACGTTTCAGGAACAGCCTGAAAAGACAATGTCGTTCCGGATTTTGCGACTACAGTTAAACAACAACCGTTAACAGCGACGCTATCGGAAGCCTCTACGTCTCCCGCAATTGACGGAGCGTCCACAACTAATGTACAAACGACTCCGTCGCTTGTAACGCCGACAATTCTTCCTAACGTCTCAACAATACCGGAAAACATTATACAAGCTCCTAAAAACTAAAAGTTACAAGATATTCCAATCCCAATATCCCAATTCACCTAACCACATTCCGGAAAGAAATGAAGACGTGTTTAAAATTATTGCAAAAAGACACGCCCAACGCCAGGGACGAGCGCCTCCATATCGATAAAAGAGG
>CAMZEO010000414.1 GCA_947305735.1 uncultured Planctomycetales bacterium | reverse complement strand
CGCGGGCTCGTCGTCGCCGACGATCTATCTGCCCGAAGAAACGCTCGTCAATCTGGAGAGCGACAAACCGGTCAATATGCCGTCTTTCGACGATTTTCTCGTCGACGGCTCCGAAAGCGAAACGGACGACGCGTCCGAAAAACGCGCCGAACGCAAGCGCATGTACGACGAAATCTCCGCCGAGGTCGTCCGGCGTCAACGCGACGCCGCGGCGCGTCTGCGCGCGATTTTCATCGACGGGTCGCGGAAATTCGGCGCGGCGGAACTGCTTTTCTCGTGGATTGTCGAGCCGGAGCTTTGGGAGTACGTTCCTTTTGTCGCCGATCCGAAAAACGCGGTCGCCAAAGACGTTTTGAAAAAGTCGCCCGACGAAATCGCCAGGCGCGGCGGTCGTCTTTCCCCGTCCGATTTCGACGAGCTCGACGCGAACGGCAAAACGCGCGTCGACGCGTTTCTCGAGACGTCGCGAGGACTCGCGACGAAGAACGAGTCGCTCAAAGCGCTGGAAAAATTCGAAGACAAAATCGCGTCGTTCCGCTCGCTGACTTACGTTCCGACGCAATCGACGTCGACGCGTCCGGCGTTCTACTTCAACAAGATACTCTACGGAGACGCGCCCATGGGCATGCCTCCGACGGGCGCTCATGCCGCGTCGCTCGGGCCGCTCTCGAAACTCGACGCTTCCAGCGTCAAAATCGAGCGGCTCCTTCCGAGCGAAAAAGCCGAGGAACGCCGCGCTTCGCCGTTCTACGACAAGGATTTCGCGCTGCGTCGGCGAACGCCGACGAGCGAAGACAAAAACGGCGGCAACGCGCTCCTGTTGGCGCGCCAGATCGCGACGCTCGCGTCGCTGACGCGTCGGCTTCAACCGGCGTCGTCGGGCGTCCTGTTTGAAAAACTGCTCGCGACGCTTGAAACGACGCTCGGCGAGCTTAGAGCGCATCGCGACGAGATCCTGAGGGAACAGACGTATTCGCTGGAATACCGTCTGGAAATTCAGCGCGTCGTCTCTTCGCTCGAATCGATCGTCGACAATCTTGAACTGGCGTTTCTGTCGACGACGTCGGAACCGCCCAAAACGCTCGCGGTCGTTCCGGTCGTCCGAGCGAGTTTGTTCCGCGCGACGGACGTCCAGGATTCGCCCTGGGTTCCGTTGCAAACGGTTCTTTTCGGATCCGACGCCGCCTACGCGCGGTTTGTCGATCCTCAGGCGCTCGACGTCGCGATCGAACTCGACGACGAGTCGTCCGAGCCGTCCGCAAGCGTCGAAAAGATTTCGCCCGTCGACGACTTCGTCGAAGCGCTTGGCAAAACGTTGGAGAACGGCAAACTCGAGCGCGAGCCATGTCGAGCGTTTCTCAACGCGGCGCGCGCGTACCGCGATCGCGGAAACCCCGGTCGCGCGGCGGCGTTCAACGCCGCGATCGCCGACTTCGCCCAAAGCCTTCGCGCGACCGGATTGTCGTCCGAAGAAAAACGCGCGGAACTTGCCGCCGCCGAAATCGCCGACGAAACGACGCGCTCGGAATTTCTCGCGAAGACTTGCTACGACGTCCCTCGCGGTTTGAAGGCGGAGCTGTTTTACTACCGTCTTAACGCGTTCTTCTGGAACTGGGTCGCGTGTCTGTTCGCGCTCGTCGCGTTCGTTCTTTCGTATTTGCGTCAACTCGTCGCGCGGCTCGCGCGACGAACGCCCCTCGTCGAACGGTTTTTCTTCGTTTTGGGAATCGTTTTTCTGGCGCTCAGCTGCGCGGTCGCGTTCCTCGGCGGGGCGACGCGCGCGTATATCACCGGCTGGGCGCCCGCGGCCAATATGTTCGAGACGGTCGTCCTGCTCGCGTTCTTAATCGCCGCGATCGCCATTGGTTACGCGCTCGCTCCGGCGTGGTCGGCGCCGTATTTGAACGCGTGGCGCGCCGTCGCGTGGCCCTGGACGATCAAAGACCGCTCGGAACGAAAAATATCGCTGATCCTGGCGGCGCCTCGCGGTCTGTTGGTCGCGCTGTGCTTCGCGGCCGCGTTTCTCGTCTGGCGCTCCGGTCATGAGGGCGAGCCGATCGCGTCGGGTCTCGCGCGGACGTTCCGCGAAGCGTTCGCGATGAAAGGGGCGCTCGACGGAATCGCGATTCTTCTAACGTTCCTGTTCGTCGCCTGGGCGGTTCCGCGCTTCGTCGCGACGCTCCTGGCGCTGGCGTTCTTCCCGAAGACGCTCCGTCGACGACCCGACGCGAGTCCGGATAACGCGTCGATCGTCGCTCAAATAGTCCAACGCAAAGCGTTTCTTACTGCAGGCGCGGCGATTTCGCTCGCGGTCGCGGCGTCCGCGTACTTTAACTCGGTCGAATTCAATCCGAACATACGTCCTCTCGTCGCGGTCTTGCGCAGTAATTTCTGGCTGACGATCCACGTCGTGGCGATCATCGTCAGCTACGCGCTCGGCGCGATCTGCTGGGTCGTCGCGCTCTCGTCGCTTGCGTCGTACGTCTTCGGGCGGTACGGAACGGACGAGCCCGTCGAACGCGCGCCTTCTCCGGCGGAGGTCCGATCGGGAAGACGTCCCGACAAGCGCGGTTCGGCGCCCAGGTCGCGCAAGGAGCCGAAAGCAAACGCCGCCTCGAACGTTCCGGCGCAATTCGAGCCCGACTACGCCGTCGGCGTCGCGCCGCTCGTTGCGACGATGATTCAGC
>CAMZEO010000413.1 GCA_947305735.1 uncultured Planctomycetales bacterium | reverse complement strand
GACCGACGGCGCAAAAACCGCGCGGAGCCATACCGCGCCAACGGCGCGGGGCCGAGGGAGGAACAGGACCGACGGCGTCTAAAGATCTTCAGGCTCTTTTTCCAAAAACGCGCAGCCGTCGAACGCCTTTTCGCCGAGCGAGGTCACGCTCGACGGTATGACGAGCGCTTCAAGCGCGACGCAACGCTTGAACGCGAATTTGCCGATGGTTTCGAGCCCGTCGAAAAGCTCGATCGCGGACAAGGCGCCGCAGTCGGCGAAGGCGTAGTCGCCAATATGCTTCAGGCCCGCGCTCACGGGTATCGTTTCCAGCGCGGCGCAATATTCAAACGCTTCCGGTCCGACGACCAGGAGCGAGTCTGGAAGAACGACCGATTTGAGCGCCTTGCAACCTTTGAACATACGCCGTCCGAGTTCTTCAAGACCGTCGGCAAAAGTCGCGGTCTCCACAAGATCGCAAAAGGCGAACGCGGATTCGCCGACGCGCTTAAGAGCGGCGGGAAAAACAAGCTCCGTAAGCGCGTTGCAGAAAGCGAAGGCGGAGTCGTCGATTTCGACCAGACTTTCGGGAAACGCGATCGACCTTAGCGCCGCGCAGTACGCGAAGGCGGAATCGCCTATCCTCGCCACTTTACAGGGCAAATCGACCGACTCGAGGGCGCCGCACGACTCAAAGGTAAAATCTTCGATTTCCGCAAGTTCCTCCGGTAGAACGACCGAACGCAACGCGCGGCAGTTTTTAAAGGTCGTCCTTCCGATCCTCGTCAGTTTCGCGGGAAAGACGACCGATTGCAAAGAATCGCAGTCGCAAAAGACGCATTCGCCGACGCTTTCGAGCGCGTCGGGCAGAACGATCGAACGGAGAGAACGGCAGAAAGCGAAGACGGAATTTCCAATCGCCTTCACGCCGGACGGAAAATCGACCGATTCGAGCGAGTCGCACGCGAAAAACGCGGAATATCCGATCGATTCAAGAGACGACGGAAGATTGATCGAACGAAGGGATCCGCAACTTTTAAAAGCGCGCGCTCCGATATGACGGAGCGAATCGGGCAAAACGACGGTTTCGAGCGAATAACAGTCGGCGAAAACGCCCGCGCCTAACTCCGTCAGACTCGGCGGAACTTCGACTTGTTTCAACGACGCGCAAAAGGAAAACGCGCGCTCGCCGACGCGTTCCAGACTTGAGGGAAGATCGATCGATTTGAGCGATCCGCAATAGAAGAACGCGCGTTCGCCAATCGATTTAAGCCCCGGCGGAAAGACGACCTTTTCCAACGCGCCGCAGTCCTCGAACGTCGAAGGCGCGATCTCTTTAATTCCCGTCGGCAATTCGATTTCCGTCAGCGATCCGCATCCGCAAAAGGCGAAGCCGCCGATTCGTTCCAAGCCCGCGGGCAATTTGATCGAAACGAGCGACGCGCAAAAGGAGAACGCGTTGTAGCCGATCGATTTGAGAGACGTCGGAAGCGCGATCGATTCAAGACCGGGACATTCCGCGAACGCGCGCGGCGCTATTGCTTCAACTCCTTCGGGAACGGTGATCGACGTCATGTCGCCAAACGCTTTAATCAACGTATTTCCGTCGGCGCCGTATTCTACTTGAGCCATGATTCGCCTCGCGCTCTATTCGGGGTTCTCGAAGTCGCCCGTTCGTATAGAAGAGGAGAAAAACGGGCGACGCCAACTCGCTTGAGACCAAGTATACCGAGCGGAAAACGTAAATGCAAGAAAAAAAGTAAAAAAAGATCGCGGCGAAATCGGAACCGCGGACAAACGGAGCGACGCGGCGCGTTTCAATCAATACAAATCTGGAATTGAATTCCGGATTTGTATTGACAATAGATTCGGGGGTCGTACAATACGTTGAAAACAAAAGGCGTTAACGCGAGGAACCGGATCCATGTACATTGAACGTAAGATCGAACGACAAGCGCTTTATCTGTCGGAACATTTTCCCGTCGTCGTAATAACGGGCGCGCGCCAAACGGGAAAAACGACGTTGATTAAAAAGTTGATCGAGGCTCGTGAAGGCGCGACATACGTAACGCTCGATTATCCGCGCGTTCGCGAACTCGCGCGAACGGATCCGGAACTCTTCTTGCAGCAATATCCCGCGCCGCTCGTTATCGACGAAATCCAATACGCGCCCGAACTCCTGCCCTATATCAAGATACGAATCGACGAAGATCGAAAGAACGGTCGGTATTTCCTGACCGGTTCGCAAATGTTTCGTCTGATGAAAAACGTCGGCGAATCGCTGGCCGGACGCGCGGGGATCCTCTCGCTCCACGCGCTCAGCAGAGCGGAGATATACGGAACGGACGAAACGCCGTTTCGACCGGACGCCAAGTTGACGCTCAAGCGCGAGGAAACGCCTGGAAGCGTTTTCGATCGGATTTTTCGGGGAAGCATGCCGCAAATGGTCGTCGATCCGAAACTTTCGCCCGACGCGTTTTTCGGCGAGTATACGCAAACTTATCTGGAAAGGGACGTCCGAAAGCTGGTCAACATAAAGAACGAGTCGAAGTTCCTGCAATTCATTTCCCGCGCGGCGGCGCGAACGGGTCATGAACTTAATTTGACCGATATTGGAAACGACGTCGGAATCGACGTTAAGACGGCGGACGGCTGGCTTTCTCTGCTCGTTACCTCCGGTCTGGCTCATCTTTTGCGTCCCTATTCGTCCAATAC
>CAMZEO010000412.1 GCA_947305735.1 uncultured Planctomycetales bacterium | reverse complement strand
TGAACGGCGTAAAATAAAGAAACGCAACGGCTATAAGCGAAGTCGTTAACATCCCAAGAACAACCCCTTCCGTGGTTTTATTAGAGTTAACATTCGAAGCAATCTTGTGTTTCGGAAAAGCAAGAGACCAGAAATACTGCGCCACGTCGTTCATTTGCGTCAAGATCACAAAAACAAAAAGGAGAGTTAAGTTCAAAGAATTGATCTTTTTATGGGGCGTGGGAAACTTCGGTTGAGCATCCTTTATGTTTCCAGAACCTGTTTGCAAGCCTAACACTTGTTTGTCGGAAATCTTATCCCTCTCTTCTCCGCCTTCTTCTATAATAATTCCGCCGTTTTCTCGGTTGCCGTTTTGCAAACCAACTACCTCTTCTATTGGTTTCAACACTTTGTCCTCGATGTCCACAGCTTGAATCTCAGGAACATATAACGAAACTCTGGTCGAATCATGAATATCCATCGTCAAGATAGCGGGCGCAAAGCTTAACGAGTACACACAAATTAATAGGCCGACTTGTAGCTTTGCGATACGCTCCAGAAAAAACTTCGGATCATCTGATATGGCAATGGTTGCAGGAAGAATCAAAAAAGCCAGAGACGGAATCAAAACGGAGAAGACAAAACTGGATTCGACGTGAAAATGCTGAAAAAACCACTCTGAATCGACGCCTACCAAGACAAATTGCAGGGGTGTTAAAAGGAAAAAGACCCCCACCAACGCGCGATGATCCGCCGGACGAGTTGGAGTCAACGTCATATACTCGCGCAAAGCCCAAAAGGAGACGATTCCAAATAAGACAACAGTCGCTATCGTTCCCAAAAGCACGGCGCAGATAAGGGAACCAAAAAGGAACCACCAAGCGTAAATACGAGAACGACAGACGGATAGAACTCCTAAATCGATGCCAACTGCTTGTCTTCTAAGATACGCGACAACCAGCGTAACGCAAACTAAAAGGATCAAGACGCCGCTAATCAAAAGAATACTACGATAATCCATAATATGACGTCCCCGACGGCTGCTTGATTCTAAACGTTAACGGCGTATAAAGACAAAAAGCGCCGATCAATCGGCGCCGCTTCTTCTCGTTTATAGGCAGAAATCACTCGCGATTCTTACGCCACCAATCCCTAAACGTACCCGGCGACTTTGGAATTTCGCGACCGCGTGTCCAACGTCCCAGCAACCAAGGATGAAGTCCCTTGGGACATATCGGAGCAAGTTTTGCGCCAAGCCGCACTCCAAACATCAATAATCTATATCGACATTTTGTCATCATAAAGACCGAAAACGTCTTCCACAAGAGGGCGTCAACTATTGAATATGCGGGAGAAGCTGAACCCTTCTCCATAGATTTCGCCCTAAGTCTGACGAGTTGATGCGCTAAATCAACTTTAACGGGACAAATCTGAGAACAAGCCCCGCACAACGAGGAGGCAAAGGGTAATTTACCCGCCTTTTCAATTCCAAGCAATTGCGGCGTCAAAACGGCGCCAAGCGGTCCTGGATATACCCATCCGTAAGCCCAACCGCCAACCTGTCGATAAACAGGACAATTCGTCATACACACTCCGCATCGTATACAACGCAAAACGCCGCGAGTGTCTGGGGAAGCCAACGCGTTGGTACGACCATTGTCAACAATAACGACATGCATTTCACGACCTTTGGTTGGTCCGTTAAAAATATGCGTGTAAGACGTCAACTTTTGTCCGGTTCCCATTCGAGGAAGCATATTCAAAAAGAGAGGCAGGTACTTTGCTTTAGGAATAACTTTTTCAATGCCAATAAGAGCGACGTGAACTTTTGGCGCGCTTGTCGACAGGCCTATATTCCCTTCATTTTCAATAAGGCATAACGATCCAGTGTCGGCAATTCCAAAATTGGCGCCAGACATCCCCATATCGGCGTTCACGAACTCTCTACGAAGACGGTCATGCGCGATCATCGTCAGCTTTTCATGTTCCGCAGTATACGGGACGCCTAATTTTTCCTCGAACTTCCGTCCAATTTCCTCCGCGCTTAGGTGAGTTGCCGGAGTAACAATATGCGTGGGACGTTGACCAAGTAATTGAACGATATATTCACCCAGATCTGTTTCTAAAGCTCGAACGCCTATCGATTCAAAAGCTTTGTTGAGGGCGATTTCCTCGGAAACCATCGACTTTGCTTTCACAACGGTTTTAACGTTGTGATCCTTAGCTATTTGAAGTACTATTGAGTTCGCTTCTTCGGCGTCCTTTGCCCAATGAACCACAACGCCCTTTTTGATCAGATTAGCTTCGAATTCAACAAGCGTTTCATCCAGACGCGCCAAGGCGTAATCTTTAATCTGTTTAGCAACTTCGCGCCACTCGGACCAACGTTCAATTCCCCAGCACAAGCTTAAACTGGATTGTGAACTTTGCTCCGCAGTTAAAGCTAACGACGGTGAAGCGTTCTCATCCGGCTCCGCCAGCTCGCCCGTCTTATCCTTCCAAAATTCAGCTCCACGAAGAGCCGTCTCAATCGCCGCCATATAAAATGCCCTATAAACAATGCTATAAATACATAAATAATCGCCGTCTTCTCGAAACGCCGCCAATTCTAACTTTTTCACGTCAAAATTTTGCGCCCAAACAGACGTTTCACGCCCCAATTTTTATACTTTCTACTCGCTTTGTCAATCGGTAAGCCCCTTTTTTTCATTTTTTCAACGTATCAAAAATAAAGACAACAAGC
>CAMZEO010000411.1 GCA_947305735.1 uncultured Planctomycetales bacterium | reverse complement strand
GAGAATACGAACTTGTAATTGTAATATTTACTACATTTGTAATAATTGCAATAATTGTTGCAAGCGTTGCAATTTGATATTATTGAAGGTTCTCTCCCTTTTCGAACAACTCTCCTTCTTCATATAGCTTTTGAATTCTTTCGGGAATAGTCCGAGACCTGGATTCTTCGACGGAAATTTCAGGGCGATAGTCGGGTCGTCCTTGGAATTTCTCATGAAGCCTTCCGAAATAGGACGGGTGATACGGAACGTTTACGTCCAACCAATTGGCGACGGCAAGAAGCTCGGAATCAGTCAGTTGAACTCTAGCGTCTTTGTGCTTTTGGTTAAGCAGATCCAATTCTTCTTTTACGGCGTCGGGCGCGTCTTTTAACGAGGTCTCGCCTTGAAGCCACGCGCCTAAAGGACTGGATAACGCTCCGCTTTGGTATGGCGGAATGAACTCAATACCGTTGCTAGCCGCGTCTTCGTTTCGTTCCGCGCGATTTCCGAGCAGGTTCTTGGGCGAGTTGCCAAGATTGACGAGATTCCAGTAGGAAATTGAGTAGGTTCCCCGAGCGTCGCCGCGCAAATCGGGCTCGGGCGACTTTTCTTTGCCGTCGTGGCAGGAGACGCAACGCTCGTTCCAAATTGGTTGGATCTGACGATCGTAATCGAAAGTGAACGCCGCGGACAATTGATTTTGTTGCGGTTGTAGAACGCTCGGTTCTCGAGTCAACGCGATCGGCGCGACAAGATTGGACGTCAACGGCGCTTCGCTTTGCGTTTCATGACACCCGACGCACGCTCTTTGTTCGCCGGGGCGATAGTTGACATACGTTCGTTCCGTTTGAACCGATCGGTATTTTTCGTCAAGAGCCTGGAAATAGATAGCTCGATCGGCGGGGACGTAAAAACACGCGCTTCCGTCCTCTTCTACGGGAACGACCCCCAGTTGAACTTTAACGCTCAGCGAGCCGTTAGAGACGGCGCTGTGAGCGTGCGTCGTGCCCTCGTGATCGTCGCTCCAGCTCTTTCGCGCCGACCAGGAACGCGGAACCTGTTCGAGAACGCGAATGAATTTAACGGTTCCTCGTTCGACGTTTTCCATTCCGGCGTACACGTCGGTTACCGTGCAAAGAGCCAGTTTTTTTTCCGCCAGATTTTCATCGAGCACATTGGAGCGAATTGGCGGAACTTCGCGTTTCCAGAGCGGTATAGCGTGCCAGCAGGAAGCGTTTTCGTCGGAAAACAGCGGGGTCTCGTTTCCTTTTCCGTCGAGTAGAACGAGATCGTATCCCGTTGGTTCGTTCCACGGCAGTCCGACCGGTTTGCGCGAGGCGATGAAGAGATCTTCGGAGATCGGGTACGGATCTTTGAAAAGACGACCCGGAACGCCCGTCATATCGTGTTGATACTCGCCGTCATCGTTCAGGAAATGGAACCCGTTATGATGATACGTTCTCACGTCGTCGGTAACGTAACGCATCGAGTCGACGGAGCGGGCGTCTTCTTTTGCGTCGACGACGATTACCGTGCCGAACGCGTTGTTCGGACAGCAGTGAGAGGTCCCCAGGAAGACGATTTTACTGTCCGAGTCGGGAATCGGTCGCGGATACATCATCGATTCGGGAAAGGAGATGTTGTCGCCATAGATTTCCGACGATCCCGTGCCGTCGGGATTGACCGCCCAGAGCGCTTTGGCGTTTCCCGCCGCTTTATCGACGTACTCCCAACGATGATAGACAATCCTGCCGTCGGGGAGAACGGCGGGGGATTGTTCGTTCAACGCGCTATAGGAAAGCGGTTGCAAATTACCTCCGTCGCCGTCCATTCGATATAGGTTGGTAACAGTGAAATTGTCCGAAGAATCGCAAAGGACGCTGAATTGCGCCCGCGTCGATACAAACGCGATTCCTCCGTCGGGAAGGTAACAAGGATGAAGATCGTCGGTTCCGTGCATATAATTGCCGCGAGCGTACTTTCTTACCAATTCTTTCTCGTCGTCTACGGGGAAGGTGAGTTGGCGCAACCCTGTTCCGTCAAGATTGGCTTCGTAAATCCGATACCCTTCGGTTGGAGACGCGCGGAAGTCGAAAATAATCTTCTTCGCGTCAAACGAGACGTCGAAACGCTGAATCATGCCGTTGTGAAGCTCGTTGTAAAGAAGATCGCGCGTTTTGCCTGTTTTAAGATTAAGAATGCAGAAACCAGCGCCGGGAAGCCAGTCGCAATTGACGTGATCCGTATAAACGTGGTTGGAATTATAAGCGTATCGTCGCGTGAAAATAATCTCTTCAATGTCGGCGTCAAGCAATTTTTGTGCTCCTTGCGCGTCGAAGGAAACGGTCGAATCGCCGGAAGGGGGAATTGGAGCGACTTTGACCCGCGCGTTGACGTTTTTGTATTCTTCCGGAGCTGGAAGCTTGACTGGTTGATCAAGAATATGAAAAACGACGGAACCTCGAATCGCGTTTTTCTTATCTAGTCCGACGGAAACGGTGAAACGTTCGTAAGAACCGTCAAGTTTAAAGTGCAATACCGACGGGGCATGAGCCCAAAAACCGGTTTCACAAGTCATTTTGCCGATTTGGAGCGGTTCTCCCATATGGTTTTTATTGACGATCAGTTCGCCCCAACCCGTTTGCGATGATTCCGGCTTGAACGTCGTAAGATCGACTTCGCTTCCGTTTTTATCGATTAATTTTGGATTTCCCCATATCGCCTGATCGCAGTCGTAAGAATCTTCTCC
>CAMZEO010000410.1 GCA_947305735.1 uncultured Planctomycetales bacterium | reverse complement strand
ATGAGTTGAAAGATCTATTTCCGAAGCGTCTTGGTTGGCGTTTGAAGACTTGGTTGCGGAAATCCCGTCTGTTTCACAAACCAACTCCCCGTCCGGTCCTATGTAACAAGGTCCTCCCGCGTCTTCAAATTTAGTTGGCTGTTCGTCATGAGCAAAACTCCAAGATGAACCTATAAAGGCGACTAGGAAAAAGGCAAAGCTAAGGAATACCGCTTTCTGAATCCACAAACGTTTGCAAGCCATTTTGACCCTTTCATATGGATTAATTCGAACAATACACTGTTTTTCAATTTCACTGCTAAAACTTAACGAGATCAAAGGTCTGTACAACCAGCCCGTTTGCAGTATCATACGAAAAAAGAAATGTTTTTTCAAGCGTTTGAGTTTTTTCTCCAGACGCAACTTGGAGATGATCGCATATGTCCAAACCTGCTCCCTGTCGTAGCGATCGTCATTCTGACGTCGCTGAACAAAAGTCGCAAAAGTTCCCTTATGGGATGGGTGGATTGTTTTTAATTACCCTTTGTTTATTGCTTTTTTTCGCGTATTCTCTTCCCGGAGGCGTAGCTCCTCGTTGGACTCTTTTTTTACTGCCGACGATTAATCCCGATTTTGTCAATGATATCTGGTTTGGCGTTGATTTGCCAACCGTTTCCCCGACAGGCGAACGTATTGTTGCATTCGGACTAGGGCTTTTATACGTCGTTTCTTCGACTTGTCTGGGACTAATCTTCAACTATCCTATTAAGACGGTAATTAAAACAAATTGCTTGGAAACAGTTTTTTTTGCGACAGGTCTTGGACTAACGATTCGATCTAGCGTTTATCTTTGGTTGGGACTAATGGGAAAGGTCAGGATTCCGGCGTTCCATTGTTCCATCGGGATTATTCTCGTTTTTACATTGATTTTTTTTACCCTTCTTAAAGGAAAGAAAAACGTTAATAAGCATCAAAACGACTTTGATTTGAATCCTTTTTCTTGGTATAGAATTAAGCGGCTTTTTTTAACTACCGCTTATTCTCGAGCGGATATTTTTTTTCTTTATGGACAAATTTTTCTTCTCATTGTTTTCTCTTCGTTCTATTCTTTTTCGGCGACTCAGCCGATTTATGAGTACGACGCCGTCGAGTATCACGTTCAAAGCGCCAGGGAAACGTTTGAAACGGGCAGAATTTCCTTTTCTCGCAACAACGTCTACGCGAATATGCCTCTCGGATCCGAAATGTTTTACGTCGCTGGATTTAATGTTGCGCAAAATGTGGGATTTGCTTACGACGACGTTTTAAGAATTGGCTCGCTTATTGGAAAGACAATTCTGACAAGCTACGCGTACCTAACGGCGTTAGCGTTGGTTGCTTTTGGGGCGCGTTTTCTTCAAAATGTTAGAATCGGTCTATGGGGAGCAGTTTTTTTCTTTTCTTTTCCAGGAATTTTTGAGGTTTACGCCAACGGTCTAAACGATGGAGTCTTAAGCTTCGCGTTATTCTCGGCGCTTTATCTACTGCTCGTAAGGGCAACGAGCCTTTCTCGTTTGCAAAATGACGCGTCAACAAATTTCAAAACGTTTTCATATGCGGTTTTGCTTGGACTTTTCGCTGGTTTCGCGATGGGAATCAAATATACGGGCGCCGTGTTCGTAGTTCTTCCGACTTTTGTGTTGGGAGTACTAATAGAGTGTTATTCTCAAAAATTGAAGTTTCTTTTCCCCAAAACGCAAAAAGATCTTAATTCTGCCGACGTTGAAGCCACCGTTTGTTCAAACGACGTGAAAGGAGAATTCAGTAATTGGGGTAAAACTCAAAACGTTCGGCGAATCAAGAATGTGATTCTCCTTGTCTCCATCTTCACATTGACCGTCGCCTTTGTTAGCGGCGGTTGGTATTTACGCAATGCCCTAACTACGGGCAATCCAGTGTATCCGCTTGCTTACGGTGTGTTTGGAGACAATGAAGGCTCCTGGAACAAATCGATCGACGCTCGCTGGAAACGCGCCCATTCGTCTTCTTCATTTAGTCCGAAAGCCGTCGCGACAGCTACGACAGAGACGTTGTTGAAAGATGATTTTACGTCTCCTTTTTTTATTTTTTTCGGCGTGTTTGGTTTCTTAACGCTTAGCGTCGATTTCAGGAAAATCTTTCGCGGCAATGCAAATGGGACGGAAATAATTTTGGCGGGCATTTTTGTTTTGTATTTTCTATTTTGGTTCGTCTGGTTTTTGACCACTCATCGTCTCGCTCGCTTTCTGATTCCTGCAACTCCTCTTGTCGCGATTGTCGTTGGTGGTCTTGTTTCCCGAGGTCTGGCGTTTCAGTCGGGATTCGCTAAGGCGTCCGTGTTCGCAACGATTTTAATATGCTTGTTATATTCCGGTCTGATAATCGACATATTTGGACAGGGCAGGATGGCCCCTCTTCGTTCGCTGGAACGAGATCCTTATCGATTCACAAAAGAATCTATTTATTTCAACGAGCATCCAGAACTTTTTGAAACAAAGGATTCGTCAACATTAACCGTTTCCCGTCATTCGCGGAAGAAACTACTCCTTATCGGCGACGCCAAGGCATTTATGTATCGAGTTCCTATTCTATACTCCACTTGTTGGAACGATTCTCCCTTAGTTCCCCTGCTTGATGGAGTCGTTAGGAAAAACGATAAAAATCAAGTTGTGGAAATTACGAACGCGCCAGTATTGCTTGATAATCTCCACCGCGCTGGAATCGAGTTCATTCTT
>CAMZEO010000409.1 GCA_947305735.1 uncultured Planctomycetales bacterium | reverse complement strand
CCCAGCCGAGAACGCCTAGCCCGTTGATCATAACGGTATGGCTGTCCGTACCGACGACGCTGTCCGGATAGAGAACGCCCTTGACGTTCGCGTCGGCGCACGACTGGCATGCGACGACTTTGGCGAGATATTCGAGATTGACCTGGTGAATTATGCCGACGGCGGGCGGAATCGCGTTGAAATTATCGAGCGAGCGTTGCGCCCAGCGCAGTAGCGAGTATCGTTCGCCGTTGCGTTCGAATTCGCGCGCGACATTCTTATCGAGCGCGTCTTTGGCGCCGAAATAGTCGGTCTGAACGGAGTGGTCGACGACAATGTCGACGGGAATGAGCGGATTGATCTTATTCGGATCGCCTCCGAGTCGCTTCATTGCGGAGCGCATGGCGGCGAGGTCGACGACGGCGGGAACGCCGGTAAAATCTTGGAGAATAACGCGCGCCGGCTTAAAAGGTATTTCGAAGGACGAGCCGTCGGGGGACCACTTAGCGAGATTGACGACGTCTTCTTCGGCGACGGCGAAATTGTCGCAGTTGCGCAAAGTCGCTTCCAGTAGCGTGCGAATTGAGTAGGGTAGCGACGCGAGAGTGGTTAGCCCGCGTTCCTCGAGCGCGGCAAGTCGGTAGTATCCGTATTCGTCGCCGCCGACGCGCAGTCGGTCGAAGGCTTTGAAATAATCGCGCGAGGCAAGAGCGTCCGTCATGTTTTTCTCCCAAAGGTTTTGTTAAGCGATAATCGTTGGAGGTCGAGCGCGCCGTCCGCGCCGACGTATCGATATTATACGTTCTTTTGGAATTTAGCATAGTAGAAGGACGCGCTGAAAACCGGGGTAAGAGAAATAAAAAAAGGACTCCGCGCGACGCGAAGTCCTTTGAACTAAGTTGCGGGAGTCGGACTTGAACCTACGACCTCAAGGTTATGAGCCTCCCGAGCTACCAACTGCTCCATCCCGCGATCAAACCGTCGATCTATCACAACCGACACCCCCATTATACAACGGGGCGCCGCGCCGTCTAGTCTCTTTTTTTATTTTTTTCCATTTTCCAGCGGCGTGGAACGCGCGGCCTCGCAACTATCCGATGATCGAGAAGGTTCGACCGTGTCGGCGCGCCCATTTGTGCGCGTACGAGTCCTCGTAGACGCGCAGGGAAAGATCCCTGTTGATCGCGTTCGATTTGATCTCGCGCAGGCTGCGCGGGAGAACAAGATGTTTGAGCGAACGCGATTCCAGGAACGCGTTTTCCGCGATCGTCATGACCGTTTCCGGAACGACGTACGCCGATTCGGTCCTACCGGCCGGATAGAAGACAAGTTCGCGCTCCCTCTTCGCGAGCAAAACGCCGTCGCGCGCGCTGAAGAATTCCGAGCCCTCTTCAACGTTGATTTCAGAAAGGGATTCGCAGTTACAGAACGCCGAGGACGCCAGTTCCACGAGCGACTTCGGGAGCGTTATCTTAACGAGCGACGAGCACGAGTGGAACGCGTCTTCTCCGATCGTTTCGAGCGAACTGGGAAGCTTAATCTCCTTCAATTTGGCGCAGCATCGGAACGCGCGCGCGCCGATCGTTTTAATCGCGTCGGGAAGCTCGATCGATTCAAGGTAGGAGCATCGCCAGAAGGTTCCGTCGGGAATCTGCTCGATTTTATCCGGAAGAGCGATGGAGAAGATCGAAGAGCCGCCGAACGCGCCGAGCCCGATCTGTTCAAGTCCGGGCGGCAACGTTATCGACGTGAGATTCTCGCAGCATGCAAAGGCGTGCGGCGCTATTTCGCGCACACATTCGGGGACCTCGTAAGAGCGTCTCTTATCCCCGGCGGGGTAGCAAAGGAGAACAGAGAGATCTTTGGAGAAGAGAGTCGATTCTCGGGTCGCGTAGCGCTCGTTTTCCGGGTGAACGTCGATATGCGACAGTCTCGAGCAGAACGCGAACGCTCCGAGCCCGATCTTTTCGAGCCCGCTCGGTAGTCTGACCGATTCAAGATAGGCGCAGTCGGAGAAGGACCATGCGCCGATTTCTCGAACGCCCTCGGGAATCTCGACGCTTCGCAACGACTCTTCAGGCGAGTCTCCGCTACAGTCTTCGAACGCGCCGACGCCGATGCGTTCAACCGTGCTCGGAATATTGAGCCTTCGTAGCGTCGAGCAACCGTTGAACGCGCCGTCGCAAATCGTGTGCAGACCTTCCGGCAACGACGCGGTCGCGAGCGCGGAGCAGTCTTCGAACGCCGCGTCTCCGATGAGCTCGAGAGTTTCGGGGAACTGCATATATTCTAACGAAGAGCACCCGGCGAAGGTTTCGTTCGCAACGATCTTCGCGCCGTGCGGCAAGACGAAGGTTTCAAGCGCCAAGCACCCTTTAAAAGCGCCTTCGCCGATCTCGGAAATCGAGGAACCGAGCCGCGCCGCCGAAAGGGACTCGCACTTATGGAACGCGTACGCGCCGATCCTTTCGATATTTTCATTGCCCGTTACGGAGTACAAGGAGACGCATCCTTCGAACGCGCGCGCCTCAATTTCATGGGTCGAGGCGGGCACAACGTACGAGTCTTCCGTTTTGCCGGCGGGGAAGCAGACTAATTTTGACCCGTCGAAGGTAAACAGAACGCCTTCTTTTTTCTTGAAATGCTTATTGCGCGGAAAGAGCTTGAGATCGGCGAGCGCCGTGCAATTGGCAAAGGCGCCGGCGCCAATTCGCGCGACGTGGTCCGGGAGGAGCGCGAGAATGAGCGAATAGCA
>CAMZEO010000408.1 GCA_947305735.1 uncultured Planctomycetales bacterium | reverse complement strand
ACTGTTTGAACGTAAACAACTGGAGTGTGTTAGGCGACGCGCTTGCGGATGCTGACGTCGATATTTGATGGCAGTAGTGATATAATGCTTGAATAGTAACGAGACGTATATTCAAAACGAGTTGTGTCTTGAATGGTTTGCTGAGATCACAATCAGCGCCCGTGACAATTGTTTTGAGGGTTTGTATTGATTCATAGGGGAGCGATTTTCCTTGTTAAGAAGAGAGGGGTGTTGGTTTTGGTTCATTAGATTTGGCATTGGCTTCTTCTTTTCTTTTTTTCCTTCTAAACCACTTGTTCATACCATTCAATTATTGCGCGAAGGATCAGAATAATGGAGAAAAGAAAAAATTTTCTAAAAGGTAATCTTTCGTCTTCCTTGATCGGTTCATTTTTTTTTATTGGCATTAATATTTCTTCTAATGTTAGAAAACTCGAAGCATCAATAATTGGAACGATGAGTTCAAAAAAGAACTCGCCAATTGTGCTTTATAAAAGTGTTTCCTTTGATCTTCCGGAGGAAATATCTCAAACCTATGACGAATTGAATCGGATTCTTCGCGTTAAAGAACTATACGACGATACTGGGGAAGATAAAGAAAACGTTTTATCAAAGTACATTTCTTCAACAACAAAAAAAACATTTGCCGCCAGAGAAGAAGAGGAGTTTTTTTCATCTCTGGCAAAACTTTCAAATTTGCGCGCCATGATTTCCGTCGTCCAGGAAGAGGCTGTTTCTGAACTTTTAAAAGACTGGGATTCGTCAAAAGACAGCGTCGTGACTGTCGCGATTAGCGATCCTGGTTTCTGGCTTTTTTCTTATAACTGGGATAAACGACCGGTTTATTTTAGTCTAAGCGATTCTTACGCTTTGTCTCAAAAGACTGGATTTAACGTCGTTGATTCACTGATTCCAAACAATCCTGCTCTTGACAGACATGGTCTTTTGCTTTTTCCATATTGGATTCTTCTAGGTAATTTTGATCGCGGGAAACTAGTTGTCGATTTGGGTAATTCGGCTCGTTGGTTCTTTATACCCCCAAGCGGTAACAACTATGAAATGAAAGAGAATCTTTACTACAGCAACGTCATCCCATGCGGATCTATTTTAGACGTATTGACAAAGCAGGCTACAAAAGGCGAGTCTAGCATCGACATTGGTGGAAAACTTTCTGTTCAGGGACGATGCGATTTCGAGTTATTAGAATTTTGGCGCAAGGGGATCGAAGCGAACTGCAGGATCGGAGATAACTTCTGTGACAAAGATAATTCTCCATCATATCTGCTGAATGAGATGTTTTATCTGGAGCGCTTGTCAAGGTATAGTCGTAAAGTGTCTTCTGTCGATGCTCTTTGTAGCGCCGTACATATGATTAGCGAAAGAATAATTGATAGCATTCGCGTGAAGGAACAATTCTATGCAGATTTGGCTTACGATGTTATTCTAACAGGAGCGGCAAGACAGAACGGTTTGTTGTACAGTAAATTGTCAACAGTTCTTGCTCCTCAGGGCGCGCATTCCTTGGATGAATATGGTGGTTATAACGGGGACTCTTTTGATTCGGTTGCGCTCGCTGTTTTAGGATTACTCTTTACCATAGGGACGTCGGTGTTCTTGTACAAAAACGATACTTTAGAGAACGTAACTGTAGGACGACTTACCTACGGATCAGAAGGAGCAAGACGAAGAATGGCGACGTTTCTTGAACAATCATGAATTGTCGTATTTGTTCTTATTCTCCTCGAATGCGCATTCCGCCGCTTCATTGACAACTATGCATCGGCATATATTTGTTTTAGATGTATTTTAATTCTGCGCTTTCTTGGTTTTTAGCATCTTCTCCTTTCCCAAAGAGCGTCGTTTTCGCGACAGCGAAAACGCTAAGATATGATCGTCGAAGAAAAAAGAAGATATTGTCTCAAACCATTGAAATTATTAAAATTCGACTCCAATCATCCAATAACAACAAAAAGAGTCGCATATGAACGGACACAACGCCACGCTCGCGTTGTTTGTTGTAACGAGGACTCTGTTAAATAAAGTTTTTGTAAAAATTGCTTGGTAGCAAGCATCGCAAACTTGTTAAGCGCTTTAACTTTTATCATTGTTTCCGCTTTTTAATTTTCCATGCTCCGATTTTTTAATCAATCCCCGAGCATCGTTTTATTCGAGACACGGCAGTTTCAACAAGAGAACGTTGATAGTATTTAACCTATTTCTTCCACTCGCCTGCGCCGGATAATCGGGTTGTTACAATGGAGTCGTCGCAATAGCAACCGTTCACCCCTAAGCGCCGACGCGGTCAAGGCGAGCGGTTCTTACGAGGAAGAATGGGCGATTTAATTCCTCGTTCAGAAGACGCTTAGCAGACTTTTCGTTTGTCGTACGCGCCGTCGACGCGCAAAGTTTTAACCTTACCGTAGCGGCAAGATGGAAGATTAGGAACGACGAAAGCGTCGTCTACGCTGTTCGCGGTCGTTTCAGCGGAGACGACCTGTTGGGGGTTAGCGTCGATCATAACGCGAATTTCGCCAGGTTCGACATTTGCTTATCCCGCGTTTTTTAGCCTTCCATTCGCCCTCTCCATGAACTTTTAAACCCGCGCTGTCAAAGACGACATTAAGAAGTCCGAGCTTATTGCGCGCTTTAAGGAAGACTTCCAATGTTTTTGATCTTTTGCAAATGGACAAATCATTAGGGATACGCGCTTCGCGAACTCCAAACGCCGAAAATG
>CAMZEO010000407.1 GCA_947305735.1 uncultured Planctomycetales bacterium | reverse complement strand
CGCCTCCTACAGCGAGGACGGCTCTGAAATCTATTTCGACGTTCAGGCTGAACCGGGAGCGCACACGCTGGAGCTTTTTCTTGTTCCTCCTCAATTTTTCGAAACGACCTCGCGCCTTACTGTCCCGATTCTTCCGGTTGCTTCCGCGAAACTGGACATGGACGTCTCCGTCGACGCCCCTGCGCTCGACGTTCCGAACGCGATTGGTAAGATTGAACGCACGTCCCAGCGCTTTACCGCCGAACTCGAACCTGTCGATCAGCTCGTAATTACCAAGGCGGAGACGCAGTCTTCTTCCGAGAAAACAGAGCTTGAGGTCGAGCAACTCTTTCTCATGCGTCCGCGCGCCGCACAGACCGACGTCCGCGCGGCGTTCCATTGTCAGACGACCGGCGGGAAACTTCAGACGCTCGAAATTGATTGCGACCCGGCGTACGTTTTTTCCGGATACTGTAAATGCGACGTTGGCGAAATTGAAAGCGTCGATTCGCCAACCTCGACGAATTCCGCGATGCGAATCACGTTCAAAAGACCGATCTCGGGCTCTTTTACAGTGAACGTCGACTTTGTCGCGCGCAACTTCTCCGGCGTCGGTCGCGCGCCGATCCCTCGGATTTCAACTCGGGACGCGCGCGTCGTTAAGAATTGGCTTGCGCTTTCGCCGGATCCGGGCGTCGAGTGCGTGTCGCAACCTGGAGTGTCCGGACTTGCTGCGACGTTTCAGAGCGCCTGGGGCAAACTGGATTCCAAAATCGTCGCCGCCTACGACCTTGACGCTCTTGAGGAATCGACTCCGATAGACGTCCGGCTCGTTCATTCTGCGCCCGAAACCGAGGAGACGACGACTTGCGTGTTCTCTCCTGCGTTTACCAAGGTTGATTTTAAAGTTGTTCTCAACTCGAGTTCCGATCTTTTCCGCGTTCTGTTTAACGTCCCCAAACCTTTTGTCGTCGATTCTCTCGTGGCGACTGACGAGAACGGCGCGAACGTCGCGCCTCCAGAACAAATCCTGTCCGAAGACGGTTTGTGTCTGGAGTTTGAAGGAGCTTTGCGCGGCAAGCACACGATCGAGATCGTCGGTCGGACCAAACGTCCAATCAATCGCGACGCGGATTTTCCACTCATGTCCGTCAGCGGCGCGCTGTGCCGTTCGCGCTATGCGCGCGTTTACTGCTCGCCAAACGTCGATCTTAAGTGGAAGAACTTCCCCGGAGAATGGACAATCGCCGACCGCGAACTCTTCGCCACGCTGGGCGACGAACCGCCCGAGGTCTGTCCCGTCGAAGTCTATTCCGTAGGCGCGATCGTCCCGCAATCTTCTTCCGGGGACGCCGTTCCCGCGGGCGACGATTTAGGGCAGAAAGCTCTTTCTCCCGGTGAGAACGCGGCGACGGATACTGACGAGACGGCCCTGGTTGATCAACAGAGCGTCGAAAACGAGCAGCCTCTGACGCCGGAGGTTCCTGTCGTCGCCGTCCATATGAACGTTCCTGAACTTTCCGGGGTCGAACGTATCTTCCTTTATCCAGTCGACGATCCTTCTTCGTTTGACGGCGCTGGAAAGAACTGGAAGGCTACGTATCAATTACGTTTTCAGTCGCTCAATGGCAGGATTGATCGTATCTACGTCGCCGCCGACGATCTTTATTCGCTCGATCCTCTGCTGACGACGTCGTTCTTTACCGTGGAGGAAACGACGACGCCCGCAGGGGAGAAAGCCTTGTTGTTTACTCCAAAACGTCCTGTTTTGCCGGAAGACGGCGAAGTTGAACTCCTCTTTACCGCGTCCTTTAAAAGCGATCCTTCCGGCGTCTGTCTTCCTCGGTTCCGGACGCTTCCGTCGTCTTTGTACGAGGATTTTTCCCGCGTCTCAAGGACGGCCTATCTGGCGACGCTGCGCGGGAGCGTTCCGATTCTATGGTCGACTCGCAACATGAGAAAAGAGGACGATCCGCGTCTGGATTATGAGCGTAAGCGCGGCGAACTGGTCAACGTCCTGTCTCCCGGACTACGTTCTATGGCGATGAACGGCTCCGCAAAGAAGGGCGGAGAGGACGACGGCGACGCCGCGCCGCGAGACGACGTTTCCGCAACGACGTTTGAACCGCCGTTCCCAGCGGCGGTGGAACAGACCAAACGAGTTGGAGCCGTTTCTTTTGAGCGGTACGCCTGCGACAAGAACGCGAGCGCATGGCTGTCGTCGCAAAGCGACCTCATGGAGGTCGAACTTGCGCGCTACTCGTTTTTTGTGAACGAACGACGCGAGATCTTTGGCGGCGCGGTTTTTATGATCAAACCGGGTTCGAGCGACAGGTGCGTCGACGTTGCGCCGGCTGGATATCACGTTCTTGAAGCAAGGGTTAACGGGGCCAGAAGGTTGGTAGAACGCGCCGTCGACGAGCTCCCGGCGTCGGAAAACGTTTCTGAGGGCGATTCTGACAGTCAGGGGTTAATCGACGACGAGACTGGCGACGTCGCCGGGCAGGACCCGGAGAACGTCGACGATTCAACTCCACGCCCGACGCGATGGATTGTCGAACTCGACGGAACTCCGTACGTTAAACGACTCGAAATATTTTTTCAGGCGTCGGGCAAGACGTCGACGAAAACGCTCCTCTTCAACGAGCTTCGTCGCCGTAGCGAGAGTTTTGACGTTGATTTCCTGCGTCTGGAGTCCGCCTACGTTAAACGCGACCTCTGGGTTTGAGCTTTTGATGATTTTGATTCTGAAAACA
>CAMZEO010000406.1 GCA_947305735.1 uncultured Planctomycetales bacterium | reverse complement strand
CGTCCAAAGTCACCTCGACTTTCCACCGCCTCAGCGGCGTTCAGGGGAAGGTTTGCGATTGCGCGCCCGACTACGTCAAAAACGTGCTCGGAACTCTTATGGACGCGCGCGGCGAAACGCTCACGACCAAAGACATGCTCCCCACCGCCGACGGCACGTTCCCGACCGGCACGACCAAGTACGAAAAGCGTTCGATCGCCATCGACATTCCGATTTGGGATCCGAACACCTGTATCCAATGCGGCAACTGCTCGCTCGTCTGCCCGCACGCCGCGATTCGTCTGAAGATCTACGACAACGCCGGCGACGCGCCCGCGTCGTTCAAATCGGTCGACGCGAAGACCAAGGAATTCGAAGGCAAGAAGTTCACGCTTCAGGTCGCTCCCGACGACTGCACGGGCTGCGGCATGTGCGTCTACGTCTGCCCCGCAAAGAACAAGTCGGAAGAGGGCAAGAAGGGCATCAACCTCGAAAACCAACTCAAGAATCTCGAAGCGGAACGCGCGAACTGGGATCACTTCCTCAGCCTGCCCGATTACGACCGCTCGAAGGTCAAAGTCGACACCGTCAAGGGTTCGCAGCTCCTGCTGCCGCTGTTTGAATTCTCCGGCTCGTGCGCGGGCTGCGGCGAAACGCCATACGTCAAGCTCGTCACGCAGTTGTTCGGCGATCGTATGCTCGTCGCTAACGCGACCGGCTGCTCGTCCATTTACGGCGGCAACCTGCCGACCACGCCGTACACGACCAACGCGCAAGGCTGCGGTCCCGCGTGGTGCAACAGCTTGTTCGAAGACAACGCGGAATTCGGGCTCGGCATGCGCTGCGGCGTCGATCAGCAACGCGGTTTCGTTACGGAAATCCTGAACGAGAAGAAAGAAGCGTTCGGCGCGGCGCTCGTCGAGAATCTGCTCAACAACAAGCAGGAAACGGAAGCGGAAATCGCGCGACAACGCCAATGGGTCAAAGAGCTCAAGGCAAAGATCGTCGAACTTAACTGCACGAGCGAACAGGCCAAGTTGTTGCAAATGTCCGCCGACTACCTGATCCGCCGCAGCACGTGGATCTTCGGCGGCGACGGTTGGGCGTACGATATCGGCTACGGCGGATTGGACCACGTCGTCGCGTCGTCCAAAGACGTCAACATCCTCGTCCTCGACACCGAAGTCTACTCGAACACAGGCGGTCAGGCCTCCAAGTCGACCCCGAAAGGCGCGGTCGCGAAATTCGCCGCCGGCGGTAAAGCGACGTCCAAGAAAGACCTCGGCATGATGGCCGTCGCGTACGGAACCTGCTTCGTCGGTCAGATCTCGCTCGGCGCGAATCCGGCGCACGCGATCAAGACGCTCGTCGCCGCGGAATCGTACCGCGGTCCTTCGCTCGTCATCGCGTACTGCCACTGCATCGGTCAGGGCATCGATATGAAGACGGGTATGGAACTTCAAAAAGAAGCCGTCAAGTGCGGTTACTGGCCGCTGTGGTCGTACGACCCGCGCCTCGAAAAGCCGTTCTCGCTCGCGAGCAAGGCCCCCGAAGGGTTCCTCAAAGACTTCGAAGCCAAGCAGAACCGCTTCAAGTCCCTCAACCGTATCAATCCGGAAGCCGCCGCGAAGTTCCAGGAAGAAGCGCAAGCGGAAATTCAGAAGCGATTCGAGTACTACTCCGCTCTGCAAGAGGTCAAGAAGAACTGATCGAACGATCTTCGATTCCAGTTTGATTAAATAGAAGGCGCGGCGAATTCAAATTGAGTTCGCCGCGCTTTTTTTGGTTCGAAGCCGGACGGGCGGTTCGCGCTGCGGCGCGCATAAGGATTATTTACTCCCCGTTGGTCGACGTCTCGCCGGAACGCGAACGCGCGATTCCAGAACGAAGAGCCGCTAAAATTTGCATTAATTGAAAAATTCATTTCCTTCGGTCGCGGGCGATGTAAAACGCGCGTCCTCGATAAATATTCCTTTCCAACGGACGATTGTCCATAAAAGCGCTCCTTGACGTCGACTCTTTTCCCGTACTATAATGTGGCGGCAAGAGGCGAGGAGTAGTTATGTCTTCCAAAGAAACAACAAAATGGCGCTCAAAAGACAGCGTTTTTGTCAGATTATTTAACGACGTGAAATACGTCCTTCAGTTGTACAAGGATCTTCATCCGGAAGATAAAGACGTTAAGATCGAAGATATTAACGTCCGAACGATCGAGTCGGTTATCGTCAACACATTGTTCAACGATCTTGGATTTACGGTCGGCGACAGGCTCGTCGTATTGGTCGAAGCGCAAAGCATGTGGAACAAAAACATACCGTTGCGCATGTTGTTCTATTATTCGGAAACGTGCAAACGATACCTTGCCGAAACGAAACAGAGCGAACATACCGAATCCGCTGTAAAACTGCCGAAACCGGATTTTTACGTCGTGTATACGGGTAAGAAAGAGGTTCCCGACGTCGTTTCTTTTAAAGAGGTGTTTTTTGGCGGCGACGCGCCCGTCGACCTCGAAGTCAAAGTTTTGAAGGAAGTCGACGAAAAGATTTGCGGTCAGTATATAGGTTTCTGCAGAGTATACGACGAACAGCGCGAAAAATACGGAAACGACGTCAAATGCGCGCAGGAAACGATACGGATATGTATTGAAAAAGGGTATCTTGTCCCGTTTTTGCAGGCTCATAAACTGGAGGTTATCACCATGTTGGACGAACTTTTTAACGAAGAAGCGCTTCGAGAAGCCTACGACTTGGCCAGAGAAA
>CAMZEO010000405.1 GCA_947305735.1 uncultured Planctomycetales bacterium | reverse complement strand
CACATGACAGCAGAACTTGGAAACGACGAGGCTCTGCAAGAAAGTATTCGAAAAGGAATGCGACTTGGCGAAAACGTCAAGAAAGTCTGTTACTCTTGTCATGACGGAGACAATAGTCCTTCGTTTGACTTTGACCTCTACTATCCAATGATCGAACACTCGGAATCGACTGATGAAGACGCTGAAGAATAAATCTTGGTTGGTCGGTTGATTGTGTCTATCAAGTCTTGCGCGGGAAAGAATGAAGCTGTTTACGAGCGCTTTGTTCTTTCCTGCCGTGTTTGACGGCAGTACTTTTACTCGACTTTTCATCGAGAAACACTTTTTTCTTTTTATCTCCTCCAAACGAGCGCAAAACAAGTCGTTCGTTGTTTTATAGTTGTATCAAGCTTTGTTGAATAACGCACTTATAAAAAAATAAAGTTGTCAAAGACGCGAACATATTAAGAACATTGATCTTTATCATCGTTTAGACATTTTGATTTTCCTTGTTTCGTTTTTTTAAAAGTTCTCCGAATAATGTTTTTATTCAAAAACATGGTAGTGTCAGCAATTGAACGACGACAATATTGGACTTTCTCTTTCTAAGTTCCCAAATCAGCTAACCGCATCGTTAAAACGGTTTCGTTACGGTAATGAGCGTTTACTCCCCAGGCGCTCGCATGGTCGAATCGAGGTTTTTTCGAGGTTGAATCACCAGACTGATTTCTCGTCCAGAAGTCGCTTGATAAACTTTTCGTTTGTCGTATTCGCCATTCCCGCAGGACGTCTCAATCTTGCCGTCAGTACGCGACAAAAGACTTGAAACAGTCAAAGCGTCGTCAACGCTGTTGGAAATCATTTCGGCGGCGACCACCCGTTGTGTTTCAGGATCAATCCCAATGTGAAGTTGCGCTAAGCGCGACGCATGCCTCTGCCATGCTTTTAACTTTCCATTCTCCCTCGCCGTAAACATTCAGCTCCGCGTCCTCGACAACGAGATCAAAAGAACTGCGTTTACAGCGCGCGCTTTAATGGCGAAGTCTGATATTCTTGAACGACAGCGAAAAGACGAGTAATCGGGAATTTGGGCGCATTTTATTCCCATAAAAAATTAAATGCCGTTCCTCAGTCCCTACGCGCTTCGATAGACGAGATGAAAAACTTCATGAAAAGTCGACGACGTTTCAAAAGACGTATTGCTATAGAGAAAGGGAAAAAATCGCTTATAATCGGCGTCTTGGCGATTCCAAATCTTTAAAGCGCCTCCGTTAAATCAGAGAGTAACGTCGCCCTTTTTAATTAAAGACTCGTTATATTGACTCCCGTTGCGCTTAGTTTTTATAATAACACTCCGTATAACACTTTTGGGGTAGCATATACGATCGTTGCGGTGGAAACTGTGCGGCAGTTTTCGATATTTTTCAAAAATTTATCCAACAACATTGTTGTATTATAAAAGGATCAAGACAACATGGTCGGATCTCCGAACGCAATTATCTCTTCCTAAGTTGCTTGGGATCTCTACAGTTAACCCCGTTTCCTAAAAACGAAAAAACATTTGACAGATCAGATTGATCGTGTTATAAAGGATTTAGGCACATAGGAAAAGAGTTGTTATTAGCTTGTTGGCTCAATGCCCCGTTAGATATCCATTTTGGACGTTTTTTTATTAAAGCATGAAAGGAATTTGATTGACGAAAGTTTCTTTAAAACAATCAACTATGGACGATTTGACTATTGCCGTCGCGAGGGTAGATCGAGAGCATAAAATACTTGCGTATAATCGACGTTTCAGCGAATGGTTTCCTTTCAATTCAAAAAATAACTCGAACGCTGACAACAACCTTATTGGAATGGATTTTTACGAGGTTCTCGGTCGTCCATTCTTTTTTGAGGGGTCTTTCGCTCCCTTTTATTTCGCGTCGCAAACTCATAAAACAACTTCCACGGTAATAGGCGCGCGCTCCCTTGATCAACGATCTCCCAACTTGGAGTTTGAACCCAAGAAAAGCGAATGCGATCAAATTTTCTCTCTTCTTGTAACGCTGGTTTCAACCGACGGTCGCGATGATTTTCTTGTAGAGCTTCAAGACGTTTCGGAATCCACGCGTCTTGAACAAAGATTGGAAACTCTTAAATCCGCTGGAGCCGAGTTAGCCGCGCTTACTGATCAAAGCTTACTCAAGACAGAAGCGGATCGGCGAGAAGAACTAAAAAAATTAATTGATAAACATATGCATCAAACTTTAAAATATAACGTTTTTGAAATCAGGGTTATTGGAAACTCCGGCGAAAAACCGCTTATTCCGTTTCTTAGCGTAGGTATAACGGGAAACGCAAGCTCAAGACCGTTATTTGCTAAATCAAACGACAATGGGATCACCGGATACGTGGCGGATTCTGGCGAACCTTACATTTGCGACGATACAGAAAACGACGCTCACTACATCCAAGGCGCGATTGAAGCTAAATCCTCAATCACGGTTCCTCTTTTTTTCGGAAATCGAGTGACGGGAGTTTGTAATGTTGAAAGCACTAAACGACACGCTTTTTCGAAGATGGACGAATTATTTCTCCAGTTATACGCCAAAGATTTAGCAAAGGCAATTCACCTTCATGTGCAAATATCTTCAACAATAAATAAGCTTTACAAAGAAAGTAAAAACCTTATCTATGATTATCTCAACCCGCTGACTTCGAATTTGCTTGAACGCGTTTTCTCGTCGCTTGCCGACGCAAAAGTTACCAGCGCGGAACA
>CAMZEO010000404.1 GCA_947305735.1 uncultured Planctomycetales bacterium | reverse complement strand
AGGCTGAGCCAGCAGATTTACAGTCTGTCCCCTTTGACCGCTCGGGAAAACCCCCCTTCGCGCCAAAAAAATGACGCCGTATGAAAAAGTTTGTTAAATATCTCTCGCAAGAGTCGACAAGTGGGGGTTGAAGGATTCGAACCTCCGAAGGCTGAGCCAGCAGATTTACAGTCTGTCCCCTTTGACCGCTCGGGAAAACCCCCCTTCGCGCCAAAAAAATGACGCCGTATGAAAAAGTTTGTTAAATATCTCTCGCAAGAGTCGACAAGTGGGGGTTGAAGGATTCGAACCTCCGAAGGCTGAGCCAGCAGATTTACAGTCTGTCCCCTTTGACCGCTCGGGAAAACCCCCAAAAAAAGCTGAAACTCCACTGCCGTCGACCCTACGGCTAAGAGCTAGCGCGGGGAATCGAACCCCGAACCTGTTGATTACAAATCAACTGCTCTGCCGATTGAGCTACGCTAGCCTTTTAGCTTCTGGCAAGCGCGATTTCGTCCATCTTAGCGCTGAAAAACTATCCGTCAAGAGGTTTTCAAAAAATTTCAGCGACAAAATTCGCGACAGCCTCGCGCCAGAATCTTCTGTCAATCGTCCTATCGCGCAATCGACTGCGGGAGTATACCCTCCTTTAAATTTTTCGCAAGGGGAACCGAGACGTTTTTCCCTCAATAATTGCCGGAAAAAACGTTTCGACTCCAAAATGATCCTTTCAACGTGTCTGAAAATCCTCCAAGTCGAGCGAATTCCTTATCGGGAAAGCGCGGCGAGATCGTAAGCCCACGCCTCGACGACGTAAGGCAAATTAACGTTCCGATCGACCTTTTCCATAGCGTCAAGGGTAAGTTCGACGCAATCGAGCGCGTCGCGCGAGGAGGTTCGACCGTTTTCAACAATTTGACTCAGATACGGAGCGTATTTTCCAACGGGGTTTTTGTCCGGTTCCTCCAACGCCAGAAACGCCGCGCGGAAGAACGCGAGCGATTCCTGAAACGCGTTTCGCAACCTTCGTCGACGCAAGACGGCTTCTTTACCCGCGGCGTCGACAAACTCGCAAAGTTTCCCCGCGAATTCGACGCCTTTCATCGGACTGCGCGAAAGTTCGGTAAAAAGTATTTGTTGGAACGCCGAAAAATCCGCGTCGAGAGCCTTCTCCGCCTCCTCCAGGGATCCCGCCGAAAGGCGCGCGATCGCGGCTGCCTCTTCCGGCGTCTCGACTTTCTTTTGTCGCAACAGTATTTCCGCAAGCGCGTCGTTCGACAACGAATTGAATCGAAACGTTTGACAACGGGAGCGAATCGTCGGAAGTTGCTTGGCGGCGCTCGTGCCGATCAAAATGATAATCGACCTCGGAGGCGGTTCTTCCAACGTCTTGAGTAGAGCGTTCGCGCCTTCAAGATTGAAAAAGTCGGCGTCGTCGACGACCGCGATCTTGCGTCCGCCCATAAACGCCGTCTGATTAAGTTCGAAACAAAGTCCGGATCGAGAACGGGCGTCTTTTTCGCCAATCAACAACTCAAGAGGCAAAAGCGACTTGTCGGCGGGCTTGCAGACGTAGTGAAAGTCCGGATGAGTCGGAACCTTCGCGCCGGAATCGACGTTCCACTCGAACTGTTTGCAGTTCTCGCACTTGCGGCACGGTTGAAATCGTTCGAGTTCGGCGGCGGAATCCCGACGCGTCTCCGATTCGGACGTTTCGACTTCAGAATACGAGGAAACGCGACTGCAAAGAAGCGTCTTGGCAAGCGCGAAAGCGAACGTCCGCTTGCCGACGCCTCCGGGACCGATAAAAAGAAAACTTCCGCCAAGTCGCCGGCGACGATTCGCCCGCGCGAACCGCGACGCGACTTCGTCGACCCCGAAAATACCCTGCCACGCCATTATCGCCAACGCCGTTCGTCAAAAATATCAACGCTCATTCCTTACTCCAAACGCACGCGCCGCCGGGTCGGTCTTCAAGCGCGATCCCAATTTCCTTGAGACGGTTGCGAATTTCGTCCGCAGTCGCGAAATCTTTGTTTTTCTTCGCGGCGCGCCGAAGATCGATCAGCAAATTCATCAGCGGCTCGACAAGCGCGTCGTTTTGCGACGTTTCCTCTTCGACGGGGGCGCGGAAAAGACCGAGCGTCGCGGCTAGTTCGCGAAAAACCGTCGTCGCGGCGACGAGCGCCTTGCGCGCGGCTTCCGTTTCCGAGCCGGAAGCGGTTTCCAATCTGTTTGACTCGACGTGCTTGTTCAGCGCGCGCGCGAAATCGAAGAAAACGGCGATTCCGCCGGCGGTGTTGAAATCGTCGTCCATCGACTCGATAAACTTCGCGCGAAGCTCTTTGACCTGCTTGCCAAATTCGCCGTCAAGCCCGGGCGAATTTTCAAATTCGTCCCCTTCGGCGCGAGTTTTCGCGTATTCAAGCGCGTAGAACGATTCGCCGGTTACCTCTTCAAAACGCTTGAAATAACGATAGAAGCTCTCGAGCCCCTTCCCAACTTCATGGAGTCGTTCCTCGCTATAGTCGATCGGGCGGCGGTAGTGACTCGAAAGCAGGAAGAAGCGGATATTTTCCGGTTTGAATTTTTTGAGCAGGTCGCGAAACGCCGAAGCGCCCTTCGACTTGCTGATTTTGCACGCCTCTTGAGACGCCAAATCGCCTTCCTTTGCTTCCGACGCCGCTTCGCGAGTCTTGCGACCGCCGACTTTGCCGACTTCGTCGGACGCCTGCATCAGCCCGTTGTGCATCCAGAATTTC
>CAMZEO010000403.1 GCA_947305735.1 uncultured Planctomycetales bacterium | reverse complement strand
GACTCAAACAACGCTTTACTTCGCCCTAATCGCCGTTTGTCCGCCCCCAATGGAGGCGGCTTTCCGCCTTCGGCGGGGCGACGCCTCGCCGCTTACGCCGCTTCGTCGCGCGGCTCGGATATACAATCAACGCGTTGCGTCGTTACGCCGCTTTTGGAGCCGTCGGCAATCAAAGGTCAGATTACAACTTTGCGAGGAAATCGTCATAATCTTTGGCGATGAAAAGTTCGTCGAGTAAGTCTTGGAGTTCGTCTTTTGTTTTTTCTTTTAACGTTTCGGTCAATTCGTTTATAGATTTGCCAAACCGCTTCATTGATAATCTTTCAATTGACGATAGAAACGCCTTGCGCTCTCCTTCTTCCTTCCCTTCTTCTCTCCCTTCTTCTCTCCCTTCTTCTCTCCCTTCTTCTCTTTCTATGTGTCGAATATCGGCTATTCTTGCGTTAAGGTCTTGTTCCGCTTCAATGAGATACCGTTCCAAATCGCTTCCAACAAAATTGCTCATTTTTTCCCTCAGTTCTTTTACGCCTTCTATTGTAGATTCCAGTTTCTCCCATTCTTCTTCTGTAATCGACCAGTAGCGGGACAGTATTTCGATCCAGGCGTCTAAGTTGACCTCGTCGATCCCGACGGAGGATTCCCCGCATAGCGGAAGACGAAGAAAAATAACCGTTAAATCACGAGAGCCTTCGTCGGCGTCAAATTCTGAACGCATGCTCCACGAATCGAACCAAAGATTTGGCTTTTGGGTATTTAGCGGAAAGCCGATAATCCATATGCCGATAGTCGGCGCTACTTTATGATATCCCTCTCCAATTTTCTGCGAACTCGAATGCGTTTTTGACAGGTAATACAACGCTCGTTTTATAAAGCCCGCTTCGCGACAAACTTGCATCTCGACGTCGAAGACGCGACCGTTCACGTCAACCGCTCGAATATCCAGAATAGGCGCTTTGCCTTTCAAGGCTTCGGGTAGAAGAAACGGGTTCATGAGCGTTAGATCTGCCGCTCGCGGACGTTTCGCTTTTGCAAGTATCGAATTTAAGAGCCCCTTAAGCGCGCTCTTCGCGTCTTCGCTCCCGAAAATCGCGCGGAAACAGCGGTCCTGATACAAATTGACGACGCTTACGCGACGTTTTTCCGGTTCCATAAAACCCTCTCTTATTTTAACGACGGCGACCACGACTCGTCGGTTCATTGTACCAAATTCCCGGCTCAAATCAACTAACAAGACTTTGATCTTTCGTCGACGTTCAAAATAACGACAACGCAACGCTTAAACGTAAATTCACAAGCCGCCAATAGGCGGCGACGCAAAATTCTACAGCGGACGAAAAGCGACGACGTTATTGTCTCTGTTGTGGAAACCTGAGTTATTCAACGTCGGACATTCACTCTCCGCGTCGCCCTAATCGCCGTTTGTCCGCCCCCAACGGAGGCGGCTTTCCGTCTGCGTCGGGGTTGGCGCGTCAACTGTTGACGCGCGTTTCTCCACATTAGTCGCGACGCGGCAAAAGATCCTAAAAAGATCGTCAACGGAACACTTTTGACGCAACGGCGTGTTATTAATAACAGACTTGGGTTTTACGGCTTTAACTGACAATGCAAGTCGTTTGTTTAATAGACGTTTCAGCTATTTATAAGGAAAACGCCATGCCTGGATTGTTATTGTCGCTAATTATCGTAGCCGTCGCCCTTTCCGTGTAAGCGCAAGACGTTAAACTACGTGTAAATCCCGAGTCAAAGTCGTTTCGATACGGTACGACCATAGAAAAGGAACGCCCTGAATTAGACGACGTTACCAAATCTCTTATCGCGCGTATCGAAGAAATCCAACGGAAGACAATTAAGGAATTGTTGCGAAAACAGATCGAGATTAATTACAATAAAGTTGTGGAACGTAAAAAAGCGAAACTTGAAGAGTTGCGCGGAACGGCGAAAGAGCGGAGCAAAATAGACGAAATGATTGAAATCGTCGAGGAAATGGAACGCGACCGAGAGAGTCGAATTAATCAGTCGCTTGGTCGTTTTACAGACGCGCGATTACGACCCGGCGCAAGAGAGAGTCGAGACGGTTTGGTTCCCGTTCTGGGCGCCGCGCAAAACGTATCCGTCGCCTGTACCCCGGTTACGAACGAAGAATATGAAAGTTCGTAAAAGCGACAGTGAGGAGCGTTCCTCAATATTGGAAGGACGGGACGGTCGTCAAAGGACAAGAAAAATTCTCCGTCGTGGGCGTTACTTACGACGACGCTAAAGACTATTGCGAGCGGCTTTCCAAAAACGATAAGAGCGCCAATTATCGTTTGCCTACGGAAAGAGAATGGGAATTTGCCGCTGGACATATGCCCAAAGACGCCGATTTTAACTGCGGAGAAAACAAAGGACTCACGCCGGTCGACGCTTACGCCGACACGCTTTCCGCCTCTGGCGCCGTCGATATGCGGGGCAACTTTGGGAATGGACGTCAGAAGAGAGAACGCCTGGATATAAAGCCGTCAAGGGAGGCGCGTGGAACTCGCCTGGAATGAGCTGTCGCGCGGAATATCGTGAGGAAAAACGAAAGACAGACGTCGGCTACGACAACGTTGGATTTCGCGTTATTCGTGAAAAATAGCGTTTTGGATACCAAAAGTGATTTTGGTAAAATTTTCTAAAATAGTCGCTTGACGCATTTGAAAAGCGCGTTATACTAACCAAACCGTTCGCGGTTAATAGCCGAGACGGAACGATATTTAACAATCAGGT
>CAMZEO010000402.1 GCA_947305735.1 uncultured Planctomycetales bacterium | reverse complement strand
AACGCAACAGCGTGACGGAAATCGATTTGGACGAGTTGGCGAAGTCGGATAAAATCCGTTCAATCATGAATTTCGTCCATCCGTAGGGATTAGCGCAGCCCGTTGGCTCGTCTTCTTTGAAGGGGACGTTTTGAGAGGTTCCATAGACCGTCGCCGACGAGCTGAACACGATTTTGGAGACGTCGAATTCCTTCATAAGCTCGCAAACGACCAGAGCGGAATTGATATTGTTGCGATAGTATTCCAACGGTTTTTCAACCGATTCGCCGACCGCTTTGTAACCCGCGAAATGAACGACCGCGTCGATTTTATTTTCTTCAAAGATCTTTCGCGTCGCGTTTTTGTCGCAGACGTCCGCGTCGTACAGCTTGACCTTTTTTCCGGTCAATTTTTCAACGCGCTTTATCGCTTCGGGAGAACTATTATAGAAATTATCGACAACGACGACGTCGATTCCCGCCTCCAAAAACTCAACCGCCGTATGCGAACCGATATAACCTGAACCGCCCGTTAAAAGCGCCGTAGCCATTTGTCACGATCTCTTGCTTGTTTATGACGACTTTTGTCTGTTAAAACGTTCTATTCGCGGAAACGCCGCGACGCGCACTCGATCGCACATTATACCCGCGACCGTCAAAACGTCAAGCGTCGCGGGACGCGCGACGACGACGGGTTTTGAAGGACGGACCAACGCGACAGGGAAAGAATAAGGACGCGACCAAAAGACCGCGTCCTTTCCATCCATCGCGACTATCGGCAGTCGCGGAACGATTCAAACCTTGCGACGACTCGCGGATTTACGATTACCAACCTCCTCCTCCGTAACCGCCGCCGTATCCGCCGCCGCCCATCATGCCGCCGCCGTATCCGCCGCCGCCATAACCGCCGCCGTATCCGCCGCCGCCATAACCGCCGCCGTATCCGCCGCCTCCGCCGTAACCTCCGCCGCCGTAACCGCTGCTGTTGCCGTAACCGCCGCTGGAGCTGGTGGATCCGTCGGACGAGTTATAGGTAAACATCTTCAGTAATTGGCTGAACATCGGCTGAGGCCCGACAAGGACGTAGCGACGATCGCCGGAGATACCCGCGCTGGTCGAGAATCCCGCGCCCAGCGAGAGATAATTGATGACCGGCATATGACCCGGATCCGGAGTTACGTAGGTAATTTCGGGAACGTCCCCGTCGACGGCCGTTTCGTCGGCTTTGTAGGAGGACTGATATTGTTCGGCTTTGCTTTGAATCGAGGAGGATTCGCGCGCTTCGTTACGAGCTTTTCCGTTTTGATAAGCGGCGGCGCGACGAGCGAGCTCCTTCGAGGTAAGCAACTCCATTTGACTCATCAGCGCGGAAGCCGCGAGAAGTTCTTCTTTAACCTCTTCGTTGCGGCGACCTTCGGCGAGCTGGACGCCAAACAGAACTTCGTCTTCTTTGAGTTCGAAGACCTTCTTGGCGACGCGTTCCTTTTCGGTTCCGACGTTAGTTTTGATCGTCACGGTAACTTTGTCCTGAGCGACTTTGCCCCAAGAGCGCGTCACAAGGAAATTGTAGTCGCCCGCAAAACCCATCGGGCAGGTATAGACGCGAGAACGAACGCCTTCGCGATTAGCTTCGTAGGACTTGCGCAAGTCGACTGAAGAGTCGGAAAGGACCCCGCCCGCGGCGGTGCGCTTTTGCGCGTACCAGCAAACGGCGTTAGTCGGCTCCTGAACGGAAAGATCAAGCTCGGCGTCGCCGGACCACGAGATTTCGACGATGACGTCGCGAATCCTGGCGACGTCAAGTTGACGCTGGAACTCGGCGGCTTCGTCCGTTCTTCCTTCTTCCTTCATTTTCTCAATGAGATCGAGCGCGATTTCTTCGCCTTTGTTTTGGACTTTTTCGACGAGAGCGCCGTCCCAAACGACGGAAGCGATTCCGACGGCGACCCATTTAAGAGCGTCTTCGTCGTTGAGTTCCTGCGCGAGCGCCAATCCTCGAACGTAAGGTTCGGGACGAGTCGGATAAACTTTGGAAACGTCGCGGAAGATTTTAAGAGCGCGTTCCTTGGATCCGACTTTTTCAAGGTAAGCGGCCAAGCCCATGAGGACGATCGGGTCGGGATTGAAGTCGGCGACCGAAAGAATCGCTTTTTCAATTTCCTTTTGAGGAGCGTCCGCTTTGATAAGCGCGGCGGCGAGAGCCTCGTACATCCAATTCGCGGCGTAGTCGTTTCTGAGCGCGGATTTAATAAGCGCTGCGGCGGACGCGGGCTCGTTGGATTTCATCAAGTCGGCGACCTTGACCGCGATTCCTTCGGCGAATTGATCGCGCGCTTTTTCATACTCGGCGACCGCTTCTTCCGAGGCGCCTTCTTCGGGCGTCTTCGGCGCGTTGGCTGCGATATAGGCGTCCCATTTGGCGTTCAAGTCGACGGGAGCCTGCGCGAGCGAGCCGGCGGGTTGTTTCGCTTCAGCCTTGGCGGCTTTCGCGTTTTTCGAAGGAACGGCGAAAAGTCCGTCGGCGGGAGCGGGCGCCGCCGGGGCGTCCAGGAAGTTCTGAAGAATGGCGTCGTTGGCTTTGCCGGCGTTGTCGTTGGCTCGACGATCGCGGTTGGCCGGGTTGACGTTCCACATGCCGCCTCCCATGCCTCCCATGCCGCCGCCCATGCCGCCGCGCATGCCGCCCATGCCGCCTCCCATGCCGCCCATCATACCTCCCATGCCGCCCATCATGCCGCCTCCCATGCCGCCCATCATCATGCCGCCTCCCATGCCGCCC
>CAMZEO010000401.1 GCA_947305735.1 uncultured Planctomycetales bacterium | reverse complement strand
GGTTAATATAACGCGCTTTTCAAATGCGTCAAGCGACTATTTTAGAAAATTTTTGAAATCTTGTAAAAGTCGGAGAAGAAAACTCGCGGACGACGCGGAAGCTCGTCTCGACGCCTTCGCGAATGGAATTCAGGCGCGTAACAGCCGAGCGGAGCCGACGTCGAGCCAAGCGTTAAACCGCCGCGAAAACAACTGAAAAAAGCAGAACGACGCCGACGACGCTTCGCGCCGGTATTGGTTCCGTCGTTTCATGATTCGCGCGTCGTTTAAATTGAGAACGCGTCGTTCGGGCGTCGGACTCCCAAAATGGAAAAATCGCCGTTTAGAGGATGCTGTCGAGACTTCCCGGAACAGAGCTCAATTTCGCTCTTTTTTCATTTTTCGTCTCGAAACGCTTGTTTTTGCGCGCGTCCTCTGGTAGTATTTCCAGCGCAGGTTTGGAATTTGAACGCAATTTCCGAACCTGCGAACAATTATTCCACAACGCGGCGACGAAGAAGTCTTCGTTTTTATTCCGAACGCCTTTAACGCAGTCGGCGACGTCCCGACGCGGAACGAACGGCGGAGAAACGCCAAATAAAAGGACAGTCCAGCGTCATGAAACAATTTATCTTTGAGCAACTTATAGTCGTTCTCGCGTTAACGACGACTATTTCATCGGCGGTTTCGGCGGCGGGACCGAAATACGAGCGTTTGCCGCTCGGATCCGTCGTCGCGGACGGTTGGCTCCGCGATCAACTAAAGCGTTCCAAAGCCGGAATGGGCGGGAATCTCGATAAGCTGGAGCCGGAAATGATCGCAAAACCTTACGTTACGCGCGATCACGCGTCGACCGTCAGTCCCGGTTGGAGCGGCGAGATTTCCGGCGAATACTGGACGGGGCTGGTTCAACTCGCCTATACGCTCGACGATCCCGAGCTTATCGCCAAAGCGGAAAACTGGGTTCGCGCGTCGCTCGCGCTTCAGGAAGAAGACGGCTATTTGGGCAGTTACCGCCCGACCGAAAACCGCGCCGAAGACTACTGCGCCTGGTCCGCAAACTGGCATTTTCGCGCGCTGCTGGCCTATTACGACGCGACCGGCGACAAAACTGTTTTGGACGCGGTTCATCGCTGTCTCCTTTGGTTCGTCGAGCATTGGGGCGGAGACGCGAAAACGAATTACGCCGGACCAACTCTGATCGAATCGATGATCGACGTCTACCTCCTGACCGGCGACGAACGGCTGGGACGCATGGCGCTCGAGTACCTCGACTGGCTCGACGAAAACGACGTCTATCGGCACGGACGCAAGTCGTTCGAGCGACCGGAGTTGCTTTACAACGAAGATCACTCGGTGGCGTACGCGGAGAACGTTAAACACCCGGCGCTCGTCTCGCTCTTTAACGGCGACCCTTCGCTTGTCGCGGCGAGTGAAAACGGACTTAAGAACGTTTTCGACAAAGCGTGGCAATGCACCGGCGGGCCGGTCTCCAACTTCGAATACGACGGTCCGCCGGGTTCGAATCACGAGACGGAGTACTGCGCCTACGCGACTTACGTCAACACTTTCTGGAGAATGGCCACGATAGTCGGCGACGCGAAATACGGCGATTTAATGGAATACACGCTCTTCAACGGCGCGCAGGGGGCTCGTAAAAACGACGAGCGCGCGATCGCGTACAGCACGTCTCCAAACCAAACGCTGGCGACGATCGACTCGGCGAGCTTTGCGTGCGACCCCGGTTACGGAGCTTACGCGCCCTGCGTTTACGTCGCCTGCTGTCCGGCTCAGTCGGTTAGAATTTACCCTGAATACGTTCGTTCGATGTTTCTACGCGACGCCGAAGACGGTTCGATCGCGCTCTTGGCGTACGGTCCGGCGACCGCGACGTTTCAAGACGGCGACGTCAACGTTAAGATGAGCGAAAAAACAATTTATCCGTTTGGCGAAACGATCGAACTGAGCGTCGCGTGTTCGGACGTTTGGTCGAAGACGCTTCGTTTGCGCAAGCCGGTCTGGTGCGAAAAGTGGTCGGTTTCGGTCGACGGTGAGAAAATCGACGCGCCTGAGAAAGACGGCTGGATTTCGGTGACGCGCGACTGGAAGGAAAACGTCGTCGCGGCGACGTTCGAGGCGAAGCCGCGCGTCGAAGCGATTAAAGACGTCCAATTTAGGGACGAGCCGCTCCGCGTCGTTCGGTGCGGCGCGCTCCTCTTCGCGCTTCAGTTCGACGAGGACTGGCGCCCCTGGCCCGGCAGACCGATCACTCCGCTCCCGGAAGACTGGTCCTGGTTCGACGTCGTTTGCAAGACCCCGCCGACGTTCTATTCCCTCAACGTAAAAGAACTTGCGGCAAATCCGGACGAAATCGAAAAAGTCGTTTCCGAACCGACGGAAAACGTTTGGGACGACCCGCCCCTGCGATTGACTCTTCCGGCGACGCGTTCGACGCTCCGCGCATGGCCGCCTTACGCGAAGTGGAACGTTCGTCGAACGCCGACGCCCTACGAAAACCCGGCGACGCCGGACGACGACGCTCAAGTCGAACGAATCGAGCTCGTTCCGTTCGGTTGCACGGCGTTGAGACAAGCGTGTTTCACCGTTCTTAAAGAAGCGGAAAAAACGGCAAAATAGCGCGCCGACGGTCGCGCTTGAAACGCCCTCCTTTTTTTGAACTCATAACGAAGATTCAGGGATTGGACTTAGCGTCTTCGCCGTCGTTCTCCATTGGGGGCGGACAAACGGCGATTAGGGCGAAGTAAAGCGTTGTTTGAGTC
>CAMZEO010000400.1 GCA_947305735.1 uncultured Planctomycetales bacterium | reverse complement strand
CCTGATGAAACGAGACGCTCTCCGCGCGTCGAACGTTATAATACCACAGAAAATCCGAAAAGCAAAGCGTTTTTAGTCGTTTTTCAACCCTTTTCAGACGTTTTTTAGAAAATACTTACCGAATATGCGCGTCGTCTAAGGTCGCCAACTTGAATTTGACCCCTTTGCGCTTTCCCGACATGACGACTTCGCCCGACCGTTCGAGCGCTTTTAACGTCTTATACGCCGCGTAATACGTAACTCCGGCCTCTTTCGAAACGGTATGCGTCGACGCGCCGTTCGCGCCGAATTTGCGGAGCGCGGATAATATCGCGCCCGGATAATCGGGCTTTTTAACGCCGATCCCGCTCGCGTAATATAGCGCCGCGTAAGGTCTCGAATATACGATTCGCTTAACGCGACGGTCGAAGCGAAGCTTTTCAAGCAGTTGATAAACGTAACTATGCGCGTATCCGGCGCGAAAGGCGCATTCCTTAATCGAAACGCCCGCGTCCCCCGATTCCTCGACTATCTTTTCAACGATTTGTATCGCGTTCGAAATTCTCGGCATTTTTCAGACTCTTGAAGTTTTCCAGTTTGCGTCGGTTAGAGTTCGTCCTCGGCGACGACCTTTCCGTCCAGCGTTCGGACGCGGCGTCGCCTCGCGATTCGATCGATCGGGCGCGGCTCGCTCCCTAGTCGCGTCGGCGTCCACGTCCAGCCGTTGGTCTCGTAGATTCGTTTCGTCTGGTAGCAAACCGACTCCCAGATTCGTTCGCGTCCGAACCGACCGTCCGTTCGCTCGAATCGATCCCGCGCCTCTTTCGCTTTCGCGATCATCGATTTAACGTCCGAGCCTTTCGTACCCCCGACGCCCAGCAGAATCAGCGCGACGACGCGATCGATCAGGTCCGGATTCGTCGACGGTTCCCACATATCCAGCGCGATTTGTTTCCGCAACCCGGCGGCAATCGGGTCGGCAAAATTTATCCGGCTCCGAATTTCGTCCGTCGCCGGTTTTTTAAACGCCGTTTTAGACGCCGTCGGCTCGATCCCAACCTCGGCTCCGTCGCTCGTCGTCGGAGTCGACGCGACGATCGTCGGCTTCGGCGTCGAAACTTTTTTCGATTCCAAACGCGCTTTATTTATTTTTTTATTATTAACTTTATTTTCTTTATTAATGGCGACGCTCGTTTTTTCCGCCGTTTCCATTTCCGTTTCCAAAACGGTTTCCGTTTTCGTTTCCGTTTTGGGCAGGCAATCGAACAACGTCCGACCTCCGTAATGGTCGACCGGCTCCGGCTTCTTTTCCTCGCCGTCTTCCGGAAGGCGCGGATACGGCAGATAAACGAAAAGCGTGAACGTCGCGCCCTCGATCGATTCGCGCTGAACGACTTCCAGCTCTTCGAGCTCGTCGAGTTTGGAGCGAACGACGCGAGCGCTGAACGCGGCTCCTCGAGCCGTTTGGATCCCGTCGCGCGCAAGCTCGGCGGCGATCCGCTCGCAACTGGTCCCCTCGATCGCGCCCGGCGAACGATCCAGTCGTTCAAAAAGATATTCGTAAACGACGGCGGCGTCTCTCGTCTTGAGCCGCGTCAATAATTTAAGATTCACGGCGTTCTCCTCGTTTCATCAGTCGTTTTCTTCGTCCTGTTCCGCGTTCGCGTTCGGTTCTTCGGTCGCGTCCTCGATTCCGTTAAAAAGCGGCGTCTCGTCGACGTAATTTTCCGAACCGCCCGAAAGGAGTTTCGCGATTTTCTCGCGGATAATCTTCGCGACATTGGCCGCTTCTTTCGCGTCGCTCTTAAATTTCGCCGCTTTGATTTCCCATTCGCGCGCTTCTTTGTCGAGTTCCAAAAGCGCGTCTTCCCATTCTTTTCGCCGTTCCTCGCTCTTTCTGGAGTCGGGAGAATCGACGGGCGCGTAGAGAACCGGCGGAGGATCGGTCGCCGGAACGAAGACCGTCGGCTGAATGGCGGACGCGGATTTCATTTTTCCGGCTCCCTTTTTCGGCTCGGGCGCGGGCGCTATCGGCGGCTCGACGGTTTCTTCTTTTTTCTCTTTCACCTTTCGCGGTCGTCCCTTTTTCTTCTTCGCCGGTTCCGGGTCGGCGAGTCCCAACGCTATTTTCCTTGATTCTACCGCTTTGAGCGCGAGTTCGTCCAAATCCGGAACGTCGCGCAAATAACCCGGCGTCAATTCGACCCAACGTTCGTACTCTTTCTCGATTTCTTCCAGAGACTGACAACCGGCCAACTTAAAAGAGAGCTCGCGACGTCGGCGCGCGGCGTCTTCAAGAACGCCTTCTTCCAATTCTTCGGAATCGATAAAAATCGGTTCGTAGCTAGTTTTGAAAATCAGCGTCGTGTTATCGGCGGCAAAGTCGAACTCGATCGGAGCCAGACCGTCGCAAATCATAAATTTGCACGGCGGCTCGTCGTTTGGTCTCTTGTTTCGCGAGAACGGGCAGATCTCGCAACAGTCGACGTCCGGCGTTTTGCTAATCAGGTCAAAGAAAATATTGACGGCCTGCTTATTCCCGGCGGCGTCCTCGTAATGAATACAATAAGCGCAACCCGGCTTCGGCTCGAACTTGTTGTTTTCGTCTTCGTCGAGCCAAACGGTTATGACGTCGGAGTAGTTGAGATTTTTTCTCATCGTTTGCGTTTCGCTCCATATAAAATCGCCGACGTTGTCGGCTCGCGTTCTCTGATAGAAAAGAACCGGGGAGCCGCGCCTCCCCGATGCCTCCCGGCCGGGCGGGCCTGCGGCGTGAATCGTGGCGGAACCGGCAAGCGGAGCGTTTTTTTAACTGCCCCCGCGCGTGACAGAAGCGGCGCGGCATGCTATGATTCTTGTATCAAACGATA
>CAMZEO010000399.1 GCA_947305735.1 uncultured Planctomycetales bacterium | reverse complement strand
CAAGTCGATCGTTCGCGCCGTCAGTCGCGAGTCGAGGAGTATTTCGATCGTATCGTCGTCGAACGCGTTCGGATCCGGCTTAACCTCGTCGCCGTCGTTCGCGCTCGTCCAAGCGGCGCGAAGCGATCCGTCGCCGGAATCCGCGTTATTTGTGAAGTACACTGTCGCCATCGTCAAGCTCCTCCGACTCCGGATGAAATATCTTGTAAATATCTAGGATTATTTGTGCCTGCTTTTCAAGTCGTTCTTCGGCTTCGACCTCTTCGAGGGTCATAACGCCGCCGATGCGGTCGTCGTCGTCGCGATCTTCGTTCACAGTTCCACTCCTAGCGTCGCGTAGACTTGCGGAACGACGTCGCGCACAATCTCTCCAAGCTCTTTTTTAAGCGACTCTTCGTCGACGTCGACTTCGCAGCGTTCGCCGTTCCATCGAGTTTTCTTATCGAACGCGGCGCGCGCCTTAACGGCTATCTCTTCAAGCTGACCGCGCAAAACGTCGGCGAACGGGTATTCGGCCCAAAAAATCTCGACTGCGTCGCGCGCAAGCTCGCGAATTCGATCTTCGGCGTTATCGCGTCTCTTCTGCGGATTCATCATCGCCTTGACGATTCCGCAAACGACCGACGCGGAAATAATACGGTCGAAGAACTGTTCGTCGAGACTCGCAACGATTTTTACGTTTTCCTCGCTCATTCTTTCCCCTTCATGAACTCGCGCCTGAACTGCGCCGTTATTATCGCCGATTCAAGAAACGCGTGCTGTTTCTGAATCTCTCGAAAAAACTCAAACATATCGCTCGCAACCTCGCCCGCGCGCTTGCAGTACAAGTCGCAGTCGGTCTGACTATCGCATTTATACAGCGCCCAAGCGATCTCGTTCGTCTCTTTTTTGACCTTTTGCCAAAGTACGGTCTGCTTAAAGTCGCGCCTATACATCGTCGTCGTCCTCCAATCCCGTCGCCGCCGCACGTTTCGCAGCGGCAAGGACCGCGTCGTTCTCTTGTTCCGTGAAGGTTTTATTTAGACGCCGCCAAACCTTCGCGAGGAAGTCGAGCTCTTTACTCGTCCGGCATTGGTCGAACGCGACGACGAGCTGCTCGGCGTTCGTCGGATTCCCATCGTCGTTCATTCTTTTCTCTCGTAACAACAAAAGCCCTTCGTTTCGAGCTTTCGAGAAAGCGCGTTGAACTCGTGCGACATAGAGAAGAGGAACCGCTGCACGTTCTCCATCGACGCGCGCGCTTTTTCGCCTTTGAGAACCGGCAGCGCGTCCAGATTTTCGAGCGCCTGCCGAAGTCCGAGCTCGGCTGCGGCGACGCACTGTTCGACTCGCGCCGCGACCTTTTCCGAAGTATTGCGAATCATCGTCCTCTCTCCTTGTTCAGCGTAACCGGATATTTCCTGCGCAACTCGCCGCGAAGCCTTATCTTTAATTCCTCGAATAAAAGCCACCCGCGCGCCCGACTCAGTCCAAGTCGAAGTCCAATTCCGGACGCGGATCCGGTCGCCGCGTAAAGTCGGTAAATCAGCGACGCCGGATAGTCCCCGACGAGCGGCGCGGTTCGCGCGGCCCGTCGCAAATCCCGAATCTCTTTTTCGACAGTCGTCCCGAACAGCTCGGAACCGTCGGTCGACAAGTCGGCAAGCCTGACCTTCGGAATCTCCGGTCTATTCGGTTTCGTCTTGTCCGACGGTCGGATTGTCTTCTTCGACTTCGTCGTTTCCATTCTCGATCTCTCCGTAGGTCTTTACAGAAACGTCGACGGACGACGAAACAAGCGCAAACTCGCCTTCCTGCAACTCAAGCGGATTGATTATCGCCGAAGAATTCGCTTGAACGTCCGCGCCGATCATTTGAAGAACGCTCTTGGCGGCGTTCATCGCGGCGTCCTTCTGCGCGTCCGTTACGTGTCCGCCGTCCGTCCTCTTCGCCCCTATCGTTATCACGATGACGTCCGCGGCGTCGTCGAATAAAGTCGTAAATTCGTATTTTGGCATTGTTGGCCCCTAGTTAAATATATCCAAACTCATAAGCGGCGAGTGAATCGCCATTACGAACATCAAAATCGCTAACTGCGCTATCATTTTTCGCAAAGAAAGAAGCGGCGCGCGCGCCCGCCCACGAGGAAAAGCATCTGAAACCCCTTGTATCGGCGAAACAGAGGAGGAAACGGACTCTGCGACGCGGCGCCGTCAGTAGAGTAGACTATCCATCAAGGATATGCTTGTCCTTATCCGCCCTCGCATTCCTTAGTTGTGGAGCGCCCCTTGCGGGTTTTTCGCGTCAAACTTCGCTCGTTTGTAAGAAGTTCGACGACGCCGACCGAAGTACAAGAGCGGTCGCCTCCCGTTTTACCCGAGTCTTTTTCGGCGGGATGAAAGAGCCCAACGACGTTTCCGCCGAAGAGCCCTTGAAGAATTAGAGGCGTCCTCTGAGAGAACGTGCTTGCCCTTATCGCCGTAGATCCAAGGACCGGCTCTCTTGCGAGTTTTTCGACCGAGTAAACAAGCGCGGTCGTCGGCCTTTTCAAAGGGGCGATCCTTTTTCCGGCGACGGTCGCCAAAGAACGCCCTTCCAAAATACCCGAGTCGTTTTCGGAAGCCGAAAGAACGCGCCGCCGTTTCCAGCGACGCGCCCTAGGAGCCCTGCGACATTATCTGAAATGGACGATGGGTAATGTGAAATCGACTAGGAGTAGGGTCGAACCGCAGGACTTTTGGATAGCTCGCCGCCGATCCGAAGAACGACGGCGAGCCGACCAAAGAAAGGAGACGGATTACGTCAACAGTTCTTCGCCAAATTTCTAGAAATTGTCCCTCGCCGAAATAAAATATTTTCACAAGAAATCCAAATAAAATTA
>CAMZEO010000398.1 GCA_947305735.1 uncultured Planctomycetales bacterium | reverse complement strand
CGCGTTAAGTTCAGGAGAGCGCTTTCGTTGCGATCTATGCAAGGCGCTCCTGGACGCGCCCGGATCGCTCGTCGTCGACGAATTCGCGAGTCTCGTCGACGAAAAAACCGCGAAAACCGCGTCGATCGCGTTGCGAAAAGCGTTCGACCGCGGCGCGTTCGCCAAAAAGCTCGTCGCGGTCGCGCATCGGCGCGACGTCCAACGCTGGCTGGAGCCCGACTGGACGCTCGACATGGAAACCGGAACGTTGACGCGGAGGCGTCTTCGGCGCCCCGAAATCGTCGTCGAGGTTCGGAACGCGTCCAGCGTTCTCTGGCGAGATTTTGCGCCGTTTCACTATCTGACCGGCTCGCTCAACAAAAGCGCGCGCTGTTACGCCGCGACAATCGACGGCGAACCGGTCGCGTTCGCCGCGATTATGCAAAGCGAAGGACGTCGCGGACGTCGGCGCGTTCATCGACTCGTCGTCGCCCCGACGTGGCAGGGAATCGGCGTCGGAAGCGGATTTCTCGACGCGCTGGGCGCGCTCGAACTTGAACGGGGACGCGTTCTGGAAATCGTCTCGGGATCCGCCCCGCTTATCCGACGCCTGGAACGTTCCGAACGCTGGCGGTTCGTCCGCGCCTATCCGCATGGTCGAACTCGGCGTCGCAAAGGCAAAGAAACGAAAGGCTCGTTCGGACGCGCGATCGTTTCGTTTATTTATCGTCAACCGCGTTCCAATAAGGAGAACATTGAATGAACGTTCGTAAAAAATGGACGAAACGGCAAGTCGCGCTCGCCTGGTTCCTGCTCGCGCTCGCCTTGTGTCTGCTGTCGCTCGCCGTTTCGACGCGTCAAACGCTTGCCGAGGAACCGGAATCCGATCGTTGCGCGCTCGTCGTTTACACGTATCAAACGCCGGGAGTCTGCGTTCATTGCGACAAGATAAGACCTATCGTTCAACGACTAAAGCGCGAATATCCGATCGAGTCGGTTTATCGCGACGATCCGGACGGAGCAAAACGCGCCAAAGAAAAACGAGTCGCGCTCTTCCCGACGTTCGCGCTCGTCAAACGCTCCGCGACGGAGGGAGAACGCGAAATAGAACGCTGGGCGGGATCTTACGACGTCGAACGAAAAATAAGAACCGCTTTCAGAAACGCGAAAGACAAGAGACCAAACCGTTAAGAAACGCCGCCGCGCGAAACAGTTTCGCCGGCGGCGTTCGTCGCGTCTTAACAAAAGACGAGGCGAAACCAACGCGAGAGAGCGGACGCAAACTCTCCGATCGACCCGAACGGGGAAGGCGGCTCGTCCGACGGAACTTTCGTCGGAGATCTCCGCGGGACGCGCGTTTTGACGATTCGACCTCGAACGGCGCCGCGTTTATTCCTCGCGAACCTGACGCGCGCGCAACACGAACGAATCGGTTCCGAGCGCCTGACACGCGGCGATGATTTTCTGCACGAATCCGGTCTCGGCGTCGCGATCTCCCCGGATCACGATCGTCACGTCGGAAGGCTGAATCTTTCGTATCGTTTCGCGCCAGCGCAGCTCTTCATTAAGCGTTTTGCCAAAGGACGTCGAACGGTACTCGCCGTTCTCGATTCCGCAAGAAACCGCCCCGACGATAATCGTGGAATCCGCCAGCGCCTGAACGGTGATCTGTTCCGCTTCCGCGACCTCGGGCGGTTGCGCCAACTCGCTGTTGGGCAACGTTATCTCTTCGTGTTGTTCCGCCTGCGAGAAATTCATCACAAGCGTAAAGAACGAAATAAGGAGGAACACGACGTCGATCATCGACGTCATGTTAACTTCGGCGGCTTTCAGCCGAGATAAGACGCGTTCCCGTTTCATCGCGTCCCCCGTCAGTTCTTCGGAGCTTCAACGTTCGAGAAACGACCCATGTAGTTGTCGCTCACGACCGACGCGTCCAGAACGAACCGAGCCAATCGGTTCTTCAAAATGTCGAACGCGGCGAGCGCGGGAAGCGCGATCGCCAACCCCAGCTCGGTCGTAAAGAGCGCCGTCGCGATGCCTTCGGCGAGTTTTTGCGGAGAGGGAGCCGCTCCGCCCGCCGCGATCGCCTGGAACGACGCGATCATGCCGACGACCGTGCCGAAAAGCCCGATCATCGGCGCCAAATTGCCGATGAGCGCCAAGTACCCGAGCTGATGCTCGAGACGCATCGTCTCTTCCTGCTCGACGTCGCGCATCGCCTGCGTCGCTTTTTCAAAGCCGGACGGCATGCGCGCCAGACCCGTCGAAAGAACCTTGCCGAGAAGCGATTCGTCGTCCTTGGCCAATTCGTAGGCGTCTTGAAACTTACCTTCGTCCAGCAATTCCCCAAATTGTCGCGTCAGATCCTCGGGGCACATTGCCGAACGACGCAACGACACGATATTCATCACGATCAACGCGACCATCGAGAGCGACAACAGCGAAAAGACGAGCGTGAAGAACCAGCCCAGCGCGTGAAACATCCACGAAAGATAGTTCTGGCTCTTGACCTGCTCTTCGCCGCCCGACGCGCCCGCGGTCGACGCGTTTTCGGCGGCGCCGTCCGCGGAAGACGCGGGTTCGGCGGGCGCCGCGGCGGCCGGCTCGCCGTCGTCAAAATTGAAAAGGTCGTCGTCTTGAGCGCGCGTCGGCGAAGAGCTTAACGCGAACGCGACGACGCAAAGCGCGAAACAAGCGACGAGCGCGCCGAAGCGCTTGGGGACGCGAAACGATTCCAACATACGTTCGATAACGATCATTTTCTCAACTCTTCCTGCGGCGACGCGACCGGCAAAGTCGCGATTAAAACTCTATCCAAGTCGTCTCGACGAAAAAACGCGCCGCGACTGACACATCATAACAAAAATTTTGTCGGCGTCCAGTTG
>CAMZEO010000397.1 GCA_947305735.1 uncultured Planctomycetales bacterium | reverse complement strand
TGTCCGATTGTTTTAGAAGAAACCAAGATGCTGCTGGAAGACGTTGTTAGAGAATTAAACCTAGGTTGTTTGATTGTCGCCAACGCTGGTCTTGGAACGATTAACAACGTTGCATTAACCGTCGATTATATGCAATCGAGAAATATTTCGATTCGAGGCGTCGTTTTCAATCGGTTTACGCCTGGAAACTTTATTGAGGAGGACAATCTCGTGGTTTGTGAACGGATAACCGGCGTTCCTATTGTTGGTTACGTTCGAGAGGGGGCGCTTGAACTTGATCTTGAATTTGACGTTTTAAAAGATCTTTTTATCGAATGAGTTTTTCAAATGATTTGGCGACCTTATCAACAAATGAAGAATCTCGCGCCGCCGTTTCGAATCGTCGACGCGGAGGGAGTGTTCCTATATACGGAGAATCGGAGACTAATTGATTCTACATCTTCTTGGTGGTGCGCTATTCACGGACACAAACATCCCGTCATTACTAACGCTATCGTCGAACAAGCGAAACGTTTTTCGCACGTTGCGTTAGCGGGTTTGACGCATGATCCGGTTGAACGTTTGTCCGCTAAATTGGAAGAGATTTTACCCGGCGATCTGAAGTATTCTTTTTTCTCCGATTCCGGTAGCGTTGCCGTTGAAGTCGCGTTGAAGATGGCGTTGCAATATCACGTGAACAAAGGAAATTTCAATCGAACAAGAATCCTATCCCTTAAACACGCGTATCACGGCGATACTTTCAAGACGATGGAAGCGGGGGACTACGAAGAATATCATTTTATTCTTAATGCTTATGGTAAAAAAAGATATAATGTCCACATTCCTACGACGATTACCGATTTGGAATCGGCTTTTGAGCGATACGGCGAAGAATTGAATTGTTTTATCGTCGAACCGCTTCTTCAGTGCGCCGGGGGTATGCGCGTCTACAACGTCTCGTTTCTTAAACGCGCTCGCGAATTATGCGACAAGTTTGACGTCTTATTGATTTTTGACGAGGTCGCCACAGGATTTGGTCGGACGGGCAATCGGTTTGTGTCCGATCTCGTTCATCCCGACGTAACGTGCCTTGGCAAGGCGTTGACGGGGGGTACGTTGGTCACGCGGCGACCGTCGCCAACGAAAAAGTTTTTCAGGCTTTTTACGATTCCGATCCGAAAAAAGCGTTGATGCACGGTCCTACATTTATGGGAAATCCCCTGGCTTGTTCCGCCGCGTTAGCGTCGATATCACTTTTTGAACAGGGCGATTACCTCGAGAAAATTGCTAAGATTGAAGCAATTACGAGAGGAGAAACGGAAGATTTTCAAGATGAACGCATCCAAGATATACGAATTCTTGGCGGTTGCGTTTGTTTTGAAACGAATGATTCTGCCGCTTTGAACGGATACAAAGAATACGCCTACGAACGCGGCGTTTTTGCTCGTCCGTTTTTGAATTACCTATATGCTATGGTTCCTTACGTAATTGAGGAGGAAGAATTAGTTCAAGTGTTGCGATGTATGAAGGACTGGTTCAAACGTTGAGTCTTGCTAAAAAGGCGGTTCCAATCTCCAAACATAGCGGGGACTGGAACCGCCGATGGATTGTTTTATTCAATGATGAACGAACGAGTTGTTTGAACGGTTTTTTCTCCAAGAGTCGCTTTAACGACAACGTCCATCGATCCTTTGACGTCGGCATAAAAAAGGCGTTTGAAGAATCCGTCTTCGTCGACTTCAGTCTTTTCACCGTTGATCGACACCGACGCGCCGGGAGAAGTAACTCCGTACAATTCGACAAGATTAGGTCCAGAATAGATTGTTTTTCCGTCTTCGGGGAACGTCTGAACGACCAGGCGCAAATCGCCAAACGCCGCTTCGATTTCTCTCGCGACTTCCAGACGAGTTTGTTCAATAAGCGTTCCATCCAACGTGGTGTGAACCAAGTCGGGAACGATTTTCCGCGCCAGCTCCATCGGTCTGCTTTTCGGATCGATCGCCCACGATTTTTCCGGATCAAGCTCACTTTTGTATCGAGCGACGCTGTTTTCGAGCAGCTTCAGGTATTCGAAGTCCTCGACGCTTTCCCGTTCAAGTTCCCAGCGAATCGAGTCGAGCGGTCCGTCGGATCCCGGGTAGACGATATGCGTGTCGCCGGGACCGTAAGTCTCCGTCGGAGCGCCAAACGCGTCGCCCTGCCAATGATTATATCCCCAATGCAGATAGCCGACGAGGTTTTCGGAATAGTTGATCCAGTGCAAAACGCGAACGCGCGCGCCGGGGATATCCATAAAGCGGTTGGGGTAGTGAATACCGATCGGATGACAGCAGATATAGTACCAAAATTCGCCGTCTCCGCGTCGGGCTTCAAAACCTTGACGCCAACGATCGAAATGCGAGAGTTTGGGAACCCAGACGTCAAGTCGGTCTGTGAAATTCATCGTTTCTATAGCGTCGATTTGTTTGAGTTCCGGAGCAATTTCGCGAATTCTTTTCGACGCTACGCGCCACGACTCGATATCCGGTAGATACGGTTCGTCGGCGACGTGAATCATCGAACGTTCAAGTCGACCCGTCTTTTTCAAATAGTCGCAAAGCGCTTTGAGGGACGGTTCGAGCCACTCGTCAACGGAAAGGACTACGTCCTTTTGGGTTTTCTCGTCATAAAATGTTGCCGAATGGAAACTAACCGAGTGTCTGGATCGGTCGATTCCCCCGATATGTTGCAGTTCGATGCGATCCGCGACCCCGTATTTTTCCGCAAGGCTCAAAAAACGTTCAAAAAGAGAGAAGTTGAATTCGAAGGATCCGTCTTCTTTACGTATGCCTTTGACAAAATGACCTTGATCGGGCGTCCATTCGACAATGATGACGTTTTGCCGATGATCCCCCATGTTTTTGAGATACTT
>CAMZEO010000396.1 GCA_947305735.1 uncultured Planctomycetales bacterium | reverse complement strand
CTCGCAGTAGGTAATTTAAGGGGAACCATGGAGACGCTAACGTCTAATTGAGACGAAATCTGTTTTTCAGAATTCTTCTTTGAATCAAGGTTTAGTAAGTATTCTGTCCAAAACTTCGGACCGATCACATACCGGACGTCTAAGAAACGTAGATAATCTCCAACATCTGTCTTGTTAAGAGTCTCATTAATAAAGACGTTATAATCTCTTTCTGAAATAGCTCCTCGAACGTCTAACAGCGTTAAACTCATTTAAAGCAACAGTATTTCTATCATTTTGAACCTTCGGTTGAAGAAGGCGCGTATAGCTTTTTTGTTCCTTTTCAATTTGCATTGAGAAATCGGAGCTTCTTTCAAATAAAGAAGTTGGAGAAACGACGATAATCCAGCTGTTGGAAATATAGACGTCAGCGGCAGTAACGGCGAGGAGACAAAATGAAAGGATTTGAGTGTTGCGAGACGGGGTAATTATTTTTTTTTGAGAAATAAAATGACACAACAACAAAGAAATTGACAAAACGACTATTGTGTGAAGAAAAGAGCAACTTACCACGCTTTGAGCAAGGGAAGGCTGAAATTGACCAAATAGAGGATCTGTCGCGATTATGGAAGAAAAAAAAGTTTTGCCCTTGAATGAAATGAAAATCAGACCCGCAAAAGCAACGACAATAGTGAAAACAAGGCTGTTTTTTAGATTCGACGAGCTTGATTTACGATCCCAACCTAACCCCGTAAGACAAGAGAATCCTAACATTGTCAGAGTTATTAGTTTCGCGGGATATCTAAAGTTGGAAAAATATGGTAGCGTTGTGTTTAATAACCAGTACACTCCTCCTACTGGATCATAGTTGGAAAAAGACGCAGATATCTGATAATCGGGAAGAATACAACAGAATGCGCGAAAAAACCAGACCAACCCAAATCCCCCCATTCCCGCCAATAAGGAAATAAGGACAATCCAAGTTCCAATAACCTGAAATGGATTACTTTTGCCAGCTTTGTAACGAAAGCTAAAAACAGAAATAGCTAAAAGGAACGGAAAAACTCCAAAATATAAAGTCGGCGTCCACACGGAGACTTCTTCAGGAAAGACGTTAAACCAACGAGAAAACTTGGGAAATTGTCGACCTCCAATATTGGGGAATAGAAACTCCAGCCAGCGCCAAGGTCCCACGCTAAATCGGTAACTCGAACAGCTTCGTCCTCCGTAAGAAAAGTCGGCGCATAAAAGCTCATCATAGGAGATTTCGTTAATCGCCTTGTCAAATTCTGTCGAGACGTTTGAACAAGGCAGTCGGGGAATTTCCCAGATAGTACTAGGACGATTCTTATCAGTCCTTTGAGAACGACCGACCATTTCAAGGCTCGGCAGAATTTGTATGGCGGAATAGCAAAAGACGATTATGGAAATAAAAAATGTAAATGCGAACGCGTTAACAACGCGTGGAAAAAACTGGAAATTAACGAGATGGAAGCGTTTCCCAATAGTATGAGGATATAAACCAAATTCGACGTGAACAAACACAAAAATGATTGTTAACGTTAAAATTGATAAATAAACGATTTGAGGTTCTCCCCCCAATATCGTTAACGACAGTGGAATGCCAAGTTTAAAAAGCTGTTTTACCTTTTTTCGAAACTTTTTCTCGCGATAGAAACTTAGCGCAAGTGAAAAAATGCCGGGCGTCCATGCCGCTCCTACGAGATAAATAACATTAGCGTACTGAAAGAGAATCTGACCTGAAAAAGTATATGTTAACGCGCCTAACAAAGCGCCTTCGCATGATATTTTTAAATTTCTTGACAGACGATAAGACAGTATAAAGGCAATGGCGACATGGATCCAGATATATAGCTTAAAACAAGTTCCGTAGCTGAGGATATTATAACTGGAAAGAAAAAAAACAAGTTTTAGAGGATAAAATACTGACGCGGTTGGATCTGCCGCCAAGGGTTGTCCAAGATTTACATACGGCGTCCACAGAGGCAACCTTCCCTGATCCCATTCATTTTGTATTTGTTGAAATAACGGATAGTAGTAAAAAGCAACGTCTCGATAAGAAAAACGAGCGTCGCCAGAAAAGGAAGGGAGGAAAAGAACGATAAATAAAACAGTGGGGACAATAAAAAGAAAGGCGCGTTTCGGTAGGACATTAGAGAGAAACTCGACAGAAAAAAACTGAAAAAACGTTATATTTTCTTTCACAGACGGACTAGCGATTTTCGTATCGGCGTTCAACGAACTAGCTTTAGAAAAGAATCTTATTCGCAATTTGTTTGCCGTTTTTATTTCATTGAGGCGACGATACTTTTTGCCATTCGGTAAGAATTAAATTTTCAAGACTCGAATCCAGTTCTCCGCAGGCGGCAATAGTAAAACGACGCGCCTGGTCGCCGACGGGAAAAACAGATATTTCCAGATATTTGTCGGGCATTGCGTCTTCTACTTTATCGGCCCATTCGACAAACGAGAGTCCCTCTGAGTCAAAATATTCGTCCACGCCTAAATCAAGAAACTCGACAGAGTTTTGTAAACGATAAGCGTCAAAGTGGTAAACAGAACGCTTCGTTCCTTGATATTCTCGTATCAAGACAAACGTCGGACTGCCGACGTTGTCTTTTGAAATGCTAAGCGCTTCGCAAACGCCCTGAACAAGACGAGTTTTTCCCGCTCCTAACGCGCCAATCAGCGCGACTACTGTTCCAGGAGGAAGCGCGTTGGCGAGAACCCGACCTAAAATGTCGGTTTCTTCTTCGTTTTTAACGTAGACAACTTGGACTTTTTTGCTCATACGCTTTGCGGTTAAGATGGGGAACCAGTATTCGTAAGGTATTTCCAGCTTAGTGATTTCGGGGTTGCAGAAAATGATAATTTCTTTTTCTGGACATTTTGCG
>CAMZEO010000395.1 GCA_947305735.1 uncultured Planctomycetales bacterium | reverse complement strand
ATAGGGGCGTTCGCGAACCTCGGCAGAGACGACGTTTTCCGCGCGTTTCGCGTTGGGCGAGTTTGCGGCGGGCGTCTTGCGCCATTCTTCGAAAAGATTGGCGTTTGCCAGAGCCTGAAGATACTCGAAATCTCCGACGGCCTCAAGCTGGACGAGTCGTTCGACGACTTCCGCGTCGCGTTCACGTTGGAGACAGACGTCGGGTGAGAACGCAGAGAAGGCGCAGTATCCGAGGAACAGACAGACGACAGGCGCGAGGATCTGAATAGCGCGTCCGCGGCGAATTCGAGCTTTTCCAGTTGCGCTTTCGCTTCCGTATTGAGCCGTTCGACTGTTTGTTCCGTCAGGTCGACGTTTTTGGGGGCTTCTTCGAGCGCGTCGAGCGCGTCAAACGCTTTCTTTTCCAGTTCAACGCGTCGCTGGAGTCCAGCGTCGATCTTCAGTCTTTTCTCAAAATCAGCGAGTTCTTGCTCGGACATCTCGCCGGCGATATAGGCTTCGACCTGTAGATCAAGTTCGTCGACGGGCTCGACGTCGTCTGATTCGTCATTATCCAGATTGAAGTTGTAGACTTCGGCTTCTTCAAGATTGAGGGCGTCAAGCGCGTCGCGTGTTTTGTCGATCGCGCCGGTAGCGGCGTTAGAGAGCGGATATCGAGAGTTTGGAATCGTCATGACGTTATCCTCCCGTCCTCAACATAGGGAGCCAGAACCTCCTTGAGATTCAATCGCGCGCGGCAGAGCAGCGATTTTACAGCTTGCGGGGTCATATTCATAACGTCTGCGATTTCCTGATAGCTCATTTCGTTAAAACGGGAAAGAACGATCGCTTCCCGTTGTCGCGGGGGGAGTTTTTCGACCGCGTCGCGGACGATTTGCTGAATCTCGATCTTTGCGAGCTGACGCGTCGGGGTCGCGCTGGTCTTGGCCATGACGCTTTCTTCGAACCCCAGTCCGGTTGTTTCTCCGGAAACGCGCCTGGAGACTCCGCTAAAAAGCGCTTCAGGACGTCGACTTTTAGCGCGCAGAGCGTTGAACGCGACGTTATGGGCGACGCGGTAGAGCCACGTCGAAAATCTCGCTTCCTGACGATAGGTTGCGCGATGTTGATACACGCGCATAAAGACTTCCTGAGTAAGATCCTCCGCGAGCTGTTGATTGCCGACGAGCCATTGCAGGAACGCGGCGACGCGAGACTGATTGCGCTGCATCAGTTGCTCGAAAGCCAGCGGATCGTTGGCCTGAACGGCAAGCATGAGGCGAGCGTCTTCGTCGAAGTCGTCTGGTTTTTGCGGAGAAGTGGAAGTCAAGGAATCGTCCTTAGGAACGCAGCGCGGACAAACGAGCGCTTCCCATGAAGTGGAACACGCGAATGGCGTTTGTGATTTGGCGACCATAAACCGCGCCTATTATAGCTTTTTCCGTTATATTTGTGTATATCTCCCTTATTTTTTTTATTGAGGGCAGGTCTTTATGGTAACAATTTGCCCGACGACGTCGTCTTTGCTATGTGAGGAGATAAAAGAGAGTGAATCAGGGGGAGAACCGTTCTCAACGTCAGGCGGCGCGAGGATGTGAGTTTTACGTCTGATCTTGCTTTTTGACGTCGCGTTAGAACGTTCTGTTTTGAAGGAGCCGCCGTAATCGTAACGGGCCGCGTTTCGTTCGACAACCTACGGGAGTTCCTCGTTATTATTATCAATACAGGTTTGCTTTATGGTACAAATAGTTTCTCGCTTTGAACGAAAAAAAGACCGTCGCGCTTTTACTAATTGCGTAGTTTGCTTTTCTTCCTGGTTTTGGCGTTGACGATAATCGCTGTGAGCGGCGTTTCCTGCGTCGGATTGAACAAAGCGATGCGCGACGGAGGTTACGCCGAGGGATGGGAGGACGGCGCCGACGGCGCTCTTTTAGCCGACGTCGCCTACGGCGCCCGGGAGTGGGAGCTTATGGACGTATATCTCCCGAAAGAGCGTGATCCGTCGAAACTCAAGGGGGCGATTCTTTTTGTCCATGGGGGAGGCTGGACCAGCGGATCACGCGCCAACGAGCAGGGCTTTGCTCGCCATTTCGCGAAAGAGGGCTGGTTGACGGCGAATATGGAGTATATGCTCTATAATTACAAACTAAGCGCCGAAGAGAAAGCGGGATATTCAGTCTACAAGGTTCTTGACGAGATCGACCTTGCGCTCGCCAAACTCAAGGAGGTAGGCGCGGAGCATGGTTACGACGTGGAAAAGGTCGCGGTGAGCGGTCATTCCGCAGGCGGACATCTGGCTATGCTTTACGGTTATACCTACAAAACTCGCGAAAACGCGAATCCTCCGGTCGAGGTCGCGTTTGTCGCGCCGCGCGCGGCTCCGAGCGATTTCTACACGCCGGGCGCGTGGGGGCCGGGAGACGGCGATCTTTCGGGACCGGCCTCTTTTCTTTCGTTTATGTCAGGGGTGGCGACGACAGCCGACGATTTGCGAGGTCCGAACGAGAAGGCTCTTGCGGCGGCGCGGAGTATCTCGCCCGCGGCTTTTATTGGCGAATCTGCCGTTCCGACGCTTGCCGCGTACGGGGGAAAGGACTCTGTCGTTCCCTTTACGCAGTATATGGCGCTGATACGGGAATTTGGAAAACGGGGCGAGGGAGGAAGCCCCGAGACGCCGTCAGGTTCGGGAACGCCCGTTTTTGATCTGCTTATTTTTCCGAATTCGAATCATATGCTCGGCAGCGATCCAGGCGTCACACAGAAGTGGCGCGAGTTTTTTAACGCCTATTCCCAACGGTATCTTACAATAAACGAACGCTTGTCCGATAATTGAGCGCTCCCTGTTCGCCGCGTCTGCATACAAGATATAATGAGCGAGGTCTGCAGAGAATGCGGTCGACGAAAATCAACGTTAATGTATTCTGTTGGCGGCTGGATCGTAGCGACGC
>CAMZEO010000394.1 GCA_947305735.1 uncultured Planctomycetales bacterium | reverse complement strand
GGTGACGTTGCGTCGAGGAAAAAAGCTCTGGAATTACCCCGTTGAACTGATTTTATCGATCGTTTTCGTCGCCGCCTTCAGCGGAATCATAGGGGCGAGACTTTTCTACGTCGCTCAGTATTGGAACGAACTTCAAACAGGTTCCTTTAGGGAAACTTTAATTAACGCGATCGACGTAACTAACGGAGGTCTCGTTGTTTATGGATCCATAATAGGAGGAATCGTAGCCGTTGTTATTTTTCTAATTGCCAAAAGACTTCCTGTTTTAGCGACGCTTGACCTCTTCGCTCCAGGTCTTGCCTTAGGTATCGCCATTGGAAGACTCGGGTGTTTGATGAACGGCTGCTGTTTTGGAGGCGCCTGCGATCTGCCGTGGGCAATTGTTTTTCCCCCCGATAGTCCGGCTTATACGCAACAATTGGACGAAGGCGTTATCTCTCTCTACGGAATTACGCTATCGTTGCCGGAAACAAAGGACAATCCCGAAAAGAATCTGTTCTCGATAAAAAAGAAACATATCAACATAGCGACGGAAACCATCGCGCCCGTTGTTATCGATTCGGTCGATCCGGGAAGCGAAGCGGAAAAAGCGGGAATCAAAGCCGGAGATAGAATCTGCAATGTGGGAATCGTTCCCAAAGGATTTAATCTTGCGGTCAAAAATGTGGAGGGACAAACAAAACAAAGTAGGATTAAGAGATATCGCGTTGAAAACAACGCGCAAGTTTTTTATTTCTTCCTCAATATCTGGAATCCAAAATCTGACGCCGACGTTATTTTGACGCTTATGAACAAAGATGGAAAGAAAGCGAGCGACGACGAAAAAAAGCGCTCCGCAGTAAATGCGCGCGACGTCGTGTTTCACCCGGAGCCCGCAAGAGCCAAGCCGGTTCATCCTACGCAAATATACAGTTCAATCAATATGTCAATCGTTTGCGTAACGCTTTTATTTTTATCTCGAATTGTGAAGAGAGACGGAATCGTATTTGCCGCGTTATTGCTCCTCTATCCGATTCACCGATTCTGCATCGAGCTTCTCCGAACTGACGAAGAGTCGTTTTGCGGAACGGGTTTAACTGTTTCTCAATGCGTCAGCTTGGCGACTTTTGCGATTGGAATCGCCTTGTCCCTCTATTTGCTGGCGAACAAGCCTAAACGAGCTCTTGAGGGATTCTTTCCAAAAGACGAAGAAAATAATTGAAAAGTATTTGACACGGCGCGCTCGTCCTTGCATAATTAACCGAAAGGACGGGTCGTCGCTTGCCGTCGTTTTTCAAAAAGCGTTCGCTCGCTTTTCACCCCGGCGTCTTCCTCATAGATAGAACGCCGTCGTTATCACTTTTTTTTCCAGGAGAATACTTATGCTTACCAAAAGTCGTTCCGCTATTGCCGCCGCCGGCGAACTCCCTTCTTTACTGGCTCAAGCGATGGACGAGGGCGCCGGTCTGCTTAGACTGACCCCGAACTGGGTGCCTCGCGTCTTCTGCAAACCAGGACGTCGAATCAAACTCGCGCAAACCGACTGGTACGCCCTCGGCCTTGATCGCGGTGGCATCGACGAACGTTGGTTCGCAAGCACGACCGAGGCCGATAATGTCGGACGAACCGAAGACGAAGGACTCAGCTATATCCGCGTTGCTGGAAAACGTTTCCTTCTCCGCGACGCCGTCGCCGAAGGCAAGGGCGCTATTGTCGGCGACGCTATTTGGAACCAATACCAACGATGGCCGGTCTTCTCGAAATTCTTCGATAATCTTGGTCCTCTTCCCCATCATATGCACCAGATGGACAAAGACGCCAATCTGACGGAGCAGGACGGCAAACCGGAAGCTTACTATTATCCTCCGCAACTCAACGCCGCTGAAAACCGTTTCGACTACACGTTTATGGGGCTTGAACCGGGCACGACCAAAAAACAAGTTCGCAAGTGTCTTGAAAACTGGAACAAGGGGGATAACGGCATTCTCGACCTGTCCAAAGCCTATCGTCTTAAGCCGGGAACCGGTTGGGTCGTTCCCGCCGGCGTTCTTCATGCGCCGGGTTCTGTCTGCACCTATGAACCACAGTGGGGTTCCGACGTCTTTGGCATGTTCCAATCCCTCACCGATCACGACGCAATCTCTTGGGATCTTCTCGTTAAAAACGTTCCCGACGACAAGAAATTCGACCTCGATTTCATCGTCGAACAACTCGACTGGGAAAAGAACGTCGACCCGTTCTTCAAAGACCACAACTATCTCGAGCCGATTGTCGACCAGGAAAAATCCGCCCCGAACGGCGAATATGTCGACAAGTGGATCGTTTACGGTCTCATCGACGGCAAACAACGCGTCACGGCTAAAGAACTTACCGTTATGCCCGGTTGCAAGTGCCTCATGAAAGACGAAGCCGCGAGCGCGTGGATCACGACTCAGGGTCGCGGAACGATGGGCAAACTCAACATCGAATCGCCCAATATGATTTACTATGGCGAGGAACCGGACGACGAAATCTTCATCACCGCCGCGGCGGCGAAAGAGGGCGTTGAAATTGTCAACACTGGTTCCGAACCTCTCGTTGGTTTGCGCTACTTCGGACCTGATTCCCACAAGTCCATGCCAAACATCGGCGATTATAAAAAGTACCTCGATATCTGAGGTTAATAATCGGACTCGACTTTCGTCGTACCTTTAAAGAAAGCCCCCGTCGATTTGGCGAAACGTCAAATCGGCGGGTATTTTTCGCGACGTCGCGGTAAAATGAGGGAGAACAATAACACTGGAAAAAACCTATTCTACCGAGGAAAATAAGGAAAATATTTAAAAACGCTCTTGTCAATTCCTGGACCGACGGTAAAATTACCTCGAGTATGAGGGCTGGAAAACGTTTTTCGGTTTCGGTTCTTTATTCGCGCGCCTCTATAGCTCAGTGGGTAGAGCAACGGACTCTTAATCCGTGGGTCGTGGGTT
>CAMZEO010000393.1 GCA_947305735.1 uncultured Planctomycetales bacterium | reverse complement strand
TTGTTTAGGAGCCGCCTCAACTTTTGCCACGTCCGTAAGTTCGGCGATAAAAGCCTCCAACAATTTCTCCCCTTCGTCGACGTGAGCCATTTCACGACCGCGAAAGATGATCGAAACGACGACTTTGTCTTTTTTGGCAAGGAATTCCTTCGCCTTATTGACCTTAACCTGGACGTCGGCGGAGCCGGTCTTGGGACGCAAACGTAATTCTTTAATTTGCGTCTTATTCGTTTGTTGCTTCGCAACGCGTTTCTTTTGTTGATACTTATACTTGCCGTAATCCATAATACGACAAACAGGAGGTTTGGCCTGAGGCGCGACTTCAACGAGATCAAGTCCGGCGGCGCGTGCCTTGGCGAGAGCGTCTTGCGAACTCATCACCCCTAGTTGCTCGCCCTCGTCTGAAATCACGCGCACCTGAGCGATACGAATCATCTCGTTGACGCGTTGTTGTCCGGAAGAATTTCCACCGGCGTTTCCTCCGCGAGGACCATTGTCCATTCTCCTAAGCGACATATTTTTCTCTGCTAAAAACCTTTCCTAAAAGTGAGGACTCGTTTTATACGAAAACGACAAACGAAAATCGGTAAAAACATTCTCGATCAACGCGCTTGTCGAAATCCGATCGACGAAACGTCGCGCGCCCAACCAAAGGACGCGCCGCGCGCTCATTCTAGCGCTCTTTTTTCCCGACGACAAGAGCTTGTCTGACGTCGCGCGTTTTTTTTCGAAAAAATGAACGGACAATTAAGGGGCGAAAGACGCGCCGTCGCTCTCGCCATCGTCTGAATCATTTCGAGACGAACGCGCGTCGGACGACTCCGCTTCGGCCAACCGGGAAACTTCCCGTTCTTTGTCGTCGTCTGTCAACGCGTAATCGTTAAACCCGCCCCCGCCGCGTTCGTCGGTTGTATCGCCGTCAAAAGCCGGGGAATCGTCGTCGATCTCGTTCGTCCTGTAAGCGCGCGAAGCCAACTCTTTAAAATCGGGAAAACGATCGAATTGACCGTCGTGTTGAGTTACCAGGAGACGCACTACCAGTATCTTTTGGTCAAAATCTTCTCCGCCGTCCGTAAAAAAGTATTTTCCTAACGCGTTAGTTCCGGCGTCGGTCGCGCCCAAAACAAGAAACTGCCCTGGACGCAAAGAAATGGAAAATTTCAGCTGTTCAAAACTCTTAGTCGGTTGTTCCTGGGTGCGAACAAGTTGCCCATGTTGATAACGGGTAATGGGTTGCGGAACCCCGTACTTCAACAAAGGCGAAAGATCGAAACGAACGGAACCGTCGGAATTCTGTTCGATCGAAACGCTAAGCGCCGTGCGAGCGTCCGAGTAACTCTTGCCGACCAAAGCGCCGTTATCGTCCTCCAGAATGGGAATCGAAGCGTAAACGTCGCTCCTCGTCTCAATCGTCGTTTTCATACCCTTCCGGAGAGTTACGGGCTTTGAGGAAGTGACCGGTTCGTTTATCGATTCCGGCTTGGAATAGTCGACTTCTTCCTCGATTGATTCGCGAAGTTCTCTTCCCTTCAACGTTAGTAACCGCGATAAGGAATCAGGAGGGGAAGCGCCGACAAGACCCGCGCGGAACCCCTGTTCATTAAGACGTTTTCGCGTCGCGGATTCAACTTCCAATTCGTCGACGTCGTTCCAGAAAACGCTCGCCAACTCGCGATCCTGATAGGGAATTCGCGTCAGCAGCACGTCGAACACTACTGCGTCGGGAGGAAGCGTGGCGCGTTCCAAAGTCTTCCGCTCCGAACTCGGAGTCGGCGCGGGGGGGGGTTGTGGACGAAACGCTTTGCAAGAAACAAAGACGCTCGTTAAAATAACGAGAAGTAAGCTTAATGTCGTCGTTTGTCTCTTCATGATTTCGATTCGTTTTCTAATGCGCGCGAAAAAACGCGCTTCGGTGAAACACGACCGCCCCGAGACAATATCAAAAATCGCTATTCGCGTCAAGGCGTATAACGAACTCTGGGAAAACTACGAAGCAAACGTCCCGTTCTTTTAATGGCAGTGAAGAAATATACCGCGTCCCGTCCGCTCTCAAAAGACTTGACGAATGACGCTCCCCCGTTATAATGTCCTCCGTAGAGGCTGGGTCTCCTCATCACGTCTCCATAGCTCAATTGGATAGAGCGTCGGCCTCCGAAGCCGAAGGTTGCAGGTTCGATTCCTGTTGGAGACGCTGGCGGATCGTTATCTTAACGATCCTTTTTTTATGAAATAATCAGTAACTCCTCGCGTTAAATGGCAAGATTTTCTCTCGATCAAAAGCGTGTTTTCTTAGGGAATGTGGGAAATTCGCGCGATTTGATTGGCGTTCAGACGAAACTTATGGGAACGATTCTCGGGTAGTATTTGTTTTATTACGCCGCAAGAGTCGGTTTCTTTCTGCGACGTCGGACGTCCGTATGGCGTTTGTTACCGGCGGATCCTCGATCGGTATGGGATCTAGCCAACTCGTTTGTCGATCACATTCCAAAAATCTGGAAGGAGAAATATATGGAAGAGGCTGAAAAGACTTTTGAGAATGAACAGTATCGAAAGACGTATTGGCATACCTGTTCGCATATTCTGGCGCAAGCGCTCAAACGTCTTTACCCCGACGTAAAATTGGCTATTGGTCCGAGCATCGACGAAGGTTTTTATTACGACGTCGAGTTCTCCGATAGCTTTACGCAAGACAATCTCAAAGAAGTTGAGAACGAAATGCGTAAAATCTGCAAGGAAAATAACAAACTCGAACGTTTCGCCCTTCCTCGCGAAGAAGCGAAAGAATTAATGGTTGAACAACCGTACAAACTTGAGTTGATTGACGGAATTCCTGACGACGACGAAATATCGTTCTATCGGCAAGGCGACTTTGTCGACTTGTGCGCGGGTCCCCATCTTGAAACAACTAAGCAAGTCAATGGAGCGGGTCTCAAGTTGACGTCCTGCACTGGAGCGTACTGGCGCG
>CAMZEO010000392.1 GCA_947305735.1 uncultured Planctomycetales bacterium | reverse complement strand
TTCCTCAGGCGACCGTCGTTCCTCAGCCGACCGTCGTTCCTCAGGCGACCGTCGTCCCTCAACCGAACGCTGTTCCTCAGGCGACCGTCGTTCCTCAGGCGACCGTCGTTCCTCAGGCGACCGTCGTTCCTCAGGCGACCGTCGTTCCTCAGCCGCCCGTCGTTCCTCAGCCGCCCGTCGCGCCTCAACAGACCGTCGTTCCTCAGCCGAACTTAGTTCCTCAGCCGAACGTCGCGCCTCAGGCGACCGCGCAATACTCGGCTCCCGCGAACGTTCCGACGCCGACGCTTCAGCAGTCGCCTCGCGCGGAACAATTCGCGAGCGAGTCGGTTCCGTCGTCGGTCGACCAGGTCGCGCCGAACCGTTTCGCGTCGTCCGCTTACAACTCGCTCGACGCGATGAAGAACGCCGCGCGCGATATGCTTTCCGTCGAGGACGCGCGCGAATTTTCCCACCAGAACGATCGTCCGGTCGACGAAACGCTCGACGACGGAGCGTTTCTTGAAGAAATCAACGAGGACGTCGAAGCGGAAGACAAACTCGACGCGGTCTCGTTAGACGAAATCGCGGACGAATGTTTCTTCGCGCTCGATCCCTACTCTTCGCTGTTTATCGACTACAAGCCGACCGCGACGTGGACGGAATCGGTTCTCGAATACGTCCAGGACGCGCTCGGCTCGCTCGAGACTCCGTCGCCGTCGACGCGCGAGCTGCTTTCCGAATTCGGCAAGCTCGTCGCCAAAGCGGACGCGTTGCGCGACGCGCTCGTCGCCGACGACAAGGCCAGGCGCGAGACCGGCGCGGACGAAAACGAACCTAAAATCGTGACGCGATATAATTTGGCGCAACGTCTCAATCTTCTCGAAGGGTTCAAATTCGCGCTTCAGCGACGCGTTTTTCTCTGGACGGTCAGCCTGGACTACTTCCAGGCGCGCGCGGCGGGAACGCTCGTTCAACCCGGCGCTCTGAGCCAGGCGCAACTCCACGAACTTCTTCGCGCGACGAGCGAAACGAGCGCGTTCTTCGGCGAGTCGCCCAACGGAAAGAGCTGGCGCGCGAGTTTCGACGTCGACCTATTGGCCGAAGACGTCGCGAAGGTTCTCGAACTGCAGACGCCGGTCTTCGAGCCGGACGGCGCGGAGTCGGAAGACGCGGACAATCTCCCGAACGAACTCACGATGAGCGCCGAAGAACTCGCGACGGTCGGCAAGCCGCTGTCGCGCCGCGCCTCCGTCGCGAAAGAGCGCGAGCGACGAACGCGGTTTTTGCGCGACCGGCTCAATTCGGTCGCTTACAAGCTCGAAAAGACGCCGATGACGCCCGAGCAACGACGCCTGTTCAAGCGTCCGGTTCTGGCGGCGTGGTCGGCGCTGGCGTCGTCGTACTCGTGCGATCAAGCGAACGGTCGCGCGTTGCTCTACGAGTTCGAGCGGTACGAAAACACGGGCGGAGGTCAGTCCGGTCGCGCGTTGCAACAGCTGGCGCTGCGCATGACGACGTCGCGTTCGGAACCATGTCGGCGACTGGGTCGCGCGATCGACGTCGTTTACGACAATCCGAACGTGAAAGCCTACGTTTCCGAAGCGCTCGTCAATCGTCTGCTTCCGATACGCGATCCGGAGTTCGGGGTCGTGCAGGAGCGCATTCTGAACAATCCGGTCGCGGGCAGCCGACGCGTGGACACGACCGTTTCGATCGAATTCGCGCCGGATCCGAAGCGCCTGCTGATGAATCTCACGGTCAACGGTCGCGTGACGACCAACACGAGCAGCGAACTGCTCGCGGCGAGACTTCATAATCAAAGCTACGCGAATTACGTCGGGAGAAAAACGCTCGAATGGCGGGATTCCGGAATCGCGTACTCTCCGGCGAGCGTGGCGGCGGATTCCGTCAATCAGCTCAACGCGGTGGAGACGGAAATCGACTTCGTTCCAATCGTAGGAGGACTGGCGCGCGAGGTCGTGAGGTCGTCCTACGCGACGAAACAGGAAGCGATTCGCGCTCAGACGCGAGCGAAGGTCGCGAGCGAAGCGCGAACTCGAATCGACCGCGAAGCGAACGAGCGTTTCGACGCGTTCAACGAGCGTTTGAGAACAAACTTCTTCGCGCGGCTGTCGAATTTGGGGCTGTCGCTCCGGACGCAGCGCTCGAAGACGACCGAAGACTGGCTGCTCGCCTCGTTGCGACTGGGTTCCGACTTCTCGCTCGGAAGTCAAACGAGCGAGCCCGAGACGTTGAACGGGGCGTTCGCCGACGTCAAGTTGCACGAGTCGGCGCTCAACGCCTATCTGGCTCAGTTGGAACTTGGAGGGCGGAAGACGAGCCCGCGCGAAACGTTAGATTATCTCGCCGACAAATTGAATCGCCCCGGATTGCGCGAAATCGAAATTCAGGAGAACGATTTAACGTTCGAGTTCGCCAAAATCGACCCGATCGCCGTCCGATTTTTCGAAGATCAAATCCAACTGCGCCTGAAATTCGCGGAAATGAAGCTCAACGATTTGAAATGGGAAGACCTGGAAGTCGTCGTCTCGTACCGACCTTCCGTCGGTTCCGACGGACAGCCGACTTTTACGCGCGACGGAGTCGTCGAGATTTACGGTCCCAGGGACGTCCGGTCGCTGCTTCCGTTGCGAGCGACGTTCTCAAAAGCGTTCCCCGCGCAAAAGTCGTTTGAACTCAAGCCGGAAATATTCCAAACGGACGAGCGATTCGCGGGACTCTCGCTCGGTCTTTGCCGCGTGACGCGGGGCTGGTTCGCCGTTTCGGTCGTCAAAGACGACGCGACGATCGCCGCGCGCGGTCGCTAGCCGACGTCCGAACGCCCAAACGCGGCGCGCGGCGGATCGCGATTTTTGCGAGCCGCCGCGCGTTGTTTTTCGCCGCGAGACGTCGGGCGCGAATCGGTTATTTTTTGCGAGGTTCCGGAATCGGTCTCGGCACCGGGGCGTTTTTGAGTCGCCACACGCGGACGTAATCGACG
>CAMZEO010000391.1 GCA_947305735.1 uncultured Planctomycetales bacterium | reverse complement strand
CCCTCGACAACGACATTGGCAACGTCGTGCTCTGCCAACTGAGCTACGCCCGCAAGCAAATGGAACGAAACGCAACCGCTCCACGGAAACGCTGGAATTATAGCAAACCTTTCTCTTGTGGCAAGGGGGGTTTTATTTTTTTAGTCAATTTCGCCCTTTCGAGACAAAACTTAACGTCGCGTCAATAAAACAAAAAAAGAAAATAGCGTCCAAAAAAGCGAAAGTTACAAAAAACGCAAAGATTTTTATAAACATAATGGTTGCGTCCTTGTTCTTTATTTCGACGGCTGTTATAATAGCGGTAGGGACGTTTTGCAATTTTGGCAAACGGCGCAACCGACCGTATGCGATTGTCGACGCGTCAAACGGGCGGCGATCTCGCCGTCTTGGCGAACGTTCCTCGAAACGCCTTACTAGAACTTTTGGAAAACACTGAGATGGAAATCAAGCTTACAATACTGAGCGACGAGAAGCAATACTTTTCTCAAACGATAAGCCTTCCTTGCGTCATCGGTCGCGGTCGACAATGCGGAGTTGCGATCCTCCATCCGGTCGTTAGCCGCCAGCACTGCGAGATCTACGAACAAAACGGCGAAGTATTCTTGCGAGATCTCGGATCGCTAAACGGAACCGTATTTGAAGGCGTCAGGATTGGAAAGGGCGTCAGCGTTCCCTTTGGCGGCGAGTTCTCGATCGGGAGGCTCTTCTTTAAAATTGATCGACCCGACTCCGGCGAAGGGACGGACGACTTCTCCTCGATCACTCCCGCAGATTATCAATCTTCCGAAGCGCTCCGAAGGGAGATGGATCGGCGCGTTGCCGACACGCTCGACAAAGTCGTTGAAGGCGAAAATATGATGGTGAACGACAATAATAAATCGGAGTCGCCCGAAGAATCGTCGTCCTCGGAAGAGTCGGATTTCGACTCCTTCGGCGGCGTCGAACTCGACGATCTTGCCGCAGGCGACGATTTCTGAGCGCGAAGGCGGCGCGCGCGGCCGTCTTGACAAACAATCTTTCATCCGCGCTTAGCTATGTAAATCAATTTGTTATCAATTGGCTTCGAGCGTCGGTTCGCGTTTTCGCGACGCGCGGCGCTCTCTTTCCCACGTTTATCTTTGGAGAAAAGAATGGCTTTACCACGCGTTCTTTCCTGGACTTGCGCGTTCGTCGCCCTTCTCGCGGCGTTCGCCGTTGCGCCAAGTCAAGCGCAAGAGCAAAAAAAAGAGCTCCCAGATCGGTTGAATCCGGAAGTAGTCGGTATCAACAATTTAGCGCCTCGCTCGATGTTTGCAGCTTCGGCGTACAAAAAACACTCGCTTGACGGAGAATGGAAATTCCAATTGGCGCCAACTCCCGACGACGTTCCCTACAATTTTGAACTGGAAGATTGTCCGGACGTCGACTGGGACGTCGTCGTTGTTCCGCACAACTTCCAGACGGACGGTTACGGGTATCCGGTCTACACTAACATCCCCTACCCGTGGCCGGGACCGTGGCGCCCGCCGTTCGTTCCCGACGAAGACAACTGGACCGGTCTTTATCGTCGCGAATTCAACGTCGACGAAGCCGACGTCGCCCGCGGTAAAAAAGTGATTCTTCACTTCGACGGAGTTGAATCGTGTTACTACGTCTACGTCAACGGTCAAGAAATCGGCATGGGCAAGGACGCCAGAACCTTCTGCGAATTTGACGTCACCAAAGCGGTTCGACCCGGCAAAAATATTATCGCCGTCAAAGTCTACCGTCGTTCCGACGGATCGTTCCTTGAAGACCAAGACTTCTTCCGTCTAAGCGGTATTTTCCGCTCGGTTTATTATTACGTTCAACCGGAGGTCGCCGTAGTCGACACGAAAGTCGTTACAGAATTCCAAGACGAAGATCTCGCCGAAGCGACGGTTCGCGTTGAAGTTGTCGTTCAAAATAACGCGCGCGAAGAACAGACTGGAACTGCGGTTCTTTCTATCGCCGCGTTGAATCCAACGAACGTCAACATGCCGGACGCCAACGTCGGGGGAGCCGCTCCCAATAAGGGAGACGACGAAGAATTCACGCTGAAAGCGGGCGAACAAAAAACGCTTGTTTTTGAAATACCCGTTAAAGCGCCGTTCCTCTGGTCCGCCGAAACGCCTTGGCTCTATCCCGCAAATTTGAAAGTTTACAACGCCGATTATGACGCGACGCTTGACGCCAATTTTAACGTCGGTTTCCGTAAGGTCGAAATTAAAAACGGCGAACTTCTCGTCAATAATAAGGTTGTCTTCATTAAGGGCGTCAACCGACACGAACACCATCCGTTCACGGGCCATGCGCTTACCGAAGAGGGCATGCTTCAGGATATCGCGCTTATGAAGTCGCTGAACTTGAACGCGGTTCGAACCTGTCACTATCCGAACGATCCGCGCTGGTACGATCTCTGCGACAAATACGGCATGTACCTCGTCGACGAAGCGAATATCGAATCGCACGGCATGGGCTACGGCAAAGAATCGCTCGCAAATCCGCCCGAATGGCTTGCCGCGCACTTGAATCGAACTCAACGCATGGCGTATCGCGACCGCAATCATCCCTCGGTCATTATCTGGTCGCTTGGAAACGAAGCTGGAAACGGTCCGAATTTCCAAGCGACTTACAAGTGGCTCAAGGAATTCGATCCGACGCGCCCCATTCAATACGAACGCGCGGGGCTGGACTGGAACACCGATATCTACTGTCCTATGTACGCTTCCGTTCCCGGCATAGTCAATTACGCGAAAAACGAAGCGAAAAAAACCGAAGGCAAACGCCCGCTCATTCAATGCGAATACTCGCACGCCATGGGCAACAGCAACGGCAACTTCACCCTCTACTGGGACGCCGTTCGCGAATACAAATATCTCCAAGGAGGTTGCATTTGGGACTGGGTCGACCAGGGACTCGCCATGCGCGTTCCGAAACAGTCGGTTGAAGACGCGTCTCCCAATAAATATCCGATTGAAATAGTCGGTCTGATCGGCTCG
>CAMZEO010000390.1 GCA_947305735.1 uncultured Planctomycetales bacterium | reverse complement strand
CCAAAGAAACCGGCCGAGTCGGCGGTATAAGTAATCATGCAAGCATTTTCTTTTGACGCGCCTTTGGTAACGATCAAATTGGTGCAGGCTTCAAGATTCCGCAAACAAAAAACACTAAACGCGAAAGTTGCTATTGCGATGGCGAACAGCTCCGTCCCAAAACGAGTATTTACAGGTTTTTTCATAGTCAAAAACTATTATTCAAATCATAAATCATTATTGAAATAACGGTTAAAAGAACAAAGCCGTTTCATTAACCGTCTCATTAAACTTCACGGTATTTTATCCCTTTGATTAACGCGCGTCAACCACCATTGGCAACGCGCTGAAAAGAGTTTTTTCGCAAATATTTCAAAAAATTAGAAAGTTTTTCTTTCATTTATGGTCCTCTTTTGGTATGTTACGCGTGTGTAGGAGCGCGAGTCTTCAATTCTCAGGTCGAAAGGTCGCGTTCCTCGTTGGTATTGCCAACAGTTCAGAAGACGGCGTTACTACCGTCGCGTAGGAGATTAGGAGGTATTGTATTATGAGCAGTTGCCAAGGGTTCAACAGACGCGCGTTCTTTGGTTCCGTCGTTGCCGCCGGGCTGAGCGGTTCCGCTATTTTGGGTTCCGATTCGCCCGAAGGGACAGACGACGCTTCGGAACAAACTCAACCGAAAAAATTTATGGCTTCCTATCCTTTGTTGCAAAACGTAACGGAAACAAGCGCTTCTATTTCCTGGGCGTTAAACGTCCCGGCAACAGGCTGGGTTGAATGGGGAACTACGCCCGATCTTGGAAAATTTGCTCGCAACTCTGAATTTGGCCTAAATCCATACGAGACGGATTTCATTTCCGCGCGTATCACGGGTCTTTCTCCAAACACAAAATACTATTACCGTGTCGCCACTAGTTCGTTCGTCTATCGAACCGCCTACGACAAAACGGCGTCAGAACCTCAATTCAGCGAAGTCTACTCTTTTGAGACAACAGGAATCAAAGGAGACGTCGCTTCTTTTGCCGTTATGAACGACACGCACAACACGCTTGCAACCATTAAGGCGCATATTGAACGAGTTGAAGAATTGAAACCGGATTTCCTTTTCTGGAACGGCGATCTCTGTTCCGACTATATGGATGCTAATCGCGTTAAGGAAAACATTGCCAACCCTACAAATACGCCTTTTGCTTCTGAACGTCCGCTTGTTTTTGTTCCTGGCAATCATGACCGCCGCGGACAGTGGGCGCGCAATCTTAAAAAGTGTCTAACGACTTGGCGCCAAAACGATCCGGAATTCTATGACCTTGGCTTCAATTACGCGTTCCGAAAGGGACCGCTTGCCGCCGTGATCTTAGATACCGGCGAAGACAAACCCGATTGGCACCCAGCTTGGTCTGAAATGGCCAATTACGAGCCTTATCGAGAATTACAAGCGGCATGGTTGGCAAAGACATTGGCGCGTCCAGAAATTCAATCAGCGCCTTACTTGGTCGCCTTCTGCCACATTCCTCTTTATGACGCCAATCCCAAGGCGAATCCTGGCAATATTCTCGACAAATGGGCTTCCGTCCAATGGCCCGCTCGACAAATGTGGGGACCGCTTTTTGAAAAGTTTGGCGTTCAGTTACTTGTCGCCGCGCATCAACACCGCTTTAGTTTTGCCGAAGCGACGGCGGATCGTCCTTGGGCGCAGATTGTCGGCGGAGGACCGGAAATGAACAACGCTTATTCTATTCACGCGGAAGCCTCGTCAGAAAAGATGACGCTTACGTGTGAAAAACTTGAGGACAAATCTATCGCTGGAACTTGGACGTTTAAACCTCGCTTTTGAGTCTTGAACTTCTTTCTAGTCATAACGTTACGTCTGGAATTGTTAGGCGACGGTTTTCAAGCCGTCGCCATTTGGCTTTGTGGAGTACGTTCGCAAGTCTAGCCTCTATTGAAGAGTCAACACAGATCCCCATAGATCAACTCTTTTCCTCCGTTCATTTTTGAAAGCCTTGGTTGTTAACGGAAAAGCGGCTCCATATTCTCATCAACCGCTGTTGCAAAGAAAACTAAAGAACTTCCACCAAATGTTGAACCATCTAATCCAGAGAAATTCGCCTACCCGGCTTCCAAGTTCCAAAATGATTTGGTCTCGATCCGGATTGTTTTGCGAAGTCGATCTCGATACTCCAAAATAATTCTGAAACGCGCTTCCGTATCTTTAGACTCTCATTTTTTTCATTCTACGGGTTGGACTGAATGGAAAACGACGCACAATCTTGACAATTACGCAAGTAACTCGGAATTCGGCTTAAACCTTAATGAAGAGATTTTTCTCTCCGCGCGTAGAATCGGATTATCCCCAAACATCCCTGTTATTACCGAGCGTTCATTTTTTTACCAACAAAAACAGCGTATGACAAAATGTATTTTGGATTTGTATTACGGCGATTTCAACCATTTAAACAGTCGGGCTCAACTATGGAAGAGTCTCATTTGCCGCAATGAACGATACGCGCAATCATATAGACACAAATCGCAAGCATTGCGAAAGATAGTAAGAACGAAATCCGAATATTGTCGTTTGGAACTGCTTTTTTTGCCATTGTTATTTTTTTTCGTTGTCCCCCACAACGGGAATCGCAAATCGTTGCGATACTCTCTTCGCAGAGCGGCGTCCGTCTATCGTTTTAGTCCCCGAAAATGAGGATAAAATGGGCGCATAGGCTCGCTAACTTAAAGAATGCGACGAGCCGCGCTCAGTCCGATCCGCATTTCATTCATTAGGAAAAAATTACGCGTTCAGACTCAAATCAATCGCAATAATAGCGTCAGACGCGGACGATGCAAAAACCAACAACGCGCCAGAGCGACAAGGGATAGAGGATTTCATACCCACCTCAAACTTCAGATCTCATGGCTTGAAATTGCTTTGTCTCGACCAGACGTCGAGGAAACTCCTGACGTCGTAAGTATTCAGTCGCAAATCAATTTTCAATCCCTTTGCTTTATTATTCCATCATGAATCCGCTACACG
>CAMZEO010000389.1 GCA_947305735.1 uncultured Planctomycetales bacterium | reverse complement strand
TTTCAACAGCGAGTTTGACGGATTGAGAGAGTTGAAGAAGAGGTTAAAAATCATAAACGTTCACTTGCTGAAACTGCTATTTTTCGAATAAAAATGGTATTTGGCAAACGACGAAAAAAATCAAAGCATTTAAAACTAAAAAGTGGAAACAAAGACAATGGTTAAGCGTTTAATATTTTTGCAATGCTTGCATTCACCATACCATTTTAATAGAATATTTATTCAATATAGTTGCACGTGTCCAAAATTTTTTAGATTGTGTAAAACTCTGGAGAAGGGCGGGGATTTCTGAGAACTCCCGCCTTTTTACTTTTGGGTTCTGGCTCGGGAAGTAAAGTTTTTTTGACATTCCTAAAGTCCTATGTACTGACAATTACAAGGTCCGACATTACAATGATTTCCGTTGATGCGAGCAACCGAACATAAGAAACATTATCAGAAGTTAATGCATGCGCGTTTTCGTGAAAGTATAATGTAGTTTTCTTCAATGCCCAGACTTTATTGAATAAAGATTTTATAAAAATTGCATGGTAGCGAGCATATAGCAAACATGTTAAGAGCTTTACTTTTATCATTGTTTCCGCTTTTTTATTTTCCACGCTCCGTTTTTAATCAATCCCCGAACATTATTTTTATTCGAGACATGGCGGTTTCAACAAGAGAACGTTGATGGTATTTATAACCTCTTTCTTCCACTCGCCCGCGCTGGATGATCGGGTTATTACAATGGAGTCGTCTTGATAACAACCGTTCGTCCCCAAGCGCCGACATGGTTAAGGCGTACGTTCTTACAAGGAGAAATGATCGGTTGAATTCCCTGTTCAAAATCGCTTTGTAGACTTTTCGTTTGTCGTACGGGCCGTCGTCGCGCAATATTTTAGTCTTACCGTCGCGATACTTGATTTGACGGTATCCTTTGGCAATTGTATACGAAGTAAGCTACGTATTTTTGCGCGTTTTTTCATAAATTTGTTCAACAAAGCCGTTGCAAGATCAAAAATTGCGTAGGTATTCTTGAAACTTTCGCAACTAGGAAAACAATCTATATTTATCCATTTTGAAACGTCCGCATTTGAACAGCAGGTAAATCAGGTAAATTTTGAGAAAAAGACTGGAATTTCTCAATAGTTGGAGTTAAAATGCCCCGGGGCGTTTGCTTGTCCTTTCCTTTGTTTGCTCGTAACTTTTGCGCTTATTTTTGCAACTTGTAAACAAAGAATGGACTTTTGCGCTAACAATTACCACGAACGGAAAATAACCTTTTTTCTCCTATTCGCATTCGTTCAAATAATAGAAACTTAGGCGTATGGGTTATTTTTTGTCAATGATTAAGGAACGTTGACTTGAGTCTTTTCGACAAGGACTAAGTCTGGTTAAATTTGACTTTTAACGCGCTGTTAATAGGTAAAAAGATGACTTCAGAAAAAACACTCTTCAAGAAAATTATTGATAGGGAGATTCCAGCAGATATTATCTTCGAAGACGATTTGTGTATGGCTTTTAACGACGTTTCGCCACAAGCGCCCGTCCATGTTTTGATTATTCCAAAGACGACGGATCTTTGTTCTTTGAACGATGTTAGTGAAGATAACGCCGAGTTGATTGGTCATATTTTCTGTGTTATTCGGAAACTTGCCGCTGAACTCGGCATTTCAAAAGACGGCTATCGGGTAGTGTCGAACTGTGGTACTAATGCTTGTCAGACCGTGCCTCATTTACATTTTCATATTATTGGCGGACGAGGATTTGCATGGCCTCCAGGGTGATTAAAGAACGCGCTATTTGCGCGTGTCGAAAGTTTTGTTTGGGTCAACTTTTCGCACATGTGTTTTTATCAGTTTTTTGAATTAATAGTCTAACCGTTATTTGCCGATACTCAGCGGCGGCTCTTGATTGGGTTAGTCTTGTCGCTAAGCGATTTATCAAGGTTAAAAATGGAAAAAGTTTTACAATTTATTGAAAAAAATAAAGATTTGTTTCTCAGACAATGGTTTGAAGTTCTCCGCATACCCAGCGTTAGCGCTCAAAAAGAACACAAGGAAGATATGCGCAGAACAGCAAATTGGCTAGTGTTTTTTTTGTCCGAAAAACTTGGAATGAATGCTAAGATTATAGAGACGGACACAACCCCTCTCGTTTATGCAGAATCTCCTAAGATCGCTAACGCTCCCACTATTTTAGTATACGGACATTACGACGTTCAACCGGCGGAACCGTTTGACGAATGGAACTCCGATCCTTTTGAACCGGTGATTCGCGACGGGAAGGTTTTTTGTCGCGGGGCTAACGACGATAAGGGACAGTGGTGCGCGCACCTTTGCGGCCTTCAAACGTATTTGGCTCTCCATAATTCCTTTCCAGTTCAAGTTAAATTTATCTTTGAGGGCGAAGAAGAAATTGGAAGCGAGGCTTTATCTAAGTATTTAGATAAGAGCGAAAATCGTGATCTTCTTTCTTGCGACGCTCTACTAGTTAGCGATACGTCGGCTGCCGGACCCAGGATTCCGGCCATTACCTACGGACTTCGTGGTATTGTTGGATTTGAACTGAAATTAATAGGACCTAATCGTGACTTGCATTCTGGAATTTACGGAGGTTCTGTTTATAATCCTGCAATTGCGTTAGCCAAAATGCTGGGCGCTGTTATCAACGACGACGGGAAAATTCAAATCCCCCATTTTTATGATGAAGTTGAAGAGTTGAGCGATCTTGAACGCAACGCGTTGTCTAGGAATCCTTTTAATCCGGATGACAATAAAAGTCAAATAGGAATTGACGTAGAATTTGGAGAACCTGGATACACAACGCTTGAGCGTCGCGGGGCGCGTCCCGCCTTCGATATCAACGGTCTAACGAGCGGATATCAAGGCGAGGGGGGAAAAACAATTATTCCCAGTTGGGCTTCCGCGAAGTTTACTTTTCGAACAGTGCCTAATCAGGATCCGGAAAAAATACGTTCAAATGTACGCCTCTTTTTCGAATCAATTCTCCCTCCTGGTATCAAGATGGAA
>CAMZEO010000388.1 GCA_947305735.1 uncultured Planctomycetales bacterium | reverse complement strand
TTCCATTCGACCACTTGACGGCACAGCTCGGCGATTACGGGCGTTTTCCCGGAGCCGGTGGGAAGGACGACGCAAGGAGCGCCGTCCTTTTCTCGCAAGTAGTCCCAAACTGCGCTAACGGCTTGCTTTTGATACCACCGCAAAATCATCATTAGCTCCAATAAGGAACAGATTCGCCGGGATTGGCGGGCGCGGGTTGCGGCGCGATCGGAGCGGACGTCGCCGTCGCGAGCGGTCGATAACCGTCAATGGAATTTCGTTGTCGACCTTGGTATTCGTCCATTCCGACGTTGACTATAAACGGACGGTTAAACAGCTCGCGAGTGTCGTTAAATTGCTCCAATCCGACGGATTCTCCAATCGCCTTGAGGCGGCGTTGCGCGATTTCGCGAGCCGCCTGATTGGACGAGCCGATATTGATCCAATCTCGCAATCGGTTGCCGCGAAATTGACCCTCTTTGACTTGATATTCAAAGACAAGAGCGTTTCCCCCGCTCTTGATTTGCTGGTCGGATTCGCTAACAATCTCGACGACGTAATCGCCGCCGGGCAAAACCGGAGAAGACCCGGAGTAGGCTTGCGTTTGCGCAAGATTAAAGTTAATTCTCATTTTGGATTACCTCTTTTAGAGTCAAAAGTTCAATCTCGATTTCCGATTCTCTAATCGGGTCGAGGTCGAGCGTCGCGCATATCTCGCGAGCGCTCATTAGTTCGAAGTATTTCAAGAGAAAGACCGATTGGACGTCTTTACTCTTGCTTTTCAGAATCCTCACGATTCCATTCGTTTTGATAGTCATTCCAGAATCTCCTATCGAAATGCCATCTAAAAGTTTCTTCGTCGACGGGAACGCGCCGAATCTCCGTCTCGTTCCTTCCTTGGATTTTAACGGCGACTAAATTTCGCGGGCGGAGCAAATAAACCGCGTGGCTAACTTTGTCGCGCTTAATGTCGAGCGCTTCCGCCAAGCGCGAATAGGTCGTAGATTCAAGCCTCTGAACTTCCTTGAAAGCGCGAAACGACGGCTCGAAGATAATTGGCGCCGGTCTTTCAAGTTCCATTTTGCTCCCCCCATTCGATCAACGCCTCGGACGGTTGAAAGTTCGCGCTCCCTTGCGCGATGATCGTACTGATATTCTCTCGAATCGCGGCGGCGCGTTTCCGCGCGTCTTTTGCCTCGGTCGACCGCGCCTCGGCGTATTGTTCGAGCTTTTCCGCCTCGAAAACGAGTTTCCTCAATTCGGCTTCCCAAGGGGAATTGGCGACGGGGAACGCCGAGTCGCAAAACAATTGCGCCTCGATATTCGCCCACTGGACGGCGATTTGGTCGTCGGAGAATCCGGCGAACGCGTCGAGAGCCGTTTGAACTTCGTCGCGAGATTTCGCGTTGCGCGTCGCGTTCAGAAATCCGCGCCAAGCCGCCGTCGCCTCCGAGTCGGGCGTCGATTCGTATTCGTCGCCGCCCTCGGCGTATCGATAGATTCCGCCGTCGAAAGAAAGAGCTTCGGCGAAACGATTGGTTTCGCCGTCGTTGCATTTAAACGCGCGGCAACCTTGCTTTCCGTTCAGAGCGCACGTCGCGCAACGGAGGGAAGCGTTCCTAATCGTATCACGAAACGCGACCGCCTCCGGCGTGTCGTCGTCGAAAGAGTCTTGAAAGAGATAGACGCGATACGATTCCGGCTCGGTCGGGTTGTCCGTCCAAACCGAATAAGCCTCTTGAATTGGCATTGTCTTTGTTCCTAAGAGAGGGTTGGGAGCCCGCCGAGGCGGGCTCGGAAATAGTTAAGAGCGAGCGCGCGAATCCATCAGAGGAAACGCGCGACGCACCAATTGCGGCCGTATTGGTCGCGATAGTTCGCGAATCCCGCGCGGGTGTAGCGAGGGTTGAAGAGGATCGCGGAGTGGCGGGGCGAGTCGACCCATTGTTGAAGCGCTCCGTCGATTCCGACGCCGCCGTTTTGGGCGCAAATCTCGTTGACGCCGCTCGCGTGATACAAGGCGCCGTAATGAGACATACTGACGGCGTGATTGAAAGAACCGGCGTCGAGGCTCGGATCGTATTGAAGGGGCGGCAATCCTCGCAACGCGCGAATCGCGTTCGCGGCGGCGAGATAGGACGCGGCGACGGTCGTTCTGACGGCGCTCGCGACTGGTCGACGGACGCAAGTCCCGTTGGCGCAAATCGTCGCGGTCGTTTGCGTTGCGACTTGACCGCACGCGGGAACCGGCTCGGTCGTCTCGGTCGTTTCGACCGGCTCGCAAGCGGCGCAAGAGTCCTCGCCGCATTGGCAAGGGTCGCATTGGCAATCGCCGCATTGACAAGCGGAATCGAACGCGTCGCTCGCTTGGATCGCGACCAGCGCCGAGGGCTGGTAGCTTTGGAATTGGCAAGCGCCGCCTCGGCAAGCCGTTCCCGCGCCGTTCGCGAGGATCGGTCGGTATTCGCCGACGATTCGCGAACGAATCGGACGGGTCGTCGCGCGATAGCAACCGCCGGAATAGCATTGTCCGGAATAACAAGCGCCGCCCCAGCATTGGGCAAAGGACGCGCTTCCAAAGAGCGCGAACGCGATGGCGGCGATGGAAGTCAAACGTTTCATTTACAAGCCTCCTTGATGGATTTGAGAACCGCCGACGCGTCCAAAGGCAATTCGGCGGGAATGCGATAACGAGATTTTGCGACTTGATACGGCGTCGCCTCCGTTCGAACGATTCGCGGGTTGTTCGCGTCGCCATTGGCGGCTCCGAATTTGCGAGTCGCGAGCAAAATCAAATCGACGTATTCGGCGACCAACGACCGCGCCGATTTGTGAAGGCGCGGCGCGAATCGCTTTAATCCGGCGACCTCCGGATCGGTGTAGTCTTCGGCAATCGCGTGCGCTAGCAAAAGAACGATCATCCCTTTGGAACGAAGCGCGTCGAGGTCGCTAAGGATTTCTCGCCAAAAAGAGAGCGCGATAACGTAGCCCTTGCCGTATCCAATCGATTCGATCGAGTCTACTTTCGACTC
>CAMZEO010000387.1 GCA_947305735.1 uncultured Planctomycetales bacterium | reverse complement strand
TTGATAAGCCAACTCCGGCGCAGCGGGCGGGTCGTGGCGATGCGCAAAAAGAGCCTCAATAGCGTCAAAATCAATAGTTTCGATTTGTTGACGCAACGAGTCGCGTTCTCCATCGTCCAACTCATCCCAGAAAGACAACAGTTGCTCCTGCCCATAAGGCGTAAGTTTTTGGAGAAGCTCTTCGTGAACAGACATACGACTTCCTTTCTTGGAAAGCTGGATCCGCCGGTTTGGGGAAAAACGGTAAACGAACGACATAAACTCGCCTCTAACGCGCTTCCACGTTTCGTAATTTTAAACTGGTTTTTTATGTGTTTCAAGCGCTTCGTCGTTTTTTAGGTGAAAAATAGCACGTCCACCTCGTTATTTGAGTTTGGATAAAATAACAAGTTTCTTAGTGATAAATCATCGTGTTAAGGAATTGAATTTAGGGGACGTGTCGAGAAAAAAAGATAGTTTTTGGCTTGAGATATAGACAAGATCGGGGAAGTAAGTAATAATATGGAAAAGCGTCGTCGTTTAGAGACGCTTTTATTTGGCGAAAGACGTCGCTGCGTTCAAGATGCGTTCGACGTCGACCGTTTTGGCGTTGTCAAATGGTTTCAAGCCTTCTTTTTCAGGAATGGCAACCTGCGGAGGGGTGTTGTTGATCGTATTTGGGGATAACGTTTCAAAGCGATTGAAAACGCGTTTTGAACGCGTGTTTTGCGATAGTATGTTTTTTTTCGTCACTCGGGCGTTTTTAGCGATTGGCGAAAGCGAATCGACGTCTTTTTTCAACATTTAACGAGGCGATTTAATGGGAACTGAATCCGACGTCATTGTCGAGACCAAAAACCTAACTAAAATTTATCGTGATTTCTGGGGACGCCAGAAAGTTCGCGCTTTAAAGGCTCTTGATCTGGAAATTCATCGCGGGGAAATTTTCGGGCTTTTAGGACCGAACGGATCAGGAAAAACAACAACAATCAAACTGTTGCTTGGGTTGCTTTTCCCCACTAGCGGCGAGGTGAATATTCTTGGGCGAACCGCCACCGACGTCGCAAAAAACGAACGTTTGGGCTACTTGCCGGAAGAGTCGTATTTATACAGATTCCTCAATGCTGAGGAGACGTTAGATTTCTATGGTCGTCTCTTTAAAATTCCAGGCGCGGTTCGTCGTCAACGCGTTGCTCATCTCATCAGTATGGTTGGTTTGGAATCCGCTAAGAAACGTCAATTACGCGAATATTCAAAGGGAATGACTCGTCGAATTGGTTTAGCGCAAGCTCTCATCAACGATCCCGACGTAATCTTCCTGGACGAGCCTACGAGCGGTCTTGATCCGATTGGCACACGCAACATGAAGGATTTGATTCTTGAACTTAAAAAGCAAGGCAAGACGATTATTATGTCGAGTCATTTGCTTGGCGACGTTCAAGACATTTGCGATCGCGTCGGAGTTTTGTACCAAGGAGAGTTGAAAGAACTTGGACGCGTCGACGATCTTTTGAAAGTTGTCGAACAGACTGAAATCAGGGTTTCTAATCTTAGCGAGGAAGCTAAGAAGAAGATCGAAAAAGTTATTGAAGACGATTCGAGCGCTAAGCTCGAATTTTGCGGTAATCCGACGACGTCTCTGGAAAAACTCTTCAATGAGATTATTTCGGAAAGTGAAGCTCGACCTGGTAAACGCGTTCGCGGAGGAGAGTACGCGAAATGATTCTTGAACATCCAATTCCACCCTTCCTCGAATGGATAGGGGGCGCCGCGCTTAATTGGGCGCTGGCCGTTCTTGCTTTATCGGCTCTCGCATTTGTCGTCTGCTTTGTTCTTTTGTTAGTTTTCAAGGGAACAAAGCAAGCTGGCGCGACCTTTAGAACAGGAGTTCGCGAGGCTTGGAAAGATCTTTTGTTTTTTTCCTGGAAGCGTTGTTTTGCGGTGGCCGGACTGGCTATTCGCGAGTCGATTAGGAAAAAGGTCGTCGTAGTCGGCGTCGTTTTTCTCGTTCTTTTGATGTTTGCCGGATGGTTTTTGGATCCCGACAGCAAGGATCCAGCGCGTTTGTGCGCATCGTTTGTCTATCAGACGACGACCTATCTTGTTCTGCTTTTGGCGCTTTTCTTGAGTTCGTTGAGTTTGCCGGGCGACTTTAAAAATAAGACTATTTACACGCTTGTAACGAAGCCCGTTCGGTCAAGCGAGATCGTTTTGGGACGTGTTTTGGGTATTGGCGCGGTCGGTTCTATCATACTTGTTTTGATGGCGTTTTGCAGCTATTTCTTTGTATCCAACACTCTAAAACACACTCATGTTCTTGACGATAATGAAGACTTGACATACGTAACGGACGCGGATCCTTCAACTTTGCCTCCCGACGCCGTCATTGCCAAGGGATACACGCGATATGCGAACGGGCACAGACATGAGGTTGAAAAATATGCCGGCGGCGAGTTGCGTATTTCCGAAGAAAATAAGCACACTCATCCAATTGAGCAGACAAATGACGACGGGGTCATACGTTACAAGATCGGAACTGAACGCGGTTCGTTGCAGGCGAAGGTGCCCGTTTACGGTTCCATTAAATTCAGAAACGCCGATAGTTTTGAACGTGAACGCGGTATCAACGTGGGCGAAGAGTGGGATTATCGCAGTTACATCGCCGGCGCTACCGACGAAGCTGTTATCTGGACGTTTGAAGGCGTTACGCCAAAGAAGTTTCCGGAAGGTCTTCCCGTTGAAATGACAATTAGCGTTTTCCGGACTCATATGGGCAACATCGAAAAGACGATTATGGGCGCGTTGTATGTTCGTAATCCCTCGACGGGTCTTACGGCTGAAACGCACGTTTTCAATTCGGAAAAGTACACGACGAAAGCTTTGACTATTCCGGTTGACGTCGATAAATCGAAAGTCAAGACAAAGCCGTGGATTGTTAAAAAGATGGGCGACGCGGAATCTTTTGACGCGCAAAATACGTCCATTCCTTCGAAAGAGTCCTACAATCTGTTTGAAGATTTCGTCGTAGACGGCA
>CAMZEO010000386.1 GCA_947305735.1 uncultured Planctomycetales bacterium | reverse complement strand
CGTCTGTTCCTTGTGAATGCTGACGCGTTCGCGTTTGCTTATTGCCTCGGTAATACGGACGCCGATTTCCGCAGACTCGGCGCCTCCGCTGTATTATACACGGTAAACGCAGCGACTTTCAAGTCAAGGCGCCGTTATATAGCGGCTTTTCTCAAAAAATAGTCAGTCTGAAGCGTTCAACAACGATGCGAGCGCGACAATTCCCCTTAACAAAACACGCCGTTCTGGTATATTGATCGGGACTTGGGAGACCCTGAATTCGAGCAGGACGCCACGCGCCTTCTCTCGGTCGACTCGTTAATATCCATTCAGAAAGAAAAACGCTATGGAAAACCAGTTTAATACGATCGAAGAAGCGATCGAAGCTTTCAGGAATGGCGAGATCATCATCGTCGTCGACGACGAGGATCGTGAAAACGAAGGCGACTTTATCTGCGCCGCTGAAAAAGTTACGACGGAACACGTAAACTTCATGCTCCGCTACGGTCGCGGTCAAACCTGCGTTCCACTCCTCCCGGACAGGTGCCGCGAGCTTGAACTACCCCAGATGGTCCAGCATAACACGGCGCCGCTTGGCACTGCGTTCACCGTTCCGGTCGACCATGTGTCCGCTCGTACTGGCATCACGGCGCCCGAGAAGGCGCGCGCCGTTCGCGCGCTCGCCGACCCCGACGCCAAACCAACTGATTTCGTTCGTCCCGGCCATCTTTTTCCACTGGAAGCAAAAGAAGGCGGCGTCCTGCGCCGTGCCGGCCATACAGAAACAGCGATCGATCTTTGCCGGCTTGCCGGCCTCTATCCTGCCGGACTGCTCACCGAGATACTCGACGACACAGGCGACCGCGCTAAGCGCGACACGTTGCTCGAAACGGCGCAAAAGTTCAAGCTCAAGATCGTCACGGTCGCCGACCTGATCAAATACCGCCGTCAGCGTGAAAAGATTGTCGACCGCGTCGCTGAAGCCAGTCTCCCGACTAAATACGGCCTCGGACGTATCTACGCGTACAAAATCAAGTATGAAACGGGCGAACCGATCGCGATTGTCTACGGCGATCTTTCCACAAAGGAATCGCCGCTCGTTCGTCTGCATTCCTCGTGCTTCACGGGCGATCTTGTCGCGTCGCTACGCTGCGATTGCGGCGATCAGCTTCACATGGCGCTGAAAAAGATCGAGGAAGAAGGAGTCGGAGTCCTCGTTTATTTGCCCCAGGAAGGCCGCGGTATCGGTCTGGTCGAAAAGATCAAGGCCTACGCTCTTCAAGACAAAGGTCTGGACACTTGCGACGCGAATCTGGCGCTCGGGCATCCTGTCGATCTTCGCGACTACGGCGTCGGCATCCAGATTCTCAAAGATCTCGGTTTGCACAAGATTCGCCTTATGACAAACAACTCCAAAAAGGTCGACGCGTTCATCTACAGCGGTTTCGACCTTACCGTCACCGAGCAGGTTCCCATCCATGCGCCGGTTAACGAATACAACCGCTTCTATCTCGAAACCAAACGCGACCGCATGGGTCACGACCTCGACCCGGACATCTGATCGGAATCTGACGTTCTTCCAGTTAAAAAAGCCGCGGTCCCTTCTCTGGGAAACGCGGCTTTTTCATGTCTGTCCAATTACTGATTTCCGTCACTTCGCGATCTCGGTCGTCCGCGTTTCGCGAATGACGGTAACCTTGATCTCTCCCGAGAACTGAAGACGTTCGCTCAGCGCCTTGACAATGTCGCGACATGTCTTGGCGGCGCTTTCGTCGGTCGTCTTGCCTGGGTTGACCAAAACGCGCATTTCGCGCCCTGCCTGAACGGCAAACGCATTGTCGACGCAAGGAAATTCCTTCGCGATCTTCTCGAATTCTTCCATACGCCGGACGTAATTCTCAAGCGTCTCGCGGCGGGCGCCAGGTCTCGACGCGCTGCACGCGTCCGCCGCAGCGACGATCGTCGTGTAAGGACTGGCAATACGCGGATCCTCATGGTGATTGAGCGCCGCGTCAATTACTTCCTCCGGCTCGTTATAACGACGAAGCAGATCCGCGCCAATTTTGGGATGGCCGCCTTCCACGTCGTGGTCGATCGATTTGCCAACGTCGTGCAGAAGGCCACAACGTCTCGCAAGATTCTCGTCAAGTCCCATTTCGGCGGCAATCATGCCTGAGAGAAAAGCGACCTCGATCGAATGACGCAGCACGTTCTGACTGTAACTCGTACGGAAGCACAGACGACCAAGATAATAGACCAGTTTGCTATGAAGATATCGAACGTTGACTTCTTCGCACGCCTCCGCGCCCTCGCGCTGTATAAATTCCAGGACGTCCGTATGCGTTTGGTTGTAAATCTCCTCGATTCGCGCAGGGTGGATGCGTCCGTCGGCTATTAAACGCGAAAGCGTCAGACGCGCCTCTTCGCGGCGAACCATGTCGAACGCGCTCACAATGATAACGCCAGGCGTGTCGTCAATCACCACGTCAACTCCGGTGATCTTTTCAAACGCGCGAATATTGCGCCCTTCTCGGCCGATAACGCGCCCCTTCATGTCGTCGTTGGGGATGTCGACCATACTGGTCGTAACTTCGGCGGTATGCGCGGCGGCGTAGCGCTGAATCGCGGTTAAGATAATCCTTCGCGCGATCTCCTGACTCTTTTCCGACACGTTTTTCTCATGTTTGAGAACAAGCGCGCCTTCCTCTTCTGTAAGCTCTTTATCAAGACGGTCCAGAACAATCTCCCTGGCCTCCTCGCGCGTCATATTGGCAGTCTCATAGAGTTTGCGTTCCTGCTCAATAAGCGACGCTTCAAGTTTCTCGTTCGGACTGTTTTTTGATCTTTTTGAGAAGGTCGTTACGCGTCGTTTCAACCGTCTTCTCCTGAACGCGCAGATCGCTAGTCTGCTGATCCAAAATTTCCTGTCGACGCGTCAGTTGGCGTTCTTTTTCGGAAAGATTACGATAAACCTCACGTTTTTCGTTTTCAAACTCCTCCTTCTGACGCAACGATTTTTCTTTGAGTTCGATCTCCGCTTCGCGACGACAGCT
>CAMZEO010000385.1 GCA_947305735.1 uncultured Planctomycetales bacterium | reverse complement strand
GGCCCGGCGCCAATTCGTCGACCTCGTTTTTCTCCAGCGCGGCGGCAGGCGCAATCGCTTCGGGAACTTCCGACATGGACGCCCCGCACTGTGTGCAAAAGGCTGCGTTTCCTTCGTTTAACGCCCCGCAACGACGGCAATATACGTTTTCTGCACGAGTCGCGTCTTGCGTTTCGGGAGCGCTTTTCCCTTTTTTGCCCGCGCGTTTTCGCAACGCTTTGACGTCGGCGACGTTCCTTTTTCCCTGACGGCAAAGAAGAATCAGCAACCATACATGGCCCAAAACTGCGAAAAACCCGATGATCGAAAGAACAATCCCGTCGAGCGGGTCGCCCAGAAAGCCGCCGAAAGCGTCGTGCAAAGAAACATACGCCGCGAAGAGGCCGACCGGGACGATCACCCAAAAAAAGCTCGCCGTAGTTTTTCTAACGTCATGGAGTCGTCGAATCGTAACAAAGATCGTTGGAGGGATACAAATCGCTCCCCAAATCAGTCCGGGAAAGCCAATCTCTTCTGCGACGTCAAAATCATGTCCGCCAAAAGAAAAAGAAAAAGAAAAGAAAAAAAAGGCGTCATCAATCCAGGTTGCAAGGAGAAAAGGCGAGACGACGGAAAAGACGACAAAGAGAATCCAGTACCAGAATTCAGACCGGCTCGCTCTGCCACGCGGCGTCCATTTCATGAGGCACGTTCTCATCGCGCTAACGAGATTCCGCCTTTCCGCCGGCAGATAATAGACGTCGTGCATCGTCGTCTCTGTGCCGACGGTGAAAGGATTGACTCCGTCGTCGTTTTTGAACGGTTCGCCGCAATGCTCGCATTTAAGCGCCGCGTCGTCGTTGTAAGCTCCGCAGTTATGGCAATACACGGCGTCTCCTTCGATATACGATCACTTCAAAAACAAGATGACGTGAAAACCAATAATTGGATAACGCAACGCGTATCATTCTATCTGTCGGCGTTAGAAAGTCAAACTAACTCGTATCGGAGTTCCTCGTCGGGCGCAAACGGTTCGAACCGTCGATACGCGCGACGAAATTGACGTTTAGGAACGACTCGCTTTCCTCTTCTTACCAACAAGTTCCGATCATGCTCCGTCTTGGGAGCTCGCCAATGTAGAAAACCAATAAACAAACCGGCCCGACGACGAAACTTTTGTCGACAGACCGGTCTTTGTATGGATCCGAAACGGTTGATCAATTCTCAGAGTTTTTTGCAGATTGCGTCGGCCATCTCCTGAGTTCCGACGGCGGTCGGGTCGTTGCGGTCGGCTTTGAGGTCGTAGGTGACGTCATTGCCCTCGCGGATAACCTCTGCAACGGCGTTTTCAAGACGATCGGCCGCGTCGGTTTCCTTCAGATGACGGAGCATGAGAACGCCGGAGAGAATGAGCGCGACCGGGTTGACCTTGTTGAGCCCCTTGTACTTCGGCGCGGAGCCGTGAGTCGCCTCAAAAACGGCGCAGTCGTCGCCAATATTGGCGCCCGGGGCGACGCCGAGCCCGCCGACGAGACCCGCGCAGAGGTCGCTCAGAATATCGCCGTAGAGGTTCGGCAACGCGACGACGTCATAGAGCTCAGGCTTCTGGACAAGCTGCATGCACATGTTGTCGACGATGCGCTCGTCGAATTCAATCTGCGGGAAGTCCTTCGCTACGTTACGCGCGGTTTCAAGCCACAGACCGTCGGAAAACTTCATGATGTTCGCCTTGTGAACGACCGTGACCTTTTTGCGGTTGTTCGCGACCGCGTATTTGAACGCCGAACGAATCAGACGATCAGATCGTGAAACGCTGATTGGTTTGATTGAAACGCCGGTCTCTTCGTAGCCGGTCAGAATACCGCGACCGGAAACGAGGCGGTTGACGTCCGCAATCAGTTCCTTCGTCGCTTCCGCGCCGCGTTCAAATTCCACGCCGGAATACAAATCTTCGGTGTTCTCACGAAAAATGACGAGATCAACCGGAACGGAGCTGAAGTAGGAGCGAACGCCCGGATAGTATTTGCACGGACGAACGCACGCGTAGAGATCGAATTCCTGACGAAGATGAACGTTGATGCTGCGGAAGCCCGTGCCGACCGGAGTTGTGATCGGCGCCTTGAGCGCGACTTTATTGCGGCGAACGCTTTCAAGAACCGCCGGCGGAAGAGGATTGCCGGTTCGTTCCATGACGTCGACGCCAGCTTCCTGAACGTCCCAGTTGATCTTAACGCCAGTCGCGTCGACGCATTTGCGCGCCGCTTCCGCGAGTTCGGGACCCGTTCCGTCGCCGGTGATTAATGTAACGTCATAAGCCATTATGTTACCTCTTGTTATTTACAGGATGGACTCTATTGTCTCGCGCGCGGGCGGTCCGCGATCGCTCTCGACTCTAACTATCGCTAAAATTTACACAAACGCGCCGAGACGACAAGGAGCCGCGACGCGTTTAACGCGTCAACGGAAGACGCTCGCCTTCATCGTATAGGGAATCGTGCCCGACTCGCCGCGCCAGTTCGGATTGACCGAAAGGACGCCGCCGACCGCGACGACCTTGTTCGCCCTGTATTTTACCGTATGGCCGCGCTCCATCTGGACGCCGATCATATCCGCAGGGTTCGTGCCCGGGGAGCAATATTGGCAGTGTCCGAGCGTGCGCACAAGCGTAAAGGATTCAATTCCCGCATGCTGCTTCGTCGGATACATATAACCTTCGATATAGACCTTATGACCGTCGAGGAGCTTAATCTCTTCGGCGATCTCGCCGTCTTTCGTCAGCGCCATGTTGTCGAAGGGAACGATCTGGTATCCCGGGGGCGCGGAAACATAGTATGAATAGACGCGCCATGAGGTCGTCGCGACAACGAGAACCGCGCTGAGAATCACCGCAGTCGTCGTTATAACGCCGCCGGATATTTCTTCCGGCGCCTTCATAATCTTGCGCTGCGCAAGGATTCCACGGATTAGCCCGAGAAGCGACGCAAGAATAAAGGGCGTCCAAAAGAATCCGAGAACGCCGAAAACAGCGGCGACGAACGACTCGACGCCGAGCGTCGTCACCTGCTTAT
>CAMZEO010000384.1 GCA_947305735.1 uncultured Planctomycetales bacterium | reverse complement strand
AACGAACTGAAAAGTCTTCGAAATGTTTGGGACGATATGGAGCGCGGACCGTCTCATCGGGAGGAGCTTTCGCGATAAGGAAAAAACAGTCGTGGGAGCTTTATTTCGAACAATGTACCGATCGCAATAATCGCGATTTATTAACCGAAATGTATATCAACCTCATTCTTTAGGCGTCCGCGATTTGAAAAAGCCAGGAAAGTACAGAATCTAAGACGACTCGTTAAAACGACAATCAGGATATTTGGCGTCAAGGTTAGGTCGACGTTGAAAAACTTCGTTGAGTTCGGGAAATACGCGCGCAGGATGAAAATTTCGTGTGGAAACAAACGCCCAAAGAGTTTCAGCGGTAGCGACAAGCGCCGTTTCAGGATATTCAAAACTGTCATACGAAACGAATCGGCATTCATCTTCGACTCTCTTCAAATCGCATTCCTTGGGCAATACAAGAAAGCGATAACTACGAATGCAACTTGCTTTCTTCATTTCGGTTATCCAAGTTTGAATAAGTATCTTGTCCCCCTCGTAAGTAGACCTTCTGTAATCAATACGATGACTGCGAACAACCCAAATCGCGCCGGATTCCAAATAACGTTGTGAATCCCAACCCAAAATGGAGGAATGCTCAACGGCAACGTCTTGCATCCATTGCACGTAACACACGTTGTTTGTATGATTCCAAACGTCTAAGTTCTCCCGAGACACCACAATACAACGTCCAAAAACGGAACTGACGGAACATTTGAATCTTTGTTCTTTCATTTTAAATGATTCTCGTTTAACCAACAAATATGAAACGATTCCGTTAAAAAATCCCGTTCAATCTAATTCGACTGAACGAGATCCTATGAAAAACGTAACGACACAAAAAGGGCGCCAAGGTTAAAGATTCTCGCAAATCAAATCGCCAATTTCTGAAGTAGAATACCCCATTTTTCCGGCCGTTTGACTCTTCATTTTTGTACCGGTAACGTACTGGATCGATTTCATTACGCGTTCGGCCGCTTTTGAGTAGCCTTCATGATCAAGAAGCATAGAAACAGCGTTGATGGTTGCAATAGGATTGATGATATTCAAACCGGAATATTTAGGAGCGCTCCCCCCCATCGGTTCAAACATACTGGTTCCGCCCTTTTCGGGGTTAATATTGGCTCCGGCAGCGACGCCCATTCCTCCCTGGAGAATACCCGCCAAATCGGTGATAATATCGCCAAACATATTCGTCGTAACGATTACGTCGTAATACTCCGGACTCTTCACCATCCACATACAACAAGCGTCAACGTGATTATATGTCTTCTCCACGTCCGGATACTCTTGACCAACCTCTTGAAAAGTTCGCATCCAGAGGTCATGTCCGTATGTTAAGACGTTTGTCTTCGCAACCAGGGTAAGACGTTTCCCCTTTTTATTATTTCTTTTGCGAGCTAACTCAAATGCCCAACGCACGCATCGTTCGCAACCCTTCCGAGTGTAAACGGCAGTTTGGGTAGCGACTTCATCAGCAGTTCCCTTTTTCAAATATCCGCCCATTCCAACGTACATATCTTCGGTATTTTCGCGAACAACGACGAAATCAAGGTCATCCGGTTTCTTATCGCGAAGAGGAGTTTCAACGCCTGGAAATAACTTAACGGGACGCAGGTTAATATATTGATCAAACTCAAAACGCAGACGAAGAAGCAACCCCTTTTCCAAAATTCCCGGCTTGACGTCAGGATGACCAACAGCTCCAAAAAGAATCGAACTAAACTTACTCAACTCGGCAATCTCGTCGTCTGAGATGACGACTCCGCCGTTTTTAAGGTAACGCGCGCCGCAAACGTCGAAATCGACTAGCTCAACGTTTATATTTTCCAACTTCGCGACTTCTTTCAAAACCTTAACGCCTTCCGCAATGACTTCCGGTCCAGTACCGTCGCCGCCAATAACGGCAATTCTCAAAGAATCGCTCATTACAGACACTCCTTCTTGCGCAAATTTAAAAATGTCCAGCGCACATTTGGTTAAAACTATTCGATGAGAACGGGCAGATAAATGTTCAGTCTGGGAAAGGCTTAACAAATCTACTCTCGGAACGAGTCTCGGCTCCCTAACAGGGCGTCGATTATACATTCTACTCCACGGACGTCAAGGATAATCGCGTTTCTGAACGCAATCGTTAAACAGGGGCTTGAATCAAGCGTCAAAGACTCGATGAACAAGCTCAACTGTCAAACGTTTAACTTCAAGAATGGTTTCCCGACGCTGTTGCGACCGCCACTTTAAGATTTCTACAAAATTAGGCTCTGTTGAATATTATAAAAAATGCATGATAACGAGCATAGTAAACGCATTGATCGCTTTAACTTTTATCATTGTTTCCGCTTTTTGTTTTTCCATGCTCCGATTTTTTAATCGATCTCCGAACATTTTTTTATTCGAAACATAGTAATTTCAACCAGTGAACGTTGATGGTATTGAACCTTTTCTTTCCACGCGTCCGAATCGGATAATCGCGCTGTTACGATGGCGTCGTTGCGATAACAACCGTTTGTCCCCCAAGCTCCAACGCGGTCAAGACGAGCGTTCTTGCGAGGAGGAATAATCGGTTGAATTCCCCGTTTGGAAGTCGCTTTGTAGACTTTTCGTTTATCATACGCGCCGTCGGCGCGCAACGTCTTAACCTTGCCGTCGCAATGAGACGGAAGATCGGGAACAACGGAAGCGTCGTCCACGCTGTTTGCGGTCGTTTCAGCGGCGACAACCCGCCGAGTTTTAGCGTCAACCATAACGTGAAGTTTGCGCCAGGTTCGACGCTTGCTTATTCCATGTTTTTTAACCTTCCATTCGCCTTCTCCATACGCCTTTAAACCCGCGCTGTCGACGACGACATGAAAAGGTCCGCGCTTATTGCGCGCTTTAAGGGATACGTTCAATGTTTTTGATCTTTTGCAAATGGACGAATAATCGGGGATTCGGCTATCTTGAACGCCAAGCAACAAAAAAGCGTCGCGTCCGACGCCTTCCGCGCCTCGATAGGTTAAATGGAAAACCTCGCGAACCAACAGCAATGTTTCGATGGCCG
>CAMZEO010000383.1 GCA_947305735.1 uncultured Planctomycetales bacterium | reverse complement strand
CGATTATTTCCCGCCGCAGGCGGAGAGCCGTCGACGCAAGTCGACGTCGACCGCGACCAAGCGAAAAACCGCCGCGTCGCGCAAAAAACACCCGACGGAACACAAATCTCGCGTCTTCGACGCGATTATTTCCCGCCGCAGGCGGAGAGCCGTCGACGCAAGTCGACGTCGACCGCGACCAAGCGAAAAACCGCCGCGTCGCGCAAAAAACACCCGACGGAACACAAATCTCGCGTCTTCGACGCGATTATTTCCCGCCGCAGGCGGAGAGCCGTCGACGCAAGTCGACGTCGACCGCGCGCTTCGGGTCGACACGGACGGTTTCCGGCTTCTCCTGACCGACTCGAAGTAAGCGAGCGAGCGGCGCGACCCTTTGTTGTTTACGCGCGGCGCAGACGTCTCGGCGTTTATAACACCAGCGCTTCGGCGAAGAAATCGCCGATTTCTCTTACAAAGCGTCTTATCACGTTTTCGACGATATATTCTCGCGAGAGTCCGACGATCCCGACGCTCATGTCGGCGCGGAGCCGTCCCTCGTCGTCGACGTAGGCGCGCGGGGTTAATTTGTCGCAATTCCATTCGTTGCAGAACGCCAGCGCTCGCGTCGTTTTGTCGTCGTCGACGCGAAACCCCTCGGAAACCGAGATCGCCGTCGCGTAACCGTCGTCGATAATAAAGCCTATGCGAATCGGTTTTTCCGGCGCCTCCGCGAGCGTCAACGGAACGATGATCGCGTTTCCCGAACGCCGATAGTAGAGCCCCGTCTCTTTGACTGTTTCTTCAAAATCGTCGATCGTCATCGCTCGTCTTTCCTCCCCGGTTCCGTTTGTTGAAGACTCTTTCCGACCGTTTCGAAGAACTCGACTGCGGAAGGGATAAAACGTTCGAAAAAACAGGCGCGCAAACAGCCATGTTCGTAGGGCGCGTTCGTGTAAAAAATCGCGTCGGCGACGAACGAAAGATCGCGATCGGACTCTTCGATATTATCGACGACGATTCGTGAGAACGAACGGTGAGAATTCCATAAATTGGCGTACTGAAGCGCTTCCGATAATTTTTCGCGCTCGAGCGCGACGCCAGGAGCGAACGCCCGGGCGCGAACGTATTTTCCGTCTTCGGACGCGAAGATAGAAAATTTGGCGATTCCCCCCGGCGCGCCGGGAACGTCGGCGGCAAAGAAAAGCTCCGATTCTTTTTCCTCGTAAGGCATGCCGAATTGATCGAGCGCTTCTTTTAATTCGTCAAGCGGTTTTTGGGGGTTCGACATGGTTGCAAGCGACGTCGACAAAAGAGTTTTCCTAAAAAACAAGACCGCGCGAGAGCGGTCTTGACGTCCGTTGAATTACGATACTTTTTCGAAGTACGAGCGATACACGGGCAATTGGTTCAATCTCGTTCGTCGCTCGAAATGCGTGCGGAAGTCGAGAGTTCCCGTCGAGGGACGTTCAAGAACCGAATAGGGCCCCGCGAGAAAGGTCGAGAGCTTAATGATCTCGACGCCCGAGCGGAAATACTCCTCGACGTCGGTCCAGAAATGCAACTTGCCGCCGACGACAAGGCGATCTTCGATCATTTTGACGACGTCGGGACGGACGATTCTCCGCTTGCGGTGCGCCTTTTTCCACCACGGGTCGGGAAAATAAATATGCGCGGCGACCAACGAGTTAAGCGGGATAAGCTCGCGCAGGACGCGCGCGGCGTCGGCGCAGATCATCGCCCCGTTGGGAGTCTCCTGTTTGGCGAGTTTCGACGCCGAGAGCAGAGCGTATCGATACGCGATTTCAACGCCGAGAAAGTTCCTTTCCGGACGCTCTTTCGCGGCTCCGGTAATAAACAGGCCCTTGCCGGAGCCGATTTCCAGCTCCATCGGCGCGACGCGTCCGAAAATTCTTTGCGAGAATTCCTCGCCGGTCAGACCCGCCAGAGACGCGTATTCGACGCGTTTGACTTTGTCGGCTCCGTCGCCCGGTCGCGTCGACGACGCCGTTTCCGGATCGATCCGGCTCGCGTATTCCAGTTCCATCGGAATAAAATAGCGAGAGAGATCCCGATTCCCTTGGATTTTAGGAAGCGATCGTCTTGGCATTGTCGTTACTCCGCGGACGCCGAATTCGACTCGTCGATCGGAAGAGGAACGCCTTTGAGAACGCCCTCGCAGACGACGTCGTCGCCGACGACGCACATAAATCGCGCGGTGATGAGAATCTTGCGCCACTTAAGCATTTCCGACTGCACGATCACGCGATTTCCCGGTCTGACCATTCCGCGAAACTTGACGTCTTCAAGCCCCGCGAAACCCATGACCGCGTTGTCGAACATGTTGTGTTTCGTCATAAAATAACTCGCCATTTGGGCGGCGACTTCGCAAAGCACGACGCCGGGCGTGAGCGGAAAGTTCGGCATATGACCGCGAACCCAAAATTCGTTTTCCGTCATGTCCTTGTAGCCGACGCATTTCTTTTCTTCGAAGTTGTCGTAAAGAATCGCCGTCAGCTGTTCCATCTCGTAACGCTGACGGTTATACTTGCGGATATCCTCGATCGTGGCGATCGGATTGTCGACGTCGTATAGAGACGGATCGACGATTAGCGGCTTTTTGATCATAAGCGGCGTCTCCTTTCGCGGCGTTTCCCTCCGCCGCGCCCTCCGGTTGATAAAAAAAGCGCGAACGAGGCGAGGAACCGCCCTGTCGCGCTTTTATATATGGACGCGCAAGCGCGCCGACGCTATCAGGTTTTGACGATTCGGCGCTTGGCGCGACGCGCTTTGGCGTTCGCGGGACGTTTGCCGTGGTTCGCCTTTTTAAGGGTTCTACCAGGTTTGGCCATTTTAAACTCCTTCACATAACACTTCGTACGAGCCGCTTCGCGCGCGCGTCGGCGACCCAAACTCCCCGTCGCGACTTTCGACCGCGCGGGAACTGCGGAACTCGATATGCCGATCCCTTTTAAGAGCGCCCAATCGCTCGAAAGGAAACCGCCTTCGGCGACCGGGACGCGACCGAGGGCGTTTAGGGACGAAATCATTTCCCCGCGACCGGGCGGATCCAACGCGAGCGTCGCGCGAACCTCGAGCCCAGCCGCGACGCGTATTGTAACCTTTTTTTCTCT
>CAMZEO010000382.1 GCA_947305735.1 uncultured Planctomycetales bacterium | reverse complement strand
CAGACGCGTGCAGGCGGCGCGGAGGAGCCAGTCGACTTTCGCGTCGTCCGTTTCGCCGTTGAGAGCCTGAACGAGCATGTCGAGATTGTCGAGATCGACGATTTCCGAAAGCGCGTTGAGCGCGCCGTCGCGGAGAGCGCCTTCTTTGGTTTCGGCGATTTTAACGAGCGACGGCGTAGCCTCGACGGCGCGACGCAGTTCGGCGATCTTCATGTACGCGAGCGCGGCGGCTTCCGATTGGGCGAGCGTCGAGTCGAAACCTTTTTCGCAAACGCCTTTCCAGGCGGCGGCGAAATCGTCCGCGTCAAACGCGGCGGCCATGGCGACGATCGCGGCGGAAAGGCCGTCGTCGTCGAAGTTCGCGGGCTTGGCGAGAATTTCAAACGCTTTCGGCTGGTTCAGACCGTTTTTCGCAAACGCTTGCGCGGCGGCGATTTTCAACGCGACGGAACCGTCGGCGGCTATTTTCACGAGTTGATCGAACGCAACTTGACGCGACGCGTCGTCTTTACGATCGCCAATAGCGCGCGCGACGCGGACTTGCATCGCTTCCGGGAACTGATCGAACGCGGCGACGACCGCTTTGGTCGCGGCCAGACCGGACTCGTCGTTGAGTTCGCGAATCGTCTTGAGCGCCGCGTCCGCCTGAGACGCGTTTTCGCCTTTGAGCGTCGCGACGATCTTTTCGGCGGCGGCGTCAGGCTCCGCGCAGATAATTCCGCGATAGAGCCCCGCGTCCTGGATGAAGCTCGGGAACGCGGGCGCGGCCAGGAGCGAGTAAAGTTCCGCGGCGCCAACGGAGTCTCCGGCTTTCTCGTGGTCTTCGGCGACGTCGAGAATAGCGTCGCCAAGTCCGCGCTTGACGAGAATGTCGGCGCCGGAGAAATCTTTCTTAGCGGCGTCGGCAAGATACGCGGCGGCTTCGGGGGTCGCGATATTGCCCATCGCGGCGTAAACCGCTTTGGTTACGAGAATATCGTCGGCGTATTTCGCGCCGATTTCCGCGAGCAACGCGACGGAGTCCGCTTTCGCGCGGACGCCGATCGTGTCGATCACGCCGACAAGTTGCGAGCCGGTCAGTTCTGTCGCGGCTTTGGCGAGCGCGGCGTCGGCGGCGTCAAACGGCATGGCTTCGAGCGCGAAACGCGCGTTGAAGTTGAGTTTTTCGTTAGGGAGCATGGCGACGAGCGCGGGAATCGCGTTTTCGGTTCCGATGACGGCAAGTCGTTTGCACGCGACGTTTTTGACAAGGATATCCTGGGGCGCGTCGCCCGGTTTCCGGATCGTTTCAATCAGGACCGCTTCGTCGTCGGTCGTAATGAGCGCCTGCAAGTCCTGCGCGTAGGCGGACGCGGCGGCAAAGAGCGCGGCGACGGCGAGCGCGAGAAGCGACGTCGTAAATAATTTTCTCATATTTGTTATCTCCAAATCGTTTGCTTAACTTAGGTTAAATAAGCGCGGCAAACGGTCGTTTTTTGAAATTAAGGAAACGTCGTATAAACTTACAGGGTGTACGGAGCGCGCATGGCGCGAGTTCGCATACGATTGGCGTCGGCGTCGTTGAATTCTTCCTTGACGGGGTCGAATTCGATCGTTCGTTTGAGCTGCCAGGCGATGTAGGCGCAGTGGGACGCGATGTGCGACTGCGCGGCGACCGCGGCGTTGGCGGCGGGGTTGCGACGCGTCTTAACGCATTCGACGAATTCGGCGATATGCGTGGTCGGGTCGGTGCCGGGCATGCCGAAGTATTTGAGTTCGCCGCGAAGTTTGTCGTTCGAGACCGCCATACGGCCGCTGTCGCCCGTTTCGATCCAGCCTTCTTCGCCGACGTAACGCGCGGAGCACGTGCCAAGGCCGAGCCATCCGGATTCGCGCATGACCAATTTCACGCCGTCGTCGTAGTACGCCCAGACGTGTCCGGCGATCGTGCCGTCGTCGTTAAATTGAGGTTCGTAACGCACCGGCGCGGTATGGTCTTTTTGCGCCGCCCATTGGCAGAGGTCGACGGTGTGCGAGCCCCATTCGAGGATCCCGCCGCCGTGGAAGTCGTACTTGCCGCGCCAGTCGCCGCGAACGTACGCGCTGTTGTACGGACGCCACGGGCAGGGCCCGAGCCAACGATCCCAGTCGACTTCGTTGACGTCCGGCTCCGGTTCGGCGGGGTACCAGTCCTGATTGGTGGCGGGCCAGAGCGTGTTGGCGTGGACTTCGGTGATTTTGCCGAGCTTTCCGCTTTGGATGATCTTCGCCGCAAGTTGGAAGTTGCCGATGTTGCGGCGTTGCGTGCCGGCCTGGTAGACGATTCCGTAGCGCTTGACGGCGTTCGCGAGCGCGCGGCTTTCCTGAATGGTCAGCGAGAGCGGCTTTTCGCAATAGACGTCTTTCCCGAATTTGGCGGCGGTGATCGACGCCATGGTGTGCCAACGGTCGCCCGTCGCGATGAGCACGAAGTCGATATCGTCGCGAATCAGGAGATCTTCCATGTCTTTGTACATGGCGCATTCTTTATCGCCGTTGGTTTCGTCGGCGCGCCCTTTGACGTATTCGCGTCGTTCGCGGCGAATATCGCAGATGGCGCAGAACCGGACGTCTTTGCGAGCAAGGAATTTGCCGAGGTCTTCGTTGCCGCGCGAGCCGATTCCAATCGCGCCCATGCGCAATTTATTGCTCGGAGAAACCGCCGCGTCGAGACCGAGAGCGGAACCGCTTACGTAGGTCGGGACAAGCGCCGCCGCGCCCGCGACGGCGAACCCTCTCAGGAAATCGCGGCGTCCAACTTTGCGTTGAGTCGAATTCATAAAATACCCTTTCTAACGTTCGAACGCGGAAATTCTCCGCGACGCAAGCCGCGCGTCCGAACGGAAATAAAAAAACGTGGTGATCGCGTAAACGAAAGAATCTGGTCGAACGCGTCGAACGCGCAGACTCCTCTCGCCATGATAAAAGATTACGATTGGAAAATCAAGAAGAATGAAAATTTTTTTAGAATTTTTGACGCGCTCGTCTCAAGTCGGAGGGATGTTCAAACGCAAGTTTCGCGTCTATAAAAAAACGCGGCGTTTCGGAACCGCCCGAAACGCCGCGCGACGTCATAGCGTCAAAAACGCACG
>CAMZEO010000381.1 GCA_947305735.1 uncultured Planctomycetales bacterium | reverse complement strand
CAATCGTATCCTTGCCGTCTGAGTAACTAGCGGGCTGTTTTTCTTTCACCGCGTAATTTTTGATAATATCCAAACCGTCGAATCGATACGAACCATCTTCATTCGTTCGGGTTTCGCGAAGATATACATATTTGGAACCGTCCCACTGATAGAGCTCGACAGTAACGTTCGCGACGCCGGCTTCGCCTGGATCAATCATACCATTGTTATTACGGTCTTCATACACGTTTCCGGCAATGGAACCCAGTTTAAGTTCGCCGAAGTCATAATGTTCGCCGTATTCGCCGTAACCTACGAAGACGTTGCTAATAACGTCGTTCGTTGCAACCCCGCCGAGCGTTCCCGGGTAATCTTTTCCGTCAACATAGTCGGAAGATTCAAATATTTCCCGTACTTCGTAGGTTCGTCCGGGGAGTTTTCTAGACGTTCCGCTCTCGTTATACGAGCAGTCAAGAACGAACTTATAGTACCCGTCCTTATCGACAGTTTGCGTCTCCATTAACGTATAGACGGAACCGTTTGCGTCGTGATCAATCCGATAAAGTTCTATCTGAGCGGGATACTTGATTCCATCCCAACTTTCGCCTGCGTTTTTACCGTCGGCATTGTTGAGATCCTCAAAAACATACCCCGAAATGGAACCTGGCAAAACCTTAGCGAAGTTATTTTCCGAGGCGACCTCGCCGCCTTCCATCCCCTTGACTTCGATGACGAGCGGACTGATTTTTTGACCAAACGTTCCGCCCTGCGCGCAGAAATCGGCGTAATGCGTTCCCGACGGCGAGATAATGTCGCTTTGCGAAACGACGTTGTACACTCCAGGAAGCAAATCGTTACCGTCAAATCGGTAGTATCCGTTGACGTCGGTCGTTGTGACTCCGACAACTTTGCCGTCCTCGCTCATTAGCGTAACTTCGACGTTAGATATTGGAACATCGTGACCGCGGTCGTAATTGCAGTCGACGTTGTGGTCTTCGTAGACGTACCCGGAAATGACGATCGGTTCGGGCGTTAACGTAAAATCGTCGTACACCCCCGCCTGAGCAATACCTTCGTTTCCGTCGTCAAGATCATAAGGAAGGAAAGGACTACCCGGCGTACGGTCGCCGCTTCCATAGATAGCGTCTAATCTCGGCGACCGCTGGTACTCGTCGTCGAAGTCGTCGACAAACATTCCAGTCCAAATTTCCGTTTGATAATGCTGGGATTTGAACGTAGCTCTAACGCGCGAGCCTTCCAAGTCATCGACGAGCGAACCGCCCATTTCGCCGCCTTCGACTTGCGCGTTATTTGTCGAGGAAGGTTGATATTCGTCAAGATCTATACAGAATACGAAAGTATCGCCGGCGTAGAAGTTGGAGAAATATATCGTAAGGGTCGTGCCGCCGTCTTCCACATAAGGCGTATAACCGATTTCCTCTGATTTTTCGACCAAAGTAAATGGAACGTAGGAATATACTTCGCCGTTGCCATGGGTGTCGAAACAAGCTTCACCCTCGTCAAGTTTCCCATTTTGGTTCTTGTCGAGATCAATGACCAACGTGTCGAGCGTTGTGCAGCCGTTTTCGCCCCCTACCCAGGCGACATAGAACTTATCGCCAAGACTTTCGACGTATTGCTCGGCGTACACAATTCCTACGGAAATAGGATCAGCGGCGAGATATTCGCGTTTTTCAAGTTCTTCAACTCGACAGATTCGATTAGCCGAAGGATTACGAACGTCGTTTTTAGACCAACCGTTGCGCCTATGTTTCGGACTTGACGACTTCGTTTCAATCGCGTGCTTTTGCATGAAGAACGACATACTTCCGCCCTTTCGCGCGAAACCTTTCGGAATCGCTATATTTCTCATTTCGTTTTCAGACCGGGGCCGACTTCCGGCATTTGTCAGTCCATAGAGCGAGGGCGAAAACCGCTTGACGCCACAATCGCTCTGCTTTCCGCGCAGATCCGAAAAACATCGGTCAATAACCCGCGAAACGTCTAAAACAATCAGACGTCGTCGCGCGGCGAAACCTCTACGATCCAATTTTCCGTTCGACCAGTCCAGATTAGCGCCGCCTTTAATTTATCGGGGCGAGGATTCGCCTATATTGTCAAAATTCGCTTTTTTGCGCCGTTTTTTACGACTATGAACGGGAAACGTATAGAGTGGAAAAAATTTGTCTTTTGTATGGATTGGTACAATAAACAAACCCCACGTCATTACTTTCGACATAATCGATACAGTTGTTTAGCATTTTTTCCAAGAACTTTCCTATTGATTGCGACGCAACTTCCAGCGGTTTATAGTTGTGTCGAAACCTGCGCTAAGTAAGAACTGACCTTCCGGATGTTCCACGAAGATTATTGTCGCGACCGTACCCGTATGTTCATACCCTTGACAAACGCTTTTTTTATTCACCCCTTTTTGCTCGTTTTTCGTCCCGACGTTCCAGACGAGCACGCGATTAAGAGAATCGCCGGAAGCCAAAAGATCGTTGGCTCCATTCAAGCTGAAAAATGTCATTGAAAAGATTTTACCTTGTCCGGAGGGCGCTCTCGAATTGCTGTTTTCAAACTCGGTAGTCAGCCGAGCCCTTAAAGCGCCCGTCTCAGTACTGTAGACGGGTATCTCCGAAAGATCGCCGCCTACAGCGACAAGAGAATCGTCCTTGTTAAAAGCGATAGCGCGAACCCTTCTTCCAACGTTTGAACCTTCTTCCTCCAAGACTAATTCTTGAAGGAGTTCTTCCTTCTCAAAATCCCAGATATGAACGACTCCGTTTCGATCGCCTATGGCAAACAGTTTTCCATCGCTTGAAAACTGGATTGCCGTTGAAACTGATTTAGGCGCTGGAAAGCTTTTTACAACCCTTAACGATTCCGCGTCGTAAATATTGACAACAGGGTCGGAACCGCCAACGGCAATACTTCGACCATCGGGCGAGTAGAGAAGCGCATGAGCTCCACGTGTTTTTACGACTAAATCTTTTCTTGGTTGTGGAATCCAATTATCCGCTTCATTGAGAGTCCAGATTTTCAGCCGACCTTTTTGAGTGATTGCGGCAATCTCGTTCTTATTGGGAGACGCGGCTATTGCCCGAACCCAAGAATCCGACAAAAACGGGGTTGTAGAATCCGCTTGTTTCCAGAATAGTTCCAGT
>CAMZEO010000380.1 GCA_947305735.1 uncultured Planctomycetales bacterium | reverse complement strand
GTCGGCAATTAAAAAGTTCCGACGAGGCAAAGCAACAGTAACGCCGTCGGGCGGCGGAATGAAACTGGCGAGTTGGTCGACGGAAACGACTTGGAGAAAATCATAATCGCCGTTCGTTACGTTTAAACGCGACGACGCGTTGCTGTTTACAAGATTCTTGGCGTCTGAAAAAGACCCAGATTGGGGACTATCCCGAACTACTTGCGGTAAAACGTCGCGATTCTTTTTTTCTCTATGCGCCGATTCTTCCGCGACGTCATGCAACAAACGACGAGAATTCTGAACCGACTGAGGGCGATTAACCGTGTGGGAAATTTCACTGGAATGATCCTGTTTGGACAGTCCTCGCGATCTATCAGAATTAACGCTCAACTGAGCGTTAGCCCTTGATTTCGTCCTGGGAAGAAATCTCGCTCCCTCGTCATATGTCCGAACGCCGTCGCGCGGAACAATCTGCGCATAACATGAAGAGAAAGACGCAAAGACAACTACGACGACGGTAACCTGCCACCACGCGGTTATCAAACGGATTTGACGTCCGATCCGCAGATTTGCGTCAAAAAAATGGAAAAAAAAACGACTATTCAAAGCAACGCTCTAGGAAGTCAAAGTCAGAACGTCTTTTCAACAGGTTGACGCCCCTAATTTATCCACAAAACAATATCGAAACAAAACCAATTCATGAAGGTAACGATCTGAGAACGCGCCAACGGGGTCTGCGTCGTCTTGTTAAAAATACGTTCCCAATCAAAAAACTTGCATAAAAACTACCTGAATTTTACCTAAAAGTAAAAAAAAAAAACAATAACAACTCCCCAACGCGAAAAAGACTTCGCGCGACGCGTTCGAATATGTGGTCACTTGAAAATAACGTCGATTTTAATCATCTCTTCTGCTCTAAATCGGCTGAAACAGCTACCCCAGTTTATTCAAAGAACGTTTTAAGGCGGTATCTTTCAATAATCCCTCTATCAATTTAAAACAACTGCTATTCAAATTATAGCCGTCCAAAATAGAACAAACGGAAAGATTTACTTCAAAGTCAAAAAGACAATGAGGGAAATTAAGTATAAAGGTGAACAATTCCAAAAGAATAATGATTTTACCGTTTTTTCTAATAATACAACATTAAACGACCGATAGAAGCAGGTGTGGATTTATCTGAACGCCGAACATAAGGACAAATGTTTTGTCCAGTACAAAAACACAGGTACTGCGAATGCGTTTCATTTATTCCGCGCCCCAAACAAACGGTTCTGCTTTAAGAAAAAACAAACGGTCAAAATATTAAAACCCAAAAGTCAGTTCTAACGAAGGAAAATAACAAATGAACGGTAGGCGTCGCCGCATACTATTGTCGATAGTCCTGGCTCTTTGGCTCGTCTCGTCAAACGTAGTATCGTCATACGCTCAAACAAGTCAATGGGCGATAAAAATGTTTAGCGAAATGGGAACCGAACGGATGCATGACTTCGGCGGAGTCGCTCTAAACGCCGAAGTCGAGCAACATTTTCAATTCAAGAATATCTATAACGAAGACGTCGTCATTTCTTCTGTTTCCTCAAACTGCGGATGCACCAAAGCATCTGCGACAAAGTCGCTCGTTCACCCTAACGAAATTGGAGAAATAATAGCGCGTGTTGACACTTCTGGCAAAGAACACACGGGTCAACGAAAAGCAACAATTCGGGTCATGTTCGACAAACCGCGCTTAGCGGAAGTCCAATTGCAAGTCAAAACATATATTCGCGCTGACATTGGTTTTGAACCCGGAATTATTGAATTTGGATCTGTCCGTCAAGGTGAATCCGTGGTTAAAAAAGCATTTCTCCAATACGAAGGTCGATCAGACTGGGCATTAACAAGCATTCAAAAAACGAATCCAGCCGTTCGAGCAGAGGCTCGTGAGATACAACGCCAAGGCGGGAGCATCATATACGAAATACTCGTAGAATTAAAATCAAACGCAAGTTCTGGCTATATCCGCGATCTTCTTAAATTCCAAACCAATGAAAACGACAGAGTTTCCTCCTCAATCTTTTTACCTCTACGCGGTCTCGTGATTGAACCGTTGAGCGCTAAACCTAGCCATTTGCAATTGGGAGTCGTCGCGCAGAGTACTTCAATAACGAAAAATCTTGTTATAAGCGGATCGACCCCTTTTAAAATTGTTGATATAACATCGTCGGATTCGCGTATGTCGTTTATGAAAACGAATCTGATACGCACCGTTCACGTAATACCCGTCACATTCAAGGCAGATGGAGAAGAAGGAGAGTTTTCCGGATCGATTGTTATCTCAACTCGGCAAAGCGGATCAAATGATAGAGAGATTCAGAAAATAGTCGTTTCGGCCACTGGATTTATACTCGATAAGACAGAGACCAGCCCGTCAAATTCTTTCATAGGCGGAGGCTCTTCGAAAAAAAATCCTTCGATAAACAAAGAATCGTTAGACGATCGTTCTGAAAATAACGAGTTTCCAACGGCGGGATCATCCAAAGAGGAACAAAACGTTGATTTTTCCACAAAATGGTTCTCCGCTCCTTTGCAAAACTTGACGATGAAAGACGAAGTCCCGCTTAATGGTTCGTGGAAATCTCCAAACGCCCTTATTGCGACTATTCTTTAAAAAGCTGCGCAAGGAACAGTTTTTTTGTTTCTTCCTGCGAAAGTCGTTTTGTCGTTTTGATCAAGAAAAACGATCGATTGTTATTCGAATCCTCTACTGCCTCTACAACTCTCCGCAAGCAACAAATCTGCGTCTAAGCGATTTGCTTTCTGAAACGTTTATACTAGCTCTAAGAATAAACGGATTAAAGAGGAATTCCAAAAATGCCCTTTTCTAGAAATATAAAAATCGTTATCCTCCCAAGAGCGTTCTGAGAGAACAGAAGTTGAGCGTTGAAATCGTAAAAAGGAATTAAGCGCGGTAGCTAGAGAAGGAGAAAATTCCGCGTTTAACGATTAATGTGCGATTGTTTCAACTTCGACAAGCAAAAAATCGCTATCCCCGCTACCGCCCCCCGGCGTCCCCTAACGATTAGAGAGTAAAAAACGTGTTTTGAACGAAACATCCTTTTTGCCCGCGTGAGTTATTTATTCGTCTCTTAAGAAAGAGCTGTCAAAAGTATCAAAAGTCGCTTGTTCGTCCGTCTCTTGACG
>CAMZEO010000379.1 GCA_947305735.1 uncultured Planctomycetales bacterium | reverse complement strand
ACCGCTTCGTCCGACAATTTCACGGGCAGATTGTTCCATCCTTCGACGGCGCTCGTTTGCGCGAATTGTCCTCGAGCGTCGCCGGGGTCGACCATATAGCGCGATTCCGAAAAAGGCTGACCCGCAAAGACTTCGCAAACCGCGTCCGCCGCGTCGTATTGGAATTGTTGACGTTTAAATTGAAGTTTCATCGATTCTCTCTTTCAGATCGTCTTGATTCGCGCGTCGGGGGAATAGCGCTTGAAAAGCTCCGTTACATTAATTTTCACCGCGTCGTCGGCAAAACAGGAGTCCCGAAAGACCGCGCGGATCGGCTTGCGTTTCGCGATCGTTTCAACGACTTTTTCAAAAACCTTTTTCGGAACGTTTTCCGCAAAACACGCGATCAAATCGCCGTCGTTGTAGTCGTGGATCGTTACTCCGTCGATTTCTTCAGACTTGTACGGACAGGACAACGGCAAACCCCAATCCAAAAGACAGCCGAAGAGCAAATCGAGATCGGTTCGATCGTCTTTGACGTTTGATTCAGTACTTTTGATAAGGTCCTGACTTACTTCGCTTGCGCCGTAATAGACGTCGTTCATATTGGTCGAGTCGACTTTCAGAACGCGGAAACCGATATCAAGGTCTTTTGTCGTTAAAGCGTTTTCTGCTTTGATTTTATCTCCCGCGCGACGGATTCGCTCCTTGCCGATTTCACAAATATTAGAATAACCCGCATTGGTTGATTCTGATTCTGTATCGCATTTTTCGGGAAGTTGCACCATGATGAAATGTCGATTACCTCCGTCTTCGGCGTTTAATTGCATTACAGAGTGGGCGGTTGTTGCACTTCCCGAGAAGAAGTCTAGAACAATATCATCATCTTTTGTGAACCACAGAACAAAATCTCTTATCATATTAACGGGTTTTGGAGAACTAAAAACACTTACTCCTAACAATTGCTTAAGCTTTTCTGATTGTTCGCTAACCATTCCATAAAGGGGGAGTAAAGACGGTGGAGTGATCGAAGACCTCTCTTTAGTGCATTTGATTTTTCCTGTCGAATTGAAAAAGAATTCTTTTACGCGTTGACCTTTTGAGTCGAAAACTTCATCACCTCTAAAGAAAGCACTCATCTGATTTTTTTGGGTCCAGCCTGCAGACAAGGTAACTTCGTGCAATAATTTACCTTGAAAAGCTTCCATCGCTCCTCTAACAACTGTGACTCTTTCAGCATCTCCAAATGTACCAACGAATTTAGTTCCGTCAGGCGCGTCAAATCTAGTGCCTGCTGGAAAGGTGAATTCGCGTTCGGGATTGCTTCGTGATATCTTTTTTAGCGCACCTGCTTCGATTATTCCTGTGCCACAACTAATATTGTGAATATTTGAACTCTCTTTAGCATAAACAAGAACTGACTCATGATATCGTTTGAAAATTCCCTGTTGTTGGGAATGTTGTTTATTCCATATCAATGTGCCTAATTCGTTTCTATCACCAAAGACTTCGCTACAGATTTGTTTCATGTTCGAAACTTCATTGTCATCGATAGAGATAAAGATAACGCCATCAGGAGTTAACAGATTTCTAGCTAATATCAATCGCGAGTATATCATCGAACACCAATCCGAATGAAAACGTGGATTGGTCTCGTTATTTTCCCTAAATTTTTTGTTTCCACATTCGTCGCGCATCTTGCCTTGCGCTTCATACTCGTCATCATCCGCTCGATAATTATCCGGATATACGAAAGAGTCGGATCCGGTGTTATACGGAGGATCGATATAGATCATTTTGACTTTGCCAAGATAGCTTTCCTGCAAGAGCTTTAGTACGTCAAGATTGTCCCCTTCGATATAGAGATTCTGGGTCGCGTCCCAATCGCGGCTTTCTTCGGGGCAGGGACGCAACGTTTTTCGAATGGGAGTATGCGCTTCGGCGAGGGCGGCGCGTTTGCCGACCCAGGTGAAATCGTAGCGTTCCGGTTCTTCGACGACGTCGCCGGAAAGGACTTGCCGTAGTTTGTCGAAGTTGACTAATAGTCGTAGGTTCCCGTCATTGTCAGCGGATTCCGTAACGCATTCGGGGAAGAGTTCGGCGATTTTTTCAACGTTCTTCGAGATCAAATCGACCGATTCCATTTTCATCTTTTCCATTGCTTTCCCCCTTTCAGATCGTCTTAACGCGCGCGTCGGGATAATAACGCTTAAAAAGTTCCGTAACGTTAATCTTTGAAGCGTCGTCTTTAAAACTGGAATCCCGAAAGACTGCGCGGATCGGCTTGCGTTTCGCGATCGCCTTAACGACCGTTTCAGGAACGTCTTTCGCAAAGCAAGCAATCAAGTCACCGCCGTTGTAATCGTGGATCGCTACTCCATCGATTTCCTCTGATTTGTAAGGTAATGACAACGGCAAACCCCAGTCGAGAAGACAGCCGAAAAGCAAGTCGAGATCGGTTCGATCGTCTTTGATATTCGATTCTGTACTTTTGATAAGGTCCTGACTTACTTCGCTTGCGCCATAGAAGACGTCGTTCACGTTGGAGGAGTCGACTTTTAGGACGCGGAAACCAATATCGAGGCCTTTTGTTGTTAGAGGATTTTCCGCTTTGATTTTATCTCCGGCGCGTCGAATTCGTTCTTTGCCGATTTCGCAAATGTTGGAGTAACCCGATTTCGCGGCTTCTGATTTTTCGTCGCATGATTCGGGAAGTTGCACTATAATGAAACGACGATTGCCCTTATCTTCGGAGTTTAACAGCATTACAGCGTGAGCGGTTGTGGCGCTGCCTGAAAAGAAGTCAACGATGATGGAATCTTTACTGGAATACAATTCAAAACAACGTTTTATTAATCCAACAGGTTTTGAGTAGTCAAAAACAGCTTTATCATCAAACAAGTTTTTGAGCTTTTGAGAAGCATCTTGAGAATGACCAACTTCGCTATATTTCCATATAGTCATCGGTGTCATTCCTTGTTTAACCTCAGAAAGGAAACGCTTTATAGATGGAACATTGTTTCCGTCTGATCCAAACCAAATACGATTGTCGGCTACTTGTTGATCAAATGTTTTACGATCTAGACGCCAACAATAACCGCTTGGAGGAAAGACACTTCTGCCGCTAGGAGTAACGATTTCATATACTTTTGACTGAACAATGGGGCCAACGGACAAATCACTTGATTTCC
>CAMZEO010000378.1 GCA_947305735.1 uncultured Planctomycetales bacterium | reverse complement strand
GTCTTGCCAAAGAATGTGCCTTTTTCGTTGGTTCCAAAGGGAATATTGCCGTCGCAGTTTGCCAACGTTCCGTTGCAAACGTCGCCGAAAGAAAACTGGGTCGTCGTTCCGGCGCGACAAGCATACTCCCATTCGGCCTCCGTCGGCAAGCGAAAAAATCCGTTCGCGTTAGTTCCCAGCGCCCCGTTCAGCTTGCGGATAAACCGATCGCATTCTTCCCAGGTAACGCGCTCGACCGGCAGATCGTCCCCCTGAAAGTAACTGGGGTTCTCGCCTGTCACCGCTTTCCATAGTCGTTGCGTCGTCTCCGTCTCCGCCATCCAGAATCCTTTTGTAAGTTCCACTTCGTGAGCTGGATTTTCGTCGGGAAACGAGTCCTTGTTTTTTTTGTCGTCGTCCCCCATAAGAAAACGACCGGGCGGAATCCAGCGAAACGCTGCGTAGACGCCGTTGATTTTTACGACGCGACGCTTGAACGTTGACTCGTCGATCGCCGACTCGACCGTTAAATCCTGCTCGGGAGTTCCTTGCGGATCCAAATCAACGGCAACGGCAATTACAACCTTGGAAGACGCCTCGTTCTGGTAAGATTCTTTGATGATGAAACGAACGACTTCATATCCCGCTATGAACGCCGCAAATAACAAAAGAAAAACCAAAAAACCTTTTAGGGCGCTCATTAATGACCTCAAAAAAACGCATGTCGTCTGCAAGTTTCGGCGTTAAACGTCAACTATGCGTCGACTAGACGACCGTAACGCCTCTTTCAAAGCGGTCAAATTCGCCGAGCGAACGACCAAACGGATTCTATCAAAACTATTGTTCTTATTCAAGCGGTCGTTCCACATTCTTGAACTTCGGAGGCGAAAATATTCAGGTCTTCGCAAATAGCGTTCATTAAACGCGATTCCGAAATCCTGAAACTGTTCAATACTCGATATTTCCCAACCGTTTTATCATATCTCAATCAAAATGAGAACTCTTCCAACTCTTCCCGACAAGCCGATGTCTGCGCTCCCTATGGAGTATTGGATCTTTTTACTCTCCGAATTTGCGAGCCGAGATTGCGTTCGTCCTTCGGAAATTGACGCCTTTCGACGCTCCGTCCGCCGTTTCCCCGCCTTAACGTCAGAGTTTTGTTCGGGAGACTTTAGTTCTGTTGAGACTCTCTCTCGCGCCTGCGATGGAAAGTCCGCGCGTTGCCGTCATATTCGTCGGCAACCGCGCTCCTTGAGCCGTTTGCCCAAAATTCCGGACGCGCCCGTCACGAAAAACCCCCGTCGAAACCGGTTTCCAACGGGGGATTATTCGTTCAAACGAACTCCTGACGGATCGATGTCTCAGTTCGAGAAGGAACACTTCGGATTGATCTTTTTGAATTCTTTAATCGCGGCTTCCACTTCGGGACTCGTGTCGCCCAATTTAGTTCCCTTGACGTAGAATTTACGCAACGATTTGATAGAAGAAAGTTTCTTCATACCGTCGAGCGTGAGCCCGCCGTTTTCGCGGAGATCAAGCGTTTCAAGATTCTGTAGTTTGCAAATCTCGTCGATCGACGCGTCGGACAGTTCGCCGACCGACGCGCGAATCGTCAACGACTTGAGGTTCGGCATATTCGCGGCGATCGTCTTAACGACGTCGTCGTTGGTCGACATCGAGAAAAGATAGAGGCTTTCGACGTTCTTCCAAGAGGTAAAAACTGTCGCGAGCGCTTCGGAATCGACGCTGCTCAGCTCGGACAATTCGACGTTGCGAAGCGTCGACATATCCTTAAGAGCAAGAACGCCTTCGCTCGAAACGTTCAAATCGCGAAGTTCGAGACGATCAAGCTTCAAGCCTGCAATCTGTTTAACGCCCTCGTCGTCGAACGCTTTGCTACGAAAGACGCGCAGACCGGCAAGCGCGGGATATTTCAAGAGCGAGGCGGCGCAACCGTTGTCAATCGGGCAATCCTGAAATTCGACGAACTTCAAATTCGGCGCGGCGGAGAGATGTTCGACGCCGTCGTTCGTAATAAGAAAGCGGAAGTAAACTTCTTCCAACGTCGGCATTTCGGCAAGATAACGGCACGCGGAATCGTCGACTTGAGAACAGGCGCGCAAGTCGACGACTTTAATCGTTTGGGATTTCGCGATCCGTTTAGCCGCAAGACTGCCGAAGCTGTTGTAGTACGCGAAAATCTTTTCGAGCTTCGGCATATTGGCGACGGCGTCAAGATCTTTGTTTTTAAGTTGCAGGTCGCGACGAATATCAAGCGAGGTCAACTCGGGATAACTCGCCAACATATTAAGCGTTTCAACCGTAATGTTCGAATTTTGAATCGTGACCGACTTAACTTTTTTGAGGTCTTTAAATTCGGCGAGATACTCGTCGGTGAAATTGGCCCCCAGGAAAGTGATCGATTCAAGATCGAGAAGACGACCGAACAGCTTCATATCGTCGAGCGTGGCGTCGGCCGATTCGACCGTGATCGACGTAATCGCGCCGTTTTTAGCGGTCTTAGCGGAACCGCGCAACTCGGCGACGCGCTTCTTCGCCGCGTCGACGTCTTCCTTGCTTGCAAGCGCGGGTTCCGTTTGCGGCGCGACCGGTTGGGGCGCGACCTGCCGAGGAACCGCGGGACGGACGACCGCCTTTGGATGTAATTCGTCGTATTTTCTTGCCAAAACGTCGATATTGGGATCGACGGCGACCGCCGGTTGCTCCATCGTCTGATCGGACGTGTCCAACGCCGTCGGAGCAATCTGGTCTTTCTGATAGGTAATAATAGTCCCAGGAGGAACCTTGTTCGAGCCGCAACCGCCAACTAGCGCGACGGAACACGCGAGTAAAACCGCGCGCGTCGTTTTCGTCAATTTTTTCATCTCGATAAAACTCCCGTTATGTCGTCGCGCGACGCAAACGCCGTTACCGTAAGGGTTCGCTTGACGCCGCGCTGGCGTCGACGCGCGCTCTCTGTTTCTCGTATCCGCCGTAATTGCAGACCTTGACGCGTCGCGTCTTCATACGCGAAAAACCGCGAATCCGCCGCAAAACGTCGCGTGTTGGATTATAGCAAATTTTGGCGCGGTGAAAAGAGAAGAGCTCAAAAACATTTTTTGCATTTTCACTATTTTGTTTATTTTTAATCAACATTAAGCGTTATAACGATTTTTTCTAAAATGCGTTTATAACGCCGAGTCGATTTTCAGGATTAACTT
>CAMZEO010000377.1 GCA_947305735.1 uncultured Planctomycetales bacterium | reverse complement strand
CCTACAGGTCAAACGCCTCGAAAGAGGATGTTGCGGACTCGCCGGCTATCAAGGCCTCACAACGCTACGACACGCGAAAAGTCAACGCTTAGGCTCTAGACTCTTCCTAGCAATGCGTCAGTCCGGGATCGATCTGTGCCTCTCCGAATGTTCGCTATGCAACTTGCAAATCGCCCAGGGCGCGAACATACCGGTTATGCACGCGATTAAAGCGCTTGCCGTCGCTTACGGCGTCGCCGACTTCCAAGACTCGCTGCTCCAAGTCTTTAGCGGCGACAAGGGAAAGACGCGTCGCTAAGCGCGTTTTTGCCGCAGGTTCGATCGCGACCTCTTGCTATTTTACGCTTTTAGAGTACAATAGTTCCTCCGCGTCGAGCAACGCGTTCGGCGTCTTCAAGGGCTTCTGACTGAAAGGGGAACGTTATGCAAGAATCCGCTCAAACGCTCAACGTCGGCTTAATCGGCTACGGGATGATCGGTAAAGTTCACGCCTTCGGGTACGCGACGTTGCCCTTTTACGCGCCAGACTTGCCGGTCGTCGGCAAGGTCGTTGCGGTCGCGACCTCGCGTCCCGAAAGCGCGGCAAACGCGCAACGCGCTCTGCAGTGCGAAATCGCAACGACGGACTACCGCGAAATTATCGACAATCCCAAAATCGACGTCGTTCATATCTGCGCGCCAAACGCCGACCATCTCCCCGCCGCGCTCGCTGCTATTGAAGCCGGCAAGCACGTCTACTGCGAAAAACCGATCGTCGTCGACGCGCAAGAAGCGCAAATCCTCGAAGACGCGATCAGTAAGCCCGGCGTGCCGGAACGCGTGCGACGCGTCGCTTTTCATTTAAGAGGTTTCGTCGCGCTACGGCGCGCTAAGGAGATCATCGCCGAAGGCCGACTCGGTCGAATTCGACAATATCGACTGGGGTACCATCATTCGAGCAGTCTCGATCCCTCCGCGCCCTTTCGTTGGAAGCATGACAAAAGCGGCGGCGTTATTCTCGATCTCGGCTCGCATATCGTCGATCTACTCGACTTCCTCGTCGGTCTCCCCAACGAACTTGTCGCGCAAACGACCAAAGCGTTTCCGACGAGACCGCTAAAAACGGCGGACTCCACCGTCGTTCAGAAACCGACGCTCGTAGAAGATTACGTTTCCATTCTTACGCGCGGAACGCTAGGAGCAAACGACGACCCATGCGACGTCGTGGGCGTTCTCGAAGCGACGAAACTAGCCAACGGCGCAGAGGACGAATTATCCGTCGAAATTAGCGGAGAGCGAGGCGCTATTCGATTCTCGCTCATGGACTCGCACTACCTTGACTTCTTCTCGCTCGACGCCAAGCCGGCCGGCTGGCTCCGCATTCCATGCGGAGGACGATACGACTACCCCGAAAGTCAGTTCCCGTCCCCAAAATCTACGACCGGCTGGACGCGCGCGCACGTCGCGTCCCTCGCGAGCTTCTACGCCGCGATCGCTCAACAAACGTGCGCGGTCGGGACCGAGCGCGACGCCCATTACCGGGATTACGGCGCCGACTTTGCTCAGGCGCTACGCGTCCAACGCGCGCTCGAAATCGTTAAACGTTCCGCGCTCGAACGGCGCTGGGAACGGGTAACCCTCTAATTTCGACTCCGATACTTAACGTACGATAAAGGGATTGATTCGTGTTTGAATTAGTTAAGCCTTTTGAACCGGCAGGCGATCAGCCGCAAGCGATCGCGCAACTCGTCGACGGTTTTCAATCCGGGGTCAAACGTCAAACGCTCCTCGGCGTAACCGGATCCGGTAAAACGTTTACGATGGCGAACGTAATCCAGGCGCTGCAACGCCCCACGCTCGTTCTATCGCACAATAAGACGCTTGCGGCGCAACTCTACGACGAATTTCACGCCTTTTTTCCCAACAACGCCGTCTCCTATTTCGTTAGCTATTACGACTACTACCAGCCGGAGGCGTATATTCCGCAACGCGATATCTATATTGAAAAGGACTCGTCGATCAACGAGGAAATCGATCGACTTCGACTCCGCGCGACGAGCTCGCTCATGAGTCGCGAGGACGTTATCGTCGTCGCGAGCGTCAGTAGCATCTACGGGCTTGGGTCGCCGGAAGACTACCGCAATCTCACGATCGCGCTTCGCGTCGGCGAAGAATTCGAACGCGACGAATTTCTCGCCAAACTCGTTGAAATACAATACGATCGCAACGACGTAGAATTTCAGCGGGGCGCGTTCCGCGTTCGCGGCGACGTCGTCGACGTCCGCATCTCCTATGAAGAATACGCCGTGCGCGTTGAATTCTGGGGCGACGAAATCGAAAGTCTCTCCTATATCGATCCCACTTCCGGCGAAACGCTCGAAAGGGTCGACGAAGTCTTTATCTATCCGTCGAAACACTTTGTTCTCCCGGAGGAGCGAATTGCGGAGGCGGTCGAACGCATACAAGCGGAACTCGACGAGCAGGTAGAGAAACTCCGTCAACATGGAAAACTACTCGAAGCGCAACGCCTGCAAGGACGGACGAAGTACGATTTGGAACTCATGCAAGAAATCGGATTCTGTCCCGGAATAGAAACCTATAGCCCGCCGCTCGCCAACCGCGCGCCCGGCGTTCCGCCGGAAACGCTTTTCGACTTCTTTCCCAAGGACTTCCTACTTATCGTCGACGAATCCCACGTTACCATTCCGCAAATCCGCGCAATGTACGCCGGCGATCAATCGAGAAAAAGAGTTTTGGTCGAACACGGCTTTCGACTGCCTAGCGCGCTTGACAATCGTCCGTTAAAATTTGAAGAATGGGAAGAACGGCTCGACAAGGCGCTCTTCGTAAGCGCCACGCCGGGAGATTACGAGAAAAAAGAATCGAACGGACGCATTGTCGAACAGGTTAGTCGACCGACCGGACTCCTCGACCCTGTCGTGGAAGTCGTGCCGGCTTCGATCCAGACGCAACATTTGCGCGAACAGATCGCCGAACGCGCCAAAAGAGGCGAACGCACGCTCGTTACCACGCTCACCAAGCGCCTTGCTGAAGATCTCGCGGCCTACTTCGTCCAGCAGAACCTGCGGTGCCGATGGATGCATAGCGGGCTAGACGCGCTCGAACGCGTCGAAATACTGCGCGATCTGCGCAACGGCGAATTCGACGTGCTCGTCGGCGTCAATCTGTTGCGCGAAGGACTCGACCTGCCGGAAGTCTCGCTCGTCGCTATTCTCGAC
>CAMZEO010000376.1 GCA_947305735.1 uncultured Planctomycetales bacterium | reverse complement strand
ACGCGCCGTTCGCGCTGATCGTCATTCCCAGTTCGCCGGTTTGGGCGTCGCGCAGGGCCGTCGCGTCGATCGTCAGCGTCTTGGAGAGCGTCAGTTCCGTTCCGGCGAGCGTGATCGTTTGTCCCTTCAGCGAGGAATCGAAGGTAATCGTCGTTCCGAGTCCGTCGGTTCCGGCGTAAGCGATCGCTTCGCGCAAAGAGATCAGACCGTCGGTCTCGTCGACGACGTCGGAAGTTGTCGTCACGACGGTCGACGGCGCTTCAACGGCGACGACCGTGCTGATTATCTCGCTATATTCGGAGGACGCGTAAGCGTCGCCGTCGCCGATTGCGAGAATCCTCAATTCGTAATCGACGCCTTCGTCGAGCCCTTCGATCGTACAGCTCGTTTCGTCGGCTTCAAACGCGGGCGAAATTTCCCATTGCTCGTCCCCGACCGAGCGAATCGCGATCACGTATCCGCCGGCGTGTTCGACGGGCGCCCACGAAACGACGAGCGCGTCGTCGACAAACGAGTCGATTTGCGCGACGGGCGCGGGCAATTGCGTCCAGACGACCGTTTCGGACGCGGCGAAATCGCTCCCTCGCCAGCCGTCGGTTCCGACGGCGGTCGCGACGACCACGAACCGTTTGCCGACGTCGGACGCGCTTGTCTGATAGCTCGCGGACGTCGCGCCTTCGACGGGCGTCCAGTTTCCGTATTCGTCTTCGACGTGCCATTGGTACGCGACGTTCGCTTCGGACGTCGCGAGCGTCGCGGTCAAAACGCCTCCGACCATGCCGTCGCCGGCGACGCCGGAAAGCATGACCGCGTCGTCGGTCGTTACGCCGATTACGACTTCCGAATCTTCCGAATCGAAGAGCGCCGCGTTGTCGCCGAGCGCCTGAACTTTGAATTCGTAACTCTCGTTGGAGGCGAGTCCTTCGACGCGAAGCGACTCGGTCGCGCAGGTCGCGGTCGTCCATTCTTCGTCGCCCGCAAGACGGTAGGACGCGGCGTATTGCGACGCGCGCGGAACGGCGTCCCAGGAGACGACGACGTAATCGATCCCGCTCGATTCGATCGAAACGCTCGGCGTCGCCAATCGCGTCGTTACGGTCGCGAGCGCGCCGTTCGCGCCGGTCGTCGCCTCGGCGACTTGACCGGCGTAGCCGAACGTTCCCGTCGCGACGACGCGGAAACAGAGCCCCGCGTCCTCGAGCGTCGGCATGTAAGTCGATTCCGTCTCGCCGGGAATAATCGTCCAAACGTTCCGACCCGCGTTCGTCTCGGTCGCTTTATACCACTGATATTCGACCGTCGGCTCGAATCGCGCGTCGAACCGCGCTTTGAGCGGGGAGCCGACGAGCATATCGCCGACGACGCTCAACCCGGCGATCGTCGGTTTCGCGTTCTCGTTGTAAACCGCGTAATATTCGTAAGCGCCCATGTCGACGTACCCGCCCCCGATTCGAGCGTTGCCCGCAAGGTCGACGTCCGACGAGACGAATCCGTTTGCAATCTGATCGAGACCTTCGGGCAATTGACGTCCGACGGCTCTTGAATTCCGCGTCAGCCTATACAGATTCGTCGGATCGCCGGGAGTCGTATACATCACGTTTTCAACGTTGAAATTCGCGCTGTTAAAGAACCATGTAAACTGTTCGCGCTCGCCGTCGTAATATTCGGTCGTCGCGTCAGTCCACGACTGGTAATTCGTCAGCACGTTGCGCGCGATTGTTTCAAATGTTCCGGAATCGGAACTCTCGCATACGATATCCGCTTTCGCGCTGTTTGAGAAATTGGCGGAGTTGTAGGCGATAATTGAGTTGTAAGCTTCAAGTCGAGTGTTCGAGTACAGGTATATTGCGCCAAGATTGTTGGAACTTTCATTCCCCGTCACGGTCGCGTTATACAGACTTAGAACTGATTTTGAATATCGGGACAAAATCGTAACGGCGGCTCCCCGACTGGACGTGTTGTTCCGCGCCAGAATCGAGTTGTCGATCACAAGGTTGACGCTGTTGAGAAAAAACGCGCCTCCCGTATTTCCTTCGTTTCCTCCAAAGAACGAACGATTTGCGTTGACGTCGGCTCTGGCGGCGCAAATCGCGCCCCCCAATCCGGAATTGACATAGTTGGAATCGTAGACGGCTCGATTGCCCGTGCCTGGAATATACTCGCCGATATGCTCTCCTTCCGCGTACTTCCTGGCTTCGAAGCGCGAATCGTTAATTGTCAGCGCGGCGCGAGAACCTTCCGACGAAGCGTTCGCGAAATAAATAGCCCCGCCGGCGCTATAGTCGTGGTTTTGACCGTCGTTCCCAATCGCGACCCGGTTGTCCGTAAAAACGGCGCGATTGACGACAATTCCGCGCATTTCCGTAGAATAAAAGGCGTAAAGAGCGCCGCCGTAAAGATACCCGACGTTGTTTTCAAAAACGCAGTCGTTAATTGTCAGATTGGCGTCGTTTACAATAATCGCGCCGCCGCAAAAGTCTCTGCCGGGTTCGGCGTTAATCGTCGTGTTTCCGCCGACAATATTCAGTCCCGTAATAGTAACGTCGGCGGCGAGCGGATCGATTTTGAAGACGCGATGGCGGTTGTTCCCGCTGATCGTCAAGCCGGGCGCGTCGGTCGCCTCGTCCCAAAGATTGGACGCGTCGATCGTAATCGCCTGACTGATCGTCAGTTCGGAGTCGAGAATGATCGTCTGGCGTTTCAAAGACGGATCGAACGTGATCGTGTCGCCGCTTCTCGCGAACCGGAGAACGTAAGGCAACGAGCCGGGCTCGTCCTCGCTGTAGCTGACGGAGGTGACAACCAGAGAAACCGGATCGCTATTTTGAACTTCATACGGGCCGAGATCGACGCGGTTGTGGGAGACGCGCGGCTCGCCGTCGAGATCGAATTCGCTATTGACGTTCGCGCCTCCCCTGTCGATCGCCTGCGAATTGGGCGCGAGACGGTAATCGCGGAGAAGATAATCGTTGGAACTAATATCGACGAAGAGCGGTCGATACTTGTCGTAAATCGACGGAACGCCGGACGTCCAGTTGAAATCGGTTTCCAGACCGGTAAGGACGGCGTCCGCGACAAGACTCGCGAACCGGTTTCCGGTGGCGAGATCGGAACCCACGTAAACGTCGACGGGATCGTTCAGTCCGGTTTTGTGATTCAGCGCGACGATCGAGTTGTGAACGTTGACTTTCGACGCGGCGAAAGTATTCTGACCGGTATCGGGATCCGTG
>CAMZEO010000375.1 GCA_947305735.1 uncultured Planctomycetales bacterium | reverse complement strand
ATTTCGTCTTTTCGCATGAAAAGAATATGGAGACGGTCGCAAAGTTGGCGCCATGCTCGCTGTGCGTCGCGATCGCGTTTGGAATCTGTTTCATCGTCAAGTATTACGGGCGGAATTACTCCGAGACCGCAGTTTTCGGTTCGTTTCTATCGACCTTTTACGCGTGGTTCGCCATTCTTGCGACGCTTGGTCTGACAAAACGTTACGCCGACTTCTCAACGCCCTTTACAAAGTGGGCGTCTCAAAGAAGCTGGGGACTCTACGTCTTTCATTACCTTGGCGTTTCCACGTCCGCGCTTCTGCTATACAAAAGCGGTCTGCATCCCGCGCTAATTTATGTGATTACCGCCGTCGCCGGATTCGTCGTCGGGTACGGACTCAATGAGATAATCTCGAGAATCCCAATTTACAGATGGTTCGTTTTGGGAATAGAAAAACGGAGTCGATAATTACGGAGCCGCGAACGAGCAAGGCGACGAGTCGATTTTATAGAGCCGCGATCGGTAAAGCGCGAAGTCGTCGCGCGAACGCGGCGAAAAAATGCAAAAGCGATTTTTGAAACGCGTCGAAGCGGCAAATCAACGGCTGGCAAAAACTACCGCGCGAAACGTCAAGTCAAATCCGCCTTGCGTTCCTTTTTCGACCCCGTTTTGCGATTGCCTCATTGATCGAGTTCTCGTTCCTCTTCTTCCTTTGCCTGGCAAAACGCCGCGAGCCGATCTTCTTCCTCCATTTGATTTACAAGCATTTCGATAACTTTTTCCCTATTATTCTGTAAGTAGTCGACGAGATATCCTTTTTCAATAGAAATTCTAACGGTCTCTTCGGCAATACGGACGTAGTTTTCTCGTTTTTCCTGTTGTTTGTCGGACATTTTGCAGACTCCGCGACGTCGCTTAAAGAAGCAACCGTATGTTCGTTCCCTCAAACCCTAATCTTGTCGTCGGCGAATCCAATCCGCCGTCGACCAAAAACGCAAACGCGACGAGCAAAACGCCCCGTCAAAAAGAAGCCGACGAACCGCCTTGTGAATTTAGCGCCCGATTGAGCTATTCCACCGAAAAACTGGCTTGTAAAAGTCGATTAACGACGTCCGCCCGTCCTTGTTCGCGTCCTTGTTCGATACCTCTCTTCAAAATCTCCTCTTCTTTTTCTCGATCGTTGATTTCTCGTAGCTTTTCTTCGTCAAAAAGATCTTCCAACATACCGGCAACCTCCGTTTTATGCTCTTTCTGATACGGGACGAGATACGCGCAAACGGAACTCGTTACCCCGCGCGACCGCAAGACCTCCAAGACGCAAACCCCCGCGCCCATCAGAAAGCGACTGGAGACATATGTTTGAACGTCGCGCGGTCCGAGAACGTCGCGTTCGCGCTCGGCGCCGTTTGTCCACAACGTCCGGGCGACTGAGTCGAACAACGGAAGACGGTTCCCAAAACGACGCGCCGCTTGCGGCGATTTTACGCAGGAGACCAACGAGAATGCGGAACGGTCCCCGTTAATTAACGGAAGGCAAACCGCCCTCGATATTCAGCGCTTGACTAAGCGCTTCAGGAGAAAAACCCGCCTGGATAAGTCGGTTAATGACGTCCGCGCGTCCTTCTTCGCGTCCTTCTTCGCGTCCTTCTTCGCGCCCTTCTTCGCGCCCTTCTTCGCGCCCTTCTTCGCGCCCTTCTTCGCGCCCCTGTTCGATTCCCTGCTTGATTCCTTTTTCAATCCCTCTCTTCAAAATTTCCTGTTCCTTCTCCCGGTCGTTGATTTCCCGAAGTTTTTCTTCGTCAAAAAGATCTTCCAACATATCGGCAACCTCCGTTTTATGCTCTTTCAGATACGGGACGAGATACCCTTTTTCAAGACAAACGCGTATCGTTTCCTTCGCGCATTCCTCCGCGTTTCCGTAAATTTCTCGTTGTTCGTCGTACACATGGCACAAACCAATATACTGTCCGTAAATCGTCGCGACGTCGACGCCTTTAAGGACTTTCACCCTGACGTCAAGCGATCCCGTTCCGCCAAAAAAAGTTTCGTTAAAGGAAACGACGTCTGGAACGTCCTTCTTACCGGTATATACCACGTATAACTCCGCTTTCGGCAGAGACAACGGCTTGTTGGAATGTAAGTTCAATCCCTTCTCGGCGACGTATCGTTGATACGTTCCCAGAGTATAGAACAACACGCGCAACGTAATATTGACGTCCCAAACGCTTTGCGCCTCGACGAGCAAAACGTACTTGTCTCCAATCGTGAAACCAAGGTCGTTGCACAGGGAGTTAATAAACGTCCATTTAAGCGTTTTTATGTCGACGTCGCGTATGTCCGCGTTTTGATCTTCAGGGTGAAGATCCTTATACAGTTGAAGAACATACGACTTGTCGCTGAACAAATCGCAAAAAACGCTGTCTTTCAATCGACGTTTGGTTATTTTATTAGACGTCATGACGGCTCCTTCGTTCGTCGCTTCTACAACTTGATTGTAACATGGGACAATAACGGAAGTCAAGTCGCTCGTCAAAAAAGCCGCGTCCGACGTCGTTAAACGTCAAGCGCGGCTTTATAGACCCGTCGCGTTCAAAAGCGCGGGGAAGTTCAGTCTTCGAGAACGATCTCGATGTTTTTATTCCCGCCGGACGGAATCTCAATTTCGAGCGGGCTGTTGAGAGGATCGCCGTATTTCGCGGGCAGTAGTTGCTCGGTGACCACTTTATCCTTGTTGTAGACGTTTTCCATGACGCCTTGTTTATGCTGTTCTTCGACGTATTCAGCCAGAGGCTGTCCCTCGTACATCTACGCTTCTTTTTTGACGACGGCTCGATATTTGCCGGGAACGGCGCCGTCGCCGGGACGGTCGGTCATCAGAGTGAACGCGCCTTTTTCGTCGGTTCGAGCGGAAGCGACGCAGTTCGTCATCGATTCGTCGATCGGACGCATTTCGATAACCGCGTCGGCGACGAGTTCGCCTTTGTACGTTACGGTTCCGGCCGCTTTGACCAAACCGCTGCGCGAACCGCTTCCGCCTTTATTACAACCGGCGAAAACGCACGTCAACGCGCAAAGAACCGTTACTCCAAAGAAAATCTTATTGAGTTTCATCGTATCGTTCCAGAGTTATATTTCTAAAAACTATAAACGCGGCGTTCAAATTTACGATGTCTCGTAAACGTGAACGCCGTAATGAACGGACGTCCGACAAACGCCGAACGTTAAACTACGCTAAAATCACATGCTGGACGTGG
>CAMZEO010000374.1 GCA_947305735.1 uncultured Planctomycetales bacterium | reverse complement strand
CCACTTTTTACGCAATATCAGTTATTGTAAACGAGCTTCGTTTACGGTTTGAGTTATAATTCCTCCAAAAAGACCGCGACGGCTACGGTCGCGTTAAAGCAACCGAAGCCGTCGCGGAATATTTGTCGAAAAATTTTAAACCGACCCACGCGCAAAAGATCGTCGGAGAAAACTGAAACGCGGACGTCGCGTTTGCAGTTGTCATTAATAGTTGATATTGCCGCTATTAGGCGACCCGCCGCCGGAAGCGCCGCTATAGGGATAAGATAATCCGCCGCTGACGCCTCGCGCGTTTCCGGAGCTTTGTTGCGTCGGCGCGGTAATTTGCCCGCTCGTCGCCTCAGAGACCAAGTTTTCCGCGTTCGGATGAACGATCCCCTGGTAAATCGCGAAGGCGCTCCCCAACACGACCGCCGCGATCGCGGCAACGACGACCGCCTGTTTCGTTTCCATGCCTTCTTCGGCTTCCGCGAAAAAACGCTTGACGATATTATTGTTCACGACTCTCTCCAACCATCAAAGCGACCGTCCAGGACGAGAAAAAGACGAGAAACGCGAACGCGGCAAGTTGAGGCGAACGCAAATCATTCTTTAAAAAGAGCCGATCCGGAATCATTAACGCGCAAATCGGCTTTTTAATCTCAAAGTATGCAAAAACGCGCGATCGCCAACGGAAAAAATCGCCTGAAAACAAAAAAAATAAAAAATCCTTTGAAACGTTTGGAAAAAAAGCGCGGAATCCTCGCGTCGACCTTTTTCCGCCGTTTCGCCGACGGCTTGCCGCGCCGGGGCGCGGGACGCCTTGTTTCGGCTTTGTTTTTGGAGTTTTGGGGACGGTTGGACGCGACGCTCGACGATATGACCGCCTTCTTGATCGACAAAGAAAAACGACGACGCTTTGGAAGACGAGTCATGGATCACGGGGTCTCGTCCCGAGGTTCGAACTTGATTCCGTTTTGGGTCGCGTAACGCGAGGCGTAAGAGTCTTTGGGCGCGCGGATCGTCAGGTCTCCGCGTTTTGCGAACGCGTTGGGCGCGATTCTCCGGACGTTTTCCGAAAGGACGACCTCCGTCAGCGAAGAGCAAACCGCGAACGTTCCGTCTTTGATTTCCCGGACGCTTTCCGGAACGACGAACGACTTGAGCGAAACGCAGCCCGCAAACGCGGAATCGTCTATCCGTTCGACCGAGTCGGGAACGTCGATTTTTTCGAGCGAGGAGCAGTTGACAAACGCCCAGGAGCCGATTTTTTTAAGACCTTCCGGCAAAACGATCTCCGTCAACGTCGAGCAGTTGAGGAACGCGTCGTTTTCAATCGTCTCGACGCCCTTCGGCGCGACGAAGCGCTCGCCGGTCGCTCCTTCCGGACGTTTAATCAGAGTCCTTCCGTCTTTTGAAAACAGAACGCCGCCGATCGATTGGAAACAGGGGTTGCCTTCCCGGACGTCGATCGCTTTCAAACGCGCGTTCCACAACGCCTCGTCCGCGATCGTCTCCGCGGTCGCGGGAATAAGAAACGTTTCTTTCTTCGCGCCTTCCGGATACTTGAAGAGCGTTTTTCCGTCTTTGGAAAACAGGACTCCGTCGTCGGAGCGGTAGTTCGGATTATTCTCGTCGACCGCGATTTGTTCCAGCGAGGAGCAGCGTCGGAACGCGCGGAGCCCGAGTTCTTCGACGGTCGCGGGAACGACGAACGACGTCAGCCCCGCGCAGCCCGCGAACGCGCCGTATCCGATCCGCTTAACGCTTTCCGGAAGAATCAACCGCGTCAGCGTCGCGCAGCCCTCGAACGCGAAGCCGCCGATATCGTCGACGCCGTCGGGAAGGACGATTTCGCGCAACGAGGAACAGCCCTCGAACGTCGATTCTCCAATCGCCGCGAGCCCTTCGGGGACGTCGACCGACTCCAGCGCGGAACATTCCCAAAACGCGCCGTTGCCAATCTCTTTGACGCTCGCAGGAACAACGATCGACTTGATCGGGGAACAGCCCGCGAACGCGTAGGCATTAATCTTTTCGACCCCTTCCGGAACGACGAACCGCTCTTTGTCCGTTCCTTCCGGGCATTTAAGGAGCGTTTTTCCGTCCTTGTCGAAGAGCGCCCCGTCGATCGAGCGGAATTTGGCGTTGTCGACGTCGACGTCGATTGTCCGAAGCGAACGACACCCCGTAAAGGAATCGTCGCCGATTTTCGCGACGCTCGCGGGAATAAAGATCGACGTCAACGAGGAACAGCCTCGAAACGCGTCTCTTCCAAAGGACGCGACGCTCTTTGGAAGCTGGACCGACGTCAACGCTTCGCATTCCTGAAACGCCGCGCGGTCGACGGCCGCGACGCCTTCGGGAAGCTCGATCGACGTCAGCGAGGAACAGCCGTAAAACGCGTTGTTCCCAATTCTTTTGACGTTTTTCGGAACGTCGAACGACGTCAGCGAGGAACAGCCCTCGAACATGGCGTCGTCTATCTGATCGACGCTCTCGGGAAAGACGATCGACTCGAGCTTTTCACAGTATTCAAACGCTCCCTCGCCGACTGTTTTAACCCCCTTTGGAAGCTCGACCGACGTTAGCGAGGAACAACCGGAGAACGCGTAAGTGCCGATCTCGACAAGACTTCCCGGAAAGGCGATCGACGTCGGGAACGAAAAACCCTTAAACGCTTCGTCTCCGATCGTTTCCACGCCGTCGGGAATCTCGACGCGCTCTTTTCGCGCGCCCTCGGGATAATCGACGAGCGTCTTGCCGTCTTTGGTAAAGAGAACGCCGTCGTCGGAACGGTAATTCGGATTATTCGCGTCGACCTCGATCGACGCGAGCGACCTGCAACCCGAAAACGCTTCGTCCCCGATTTTTTCAACGCTTGAAGGCACGACGATCGAAGTCAGCGATTCGTTTCCGTCGAACGCGTCGTTTTCGATTTCCAGGACGCCTTCGGGAACGACGAATCGTTCCTCCGAGCCAAGATAACGTTCCAAAATTTTCCCGTCGCCGCCGAGTCGATAGTTCGCGTCCTCGGAAAAAAGTTTCGCTCCCGCAAAAGAAGTCAAACACGCGGCGACGACCGCGACTCGAAAAATGAAACAATTGTCGTCCATACGTTTTCCCCTTGAAGGAACCCCCGAAAGCGTCGGGGGAACGAATAAGCTAAGGATTCTCCTATCGACCGTCAAACGTCGAAAAGACGGGGTGTAATTTTGATTCGTGGTAAATTGCTAGTGTAAAAAGTCCTTTCTTTGTTT
>CAMZEO010000373.1 GCA_947305735.1 uncultured Planctomycetales bacterium | reverse complement strand
TGAGTTATATCGCCTGCAACTACAACGGTCTTTCGTCGCTGGACTTTTCCGGTTGCGTAAACCTGGAACATCTTCAATGCATCGGCAACAGGATCGCTTCGTTGGACGCGTCCGGGCTTGGGAGTTTGTCGAACCTTATGTGCGCAAACAACGGCATGACTTCGCTAAACGTCGCCGGGTGCTCGAATCTGAAGTGGGTTAATTGCGTAAACAACCCGCTGACTTCGCTGGACTTTTCCGACAACGGCAAACTTGTCGAACTGTCTTGCGATTTTGACGTCGAATCGATTTCCGTTAATCGGTCTTCGCAGACTCTTCTCCTCCGCGTCGTTCGATCCGACGGTTGGAGCGATTTTAGCGTCGTCGACGGCGGCGGTCGCGCTCTGGAAACGTCGATGAACGAAAATTTTGGCCTTCTCAATCTTACGATCGACGACGCCGACCCCGTTGTCCTTTCCTATTACAAAGACGGGGCTCTCGTTGGAAAGACGACGATCAACGGCGAAACTGAGCCCGTCGGAATGCAAGCGTTCGATTTTTCCGGATGGACTCAAATCGTTTACAAAACGGACGATCCCGCTCCAAACTGGGTCGTTTCCGACGACGGAGCGACGGCGACGCAGACCCTTAACGCGAAGCCTTCAATTCTTTTGGGTGATTTCGACGTCTTAAATCAAAGAATCGAGGGAAGTTTGAAAACGACCGGGGACGATGACGATTTCATTGGATTCGTTTTCGGGTTCCAGGACGAAGGACATTATTATCTCTTTGATTGGAGAGGCGCGTCGCAACGATGGAGGAACTGGGGAACCGCCGAAATCGGAATGAGCGTCAAACGCGTCGACGCCGACGGAACGATCACGGGAAAAGAACTATGGAATTCCAACAATAACAATTCCGTCGCGACGCTGTATCACAATTCCATCGGGTGGCGGCGAAACGTCGAATACGCTTTCCGGCTCGTGTTTACGGAAGACGGCTTTTCGATCGCCGTTTATCAAGGCGACGACGTTCTCGACGTTATTTCTCTCAACGACGACGCTTATCAAAACGGACGTTTCGGTTTCTATAATTTCTCGCAACCTCAGACCTGTTATCAAGGTTTTTACAGCCTTGGAACGCCGTCGACCGTCGTCACGACGGCGGCGGACGTCGTCGACCCCGACGACGGTCTGGTCTCGTTGCGCGAGGCGATCGCTTACGCGGGAACCAACGGGATCGGAACGACGATTACGTTCGACTCTTCGCTTAGGGGCGCGACGATCGCGCTTCGCGGAAAAGAACTGACGATCGGAAAGTCGATTACGATCGACGCGACCGATTTGCGCGACGAAGCGACCGGGGCGTTGGGAATAACGATCGACGCGGGCGGCGCGTCCCGCGTCTTCAACGTGACGAGCGGCTCGACGTCGCTTGCCGGTCTGCGCGTCGTCGACGGCGCCGCGAGCATGACCTCGACCGGAACGGCGGGCGACGGCGGCGCGATTCGATTGGCGCAAGCCGGAACCCTGACGGTTGTCGATTCCGAAATCGTCGGCGGTTCAGCCAGGCGCGGCGGCGGTCTGTTCCTCGCGGGCAACGCGACCCTGACGAACTGCGTTCTGGTCGGCAACGAGGCGAGTTACGGCGGAGCCGTCTTTGGATCGGCGGGAACCGGAACGTTTGTCAACTGCTCGATCGCGGACAACGTCGCGACGAACTACGGCGGCGGCGCGCGGCTTTACGACGGAACTTACGCCTTCTATAATTCAATCGTCGCGGAAAACTCGGCCGACGCGGACGCCGACCTTTCCAGAGCGGGCGCCGCGATAATCAAAGGCTACGACGTTCTTTCGTCCTTCGACGCGTGGACAAACGCGTCCGAAGCGGGAGTCGTCAATTACCTCTACGACTCCTCGCGTCCTCTCTTCGCCGACGCCGCGAACGGGGATTACAGCCTTCCGACCGGCTCCCAGGCGGTCGACAAGGGGAATAACGATTATGTTCGAATCGAGTTCGACCTTGCGGGTAATCCTCGCGTCGCCAACGGCTTCGTCGATTTGGGCGCGCGCGAGCATCAAGTCGACGCGCCGTCGACCGTCGTCACGACAAATCTGGACGTCGTCGACGTCTACGACGGACTGATCTCCCTGCGCGAAGCGATCGCTTGCGCCGGAACGAACGGGCTCGGAACGACGATTACGTTCGATTCCTCGCTCAAGGGGCGAACGATAACGCTCGACGGAACGGAACTCTTGATAAACAAGTCGATTACGATCGACGCGATCGCGTTGCGCGACGACCAATCCGGAGAGCCGGGCATAACGATCGACGCCGATAACGCGTCGCGCGTCTTCAACGTAACCGGCGGAACGGCAACCCTCGCGGGTCTGCGAATTAAAAACGGCGCGGCGAGTTGGAAGTCGACCGGAACGGCCGGCGACGGCGGCGCGATTCGCTTGACTCAAGCCGGGAACCTGACGCTCGTCGACGTCGAAATTATCGGAGGTTCCGCGCGGCGCGGCGGCGCGCTTTTCCTCGAGGGAAAAGCGTTGTTAACCAATTGCGTCCTGGTCGGAAACGAGGCGAATTTCGGAGGCGCCGTCTTTGGCTCGGCTGGAAACGGAACCTTTGTCAACTGTTCGATCGCGGGCAACGTCGCGACGAACTACGGCGGCGGAGCGAGGCTCTACGGCGGAACTTACGAGTTCTACAACTCGATCGTCGCCGCCAACGTCGCGCTTTCGGACTCCGATTTTTCCGCCGCGGGGACGCCGACGATTAAAGGATTCAACACGCTTTCGACCTTTGCGTCGTGGAGCGCCGCGTCGACCGAAGGCGTCGTCAATTACGTCTACGACGCGTCGCGTCCCCTCTTTGTCGACGCCGCGAACGGCGATTACCGCCTCGCGAACGCGTCCCAGGCGATCGACAAAGGAAACGACGACTACGTTTCGACGGAATACGATTTTGTCGGCGGGACGCGCGTCTTTAACGACGCCGTCGATTTGGGAGCTTACGAATTCCTGGGCGAAGACGCGTCGACCTTCGTCACGACAAACGCCGACGTCGTCGACGTCTACGACGGGTTGATCTCGCTGCGCGAGGCGATCGCCTACGCCGGAATGGACGAACAGGGCGGGACGATCGCGTTCGATCCCTCGCTCAAAGGCGCGACGATAACGCTCGCCGGAACGGAACTGACGATAAGCAAGTCGATTACGATCGACGCGACCGATTTGCGCGATTCCGAAACCGGCGCCCTT
>CAMZEO010000372.1 GCA_947305735.1 uncultured Planctomycetales bacterium | reverse complement strand
GCAGAACTGAAGAGGCGGAACGCAGAACTGAAGAGGCGGAACGCAGAACTGAAGAAGCGGAACGCAGAACCGAAGAGGAGAAACGCGGCCGCGAAGAAGATCGACGTCTTTATCTTGAGCGCCAAAAGAAAATGATCGTTCGTCTGTTTAGAAGACAATTTGGAGCTGGCGCGGAATTACCGGATAATTGGGCGGAGGGGCGTTCTTGCGACGATCTCGACGTTCTCGCGGATAAGATTGACGCTTGCGCCAGTCTGCAAGAGGCTCTTGATCTGTTTCAATAGTTTTTACGTTTATGCTCTAAGCCGTCGCCGACCGCAACGACTTCGATTTCGGGGAACGCAATGATTGTGGGCGGATCGCCCGAAGATAGCCGGAAGCGCGTTTCGTCAGGGATATTTGCATTGGTAAAAAGTTCATAACGTCGGTATTCGACTTATTATCGAAGACTGATCGACCGCTTTTAATTTGAGCGGTTTTTGTGATTGAACGCTTTCTAAGTTCTTTAAAGTCAAGCGTCGACGCGCGTTCGTCGACGCTTGACTCTTTTCTGGCAAGCAATTTAGGCGTTGAAAATCTGACGGAGCGTTCTCGCCGTTTGACTTCGGCTCTTACTTGAACTATACTTTCTTTTGACATTCAATTAGTTCGCTTTGCTTTTTAAGCGGAGCGCGGCGTTTCGTAACAACAAGGAAAGAACCGATGAAACAAACGTTTGGTTTCGCGTTGACGCTCTGTCTTCTTTTAGGGGCGGGCGTCGCGGTCGGGGGTGATTCTCCTTTTGACCCGAACAGTTCAGATTACAATAAATGGAAGCCAGTCCTGGTTCAAGACGAGATTTCGCCGTCCGACGCGGCGATCGATTTGGTCCACGCGTGGATTGACAAGGCGTTTGGTCGTCAGGACGCGCCCGCGATGACCTCGGACGGGTGCGTGGCGATTGTCGTCGAACGTCAGGATTACAGTCGTTTGCGCATTAACGAAACGTGCATCGGCGAGGCGTTCAATATTCAAGGCGGCGAATTTTCCAAAGGGCTCGGAACGCACGGGCAGAGTCGACTTCGATTGATTTTCCCGGAACCGGTCGTCTCTTTTGCATCGAAACTGGGCTTGAATAAGAACCTTGCCGACGGCGGTTCGGTTCGTTGCGCCGTAGAAGTCGACGGGAAAATCGTTTATCAAAGCGATCTCGTTAAGAAAGGCGACCCCGCGATCGACATAAACGTTAAATTTGAGCCCGCTGTTTCCGAATTTACGTTACTCGTCGACGTCGGCGACGACGGTCCGACTTGCGATCAGGCGAACTGGCTCGAACCGATCGCGACGACTGCCGACGGGAAAGTCTACGATATCGTCGATTCGTGCCTTATTTCGCGATTCCATGCAGACGTTCCGTTCTCGTTTAAATATAACGGCAAATCGTCGCGCGAGTTCCTTGATTCCTGGACGTTTAGCGCGAAAAAAATCGACGCGGAACACGACGTCTATTCGTGGACGGATCCGGAGTCAAAATTGACCGTTTCCGCGACGGTTCGACGATTTGAGAAATTCGCCGCCGCCGATTGGGTTTTGAATTTCAAAAACGAAGGCTCTGAAAATTCGGGGCTTATCGAAGACGTCCTGGTTCTGGACGCCGCGTTTGATTACGGTTTTGAACTTAAGGATCTGGCGTTGCACACGCTCAATGGCGATTTCTGTAACGAGAAGTCGTGGTTCCCGATCGTCGAAACGATCGCGCCGGGTCAAAAGCGCGAATTTGCGCCCGTCGGGGGGCGTCCTTCGAACGGAACGTTCCCGTTCTGGAATTTAACGTCCAAACGGTATTTGGATTCCGAAGAGTCGGAGGGCATGTTTTTCGCGATCGGTTGGTCGGGACAATGGCGCGCTTCCTTTGAAAACGCGCTTTCCGCAGTTTCTCAAACGAACGTAACCGCCGGTATGGAAAAAATATCGACGATTCTTTATCCGAACGAAGAAATCCGCTCGCCGCGCGTTTTGCTCATGCCGTGGCGTTCCGATCGGCTTTCCGCGCAAGTCCTTTTCCGACGGCTGCTTATGTTCGAATACGCGCCTAAAATCGACGGCGCGCCCGCGAAGATGGAACGGATCGCGCAATGCTTCGACCGTTATTATCGCAAACGACCGGGTTGGGAAATGTGTTCCGCTCAAATCGAATCCGCTAAGAAACTTAAAGAAATCGGCGGCTCGGCGTACTGGTTCGACGCGGCGTGGTTCCCCCTTGGGTTCCCGAACGGCGTGGGGAACTGGCGTTCGGCGCCGGAATTCTTCCCGAACGGCGTGGAAGAACTTGGCGACGCGCTTGAAAAAATGGGGCTACGTTTCATTTTGTGGTTCGAGCCGGAACGCGTCGCCGCCGACTCCGATATCGCCAACGAGCATCCGGAATACGTTTTCGGTGGCGAAAAGGGCGGTTTGTACAAACTCAACGATCCTGAAGCGCGCGAGTATTTGACGAATCATTTGTCAGGTCTGATTAAGAAGTTCAAACTTGGCGTCTATCGCAACGACTTCAATCTTGATCCGCTTCCGTACTGGCGCGCCAACGACGAACCTAATCGGCAAGGGATGACCGAAATACGCTACGTCGAGGGACATTACGAGATGTGGAACCGCTTCCTTTCGGAGAACCCCGGCCTTTGGATTGACAACTGCGCGTCCGGCGGTCGTCGCATCGATTTGGAAACGATTTCTATTTCCGTCCCGCTTTGGCGTTCCGACACGTGCTGCTGGCCCGGCCACCCCGAATGGGATCAGACGGCGACGCTCGGTCTGGCGCAGTACCTGCCGTTGTACTCGTGCTCTTCGTGGGATTCTTCTCCGTATGTGTTCCGCAGCGCGGCGAACGCCGGCGCCATTATGCAGTACAATTTCCTTGACGAAGATTACGACCCCGTCGGGGCGAAAGCGTCGGTCGACGAAGCGAAAACGTATCAGAAATTCTGGTACGGAGACTTCTATCCTCTTTCTCCCGCCTCGTACGGAAAGGGCAACATCATCGCGTGGCAGTTAAATCGAAGCGATTTAAACGCCGGTCTTGTCTATGTTTTCCGACAGGAAGAATCTCCCTATCTCGGAATCGAGTTCGACCTTCGCGCGATCGATCCGAACAAGACTTATCGCGTTTCCGTCAAATCAGGATACGAGCGCGACAAGACGTTTGAAATTTCCGGAAAGGAACTGAAATCGTATCGTTTAATGCTTGAAGAGAAAAAGACGGCGTATGTAATCGAGTACGA
>CAMZEO010000371.1 GCA_947305735.1 uncultured Planctomycetales bacterium | reverse complement strand
AAGAACCTTCACTACTCGTGGCTTGAGTCATATTGACGTTTGTGTGATCGGCAATTTGACTGGGAACAAGCGCCTTTTCTTCATCGTTTTGATTGTTCGGTTTCGGTCGTGAATCGTCTCTATCTGAAGCAGCGTTCCGGTCCGAAGAAACTGAAAAAACGCTTGTCGTTGGAGGATCGTCTTCAGAACCAGAATAATCCTTTAATGACTCGTTGGATTCGGCAGGTAGCGACGTTGTTTTTTTGACGTCGTCAGAGTCAAGACTTGCGGATTCTCCCGACTCTCGTATTTTGTCTTGCGAATAATCGTTAAAGCCGCTTGGCATATAGCCGCTGAACCCTCCGCCAGACTCCTTGCGTTCTAGAGATTGCGTTTGACGAATGGGAGTTGACGCCTTTGGGGGGTGGGGAGCGCTATAGTTGGCCGAAACCAAATGTTGATTGTCAATGGAACAATCCTTCTCCCGATCATTCCGGGGGACGTTTAAAGAACGCGCCGTAGCGAAGCCGGAATCAACAGTTCCATTCATGGGGACGTTTGCCGTTGAAGTGGAATCGATAGATTCCGTCGTTATTTTATCTGTGCCGTAGGTAATTATGCGCGCGCTCTTGTTTGACGTTTGCGACGCGTTTTTTTTACCTAACGCCAAGTCTGGAAGCCAAAGATCGTCGTCGCTTTGCGGAACATCTCCTCCGTCTGGATTTTTGAGATAGTTTGGATCTATAACGCGCGTCGCGTCAATATCGCGTAGCGAAACGCCGCTCGCTTCTTTAAGCGATAAGACGTTGTTTGAGTTTTTGGACGCTTTGGTTTCCGTGTTAGACGAGGAACTTTGCGCGAACGTTTTATCGCTCGACGCGTAAAAAGAAAAAATAGCGAACGACGCCGATATAACTAACGTTATCGCTAAACTCTTGCGTCTCAAAGCATTCAAGCATTGTTCAATCGTTGCGACACTCGACGTCTTTGCGTCGACGGCGTTGCAACATATCAATGGTTCTGAAAACCGCATCGTCTAACCTTTATGATCCGAAGTTGGCGAACCGATTTTATTAACGCGCCTTCTGAGAATCATTGTTCATTTCGTTGAAAGCGATTGATGAAAACCGACCGCCCGGGAGGATACAAAAAAACGTCAATTGCCACAAGTCGTATTTTCTTGAGAGCTTTTTCGGTTATAGAGAACAAACTTAAAAAGGCTTTTCTTTCAACGGAAAGAAAAGCCTTTAAAACATACTGTTAGGGAAAGATTATTTAGGGGACGGTTGTTGGCGGTCGGCTTGAGGAACGTATTCTTGTAATTGTTTTTCCGCGAAAATCGGACGAAATTGGGTAACGCGCTGCCGTCCGTTAAACATAGGCAACGTCAACATATCTTCTCCGACGAGCGGTTTAAGATATTTTAAGAAGTCGTCTGAAACGTCGCATCCGTTCGGAAGAATCCATTCTTTCGGGAAGGCGCGTTCGCTGTTTGCCACTTTTTCCAGCGGAACTTTGTCATAACAAACGCTATAAATGAATCCGGGCTTACGGAGAATTGTCGACATATATCCGCCTTGACCGGTAGCCGCAAGTTCTACTGCCTTTTGCCCTAAACGGTACGCTTCGTCTAAATCTACGGTTGAGGCATATCCCATTGAGCAACGTTGATCTGTTCCGGGAACGTTGCAGCGCGCCGCGCCTTTTGTCGCAAGTCCCACGCCGTTAAGATAGTTGACGACCGTTTGAGCGACGGTAATCTTGCTCGCTCCAAAATTGACATGTCCAAAAGAGTCTTTAATTGCGCCGACGTCGCCGACGTTAAAACCTTCGCTGACAACCACGACGCAGCGCCCCGTTTGCTTTAGCGTGTCGTTGACTTGATCGGCAAGACGTTCGAGAGAACAGGGCGATTCGGCGAGATAAATGAGAAGCGGGGTTTCGTGTTTGGGATCCGCAAGACGGGCTGCAGCAGGGATAAAACCGATTTTCCTTCCCATCGCTTGAAGAACAAGAACGGGATCGGCAGGGCAAGAGCCTTTATTTTCTTCATTTGCATACTGAACCATATGCGTCCAATATTTTGCGGTAGACGCGTACCCAGGAGTGTGATCGATGAGTTTAAATTCTGAATCGCCAATATCATTGTCGATTGTTTTGGGAATGCCGACGGCTTGGAGGTCAAGACCCCGTTCCGCGCTCAATTTTGCTATTTTGTTGGCGGTATCCATGGAATCGTTGCCGCCGTTATAGAGAAAATAGCCGACATTATGCGCTCTAAAGACTTCAACGATGCGTTCAAAATCTTCCGTTTGCCACGACTTCAACTTATAACGGCACGTTCCAATTGAACCTGCGACCGGGGTATATCTTAGGAGTGCGATTTCTTCCTCCGGTTGCGCGGAAAGATCGAGCAACTCTTCTTTAAGAGCGCCTTCAATTCCATGATTAGCTCCATAGACGGTTCCTATTACGTCAAATTCACGAGCCGCCTCTACGACGCCCCGAAGACTGCTGTTGATAACGCACGTGGGACCTCCGCTTTGAGCGACTACGAGATTTTTTCGTTGTGTCATTAAATGATTCCTTAAAACTAGCCGTTTGCGCAAGATGGATTCCTGCTGTGAAAGAAGAGAATACGCCGATTCCCGTCTCGAATATAATCTTTTTTCTTTGAGAGCGCAATAGAATCACCCTTTGACATATCTTACGACTTAACGGTGGTTGTGTCGTTTTCACACAGTGTTGTCTTGTTTTCGGTCGAAATCCTTAGCCCCTTTCGCGCCGCATATGAATCATCAGAAGTAAAAAGTCGTACTTTTTTCTAAGGGGATATGATTGCAACGTTATGACAATCGTTGGTATTTCAAGGATTATCTCGCGTATGTCGCTCTCGGCAACCTTTCGTAAATAATTCTGTGTAATTGTTCAAAATAATGAGTTTTAGGAGTTTTAGTTAAAAAAATGATTAACGTAAGAAAATAAAAAAGAGAAAAAAAGACAAAAAATATTGTTTTTAGTTCTTAAAGAGGTTGGCAAAATAAAGCCGATTGTTTAAAATGAGGCGAGTTGGAGATTCAGCCCCGAAAGGTTGACGATTCCAGGAAGGTTTCATTAATAGTTTTTCATATATGCGATCATTGATCGTGTGTATGATCAGGTTGGAATAACAATTTGATATTGACTCCTTGGATAAGTTAGCTATAATTGGGCTAATGCACAAATTCGGCAAAATAAGAATAATTTAACAAATGTGCCGGGTAGTGGTGCGTTTTTTTCGCTTTT
>CAMZEO010000370.1 GCA_947305735.1 uncultured Planctomycetales bacterium | reverse complement strand
ACATTTGCAACCATACTCAGCGGCTATATCGAGAGACATTCTGCTCGACGCGCAGTTAATGACAAGATTGAAAGAACTCTGATCGCCTGAAAGGCGCGCTTTTTGCAGGCGATTCTTCACGCAAAGAGCCGTGGTGTACTCTTCACCAACATAGCGCCCGTTTTCATCAATCAAAGCGAGTCTATCGGCGTCTGGATCCTGACAAAACCCTGCGGAAGCTCCCGCGTCGATAATTTTTTGAAGAACGCCCTGTAAGTTATCGATTGTCGGTTCCGGAGTATGCAAGAAATCTCCGTTAGGAATGTCGCCGTAAGCAACAACGTCGCACCCCAGTTCTTCCAACAGACGTTTGCCAAGCAAACTCCCAGATGAATTGTTAGAATCCAAAAAAACGCGATATCTCTTCGAACGAATCAAGTCGACGTCGACGGTTTTAAGAACGGCTTCAAGATGAGCCGCCGTGGAATCATTAATCTTTATCCTTTGTCCTAAATGATCCACGTCAACCCAATCGCCCCGCCAATCGGAATCTCGAACAGATTGGCGAAAGATTTCTAAGACTTTTTCCCCATCCTTTCGAGGGATAACGCGCCCCTCGTTAGAAAAAAGTTTCAGTCCGTTAAAATGCTTTGGATTATGACTAGCGGATATTTGTATGCCTCCAGCCGCCTTAAAACGTTTAACTAGAATACCCACTGTGGGAGTAGCGGCGACGCCGACGTCCAACGTTGTTCGCCCAACTGCGTTCAGAGCGGAACAAATTGCATCGGCAAACAGCGAACCCGATCGTCGACCATCGTAGGCGACTATAAACGGTTCTTTTGAGTCCATCGACTTCGAATAAGCCAAAGCGTAACGAACGGCAATGTCCGGCGTCAAAGTTACGCCAATTTCACCACGGAGACCGGACACGCTAATGATTAGAGGAGCTGACATAACTTACCTTGATGCTGAAAGACAAAACCGAGGCTGTTTCCCATTCGCGACGAATTTTACAAACGCGCACGTTAAAACATCAAAGGGAGCAGTAAAAACGAAAAACGCTACTAACTACTCGTAAGGCGGAAACACCCCGCTCGACTTCTTATTGTATGGAAATCCTCGGATTAATCAAGTCCAGAAATAAAGTCAAATCTTTATGTTCAATTAAAAAAACGTTATAATCGACTCAACGGGAATCCCATTTGTCAGCTTCCCTTGTAGTATTCACAAACGCGAATGAACGCCGTAGTAATCTGTCAATTAATGCCGCTTGTTACTGTCAACTTCTACCCGACGAGGCTACGTTGAATAATTCGCTTTTATTACCGTTAAAGGATTATTTAAACGACAAACTTGATTATATAACAAAGTGATTGCAAGTCCTTATTTCAAGCAAGTCGATGTTTTAACGTCTCTTTATTTTTTCTCTTTCATCAATAATCAAGAGGAGTTGGAAACCATCTGGTTTTTCAACGCCAGCCTATGACAAAGAAGTTTACAAGACCTCAACCCCCAAAAAACTTCCCAATAAGGATTAAGGACAACGCCAAAGATTAAGGGCGACAACTCCGTAGCGCTCTCATCAGAATTTACGCAAACCTCATCATAATCAAAAGTCATTGTTTTTTTCCAAAAAAAATAAAAAAAACAAGAACCATTAGTTTTTTCGCTCCCTAATATAGGTTACTATAGCAATGTTGTGGTCTTTATTGTATTTTACCAAGCGGGAAAATACAAAAAAGGTCGCTTGATTCTTAATCTTCTTGCACAATGGCGAAACAGACGTATTAACACTGCGTACAAAAGGGACGGATTATGAAAAGCGCTGGGTTTAAACGTTCAAACAACGACGTTTTCCTTGTCTTCATTCTTTTCTCTCTTCTGATGAGCGGCAATGTTTATCTAGCGGCGCAGGACGAGGAGATTCCCCTTTATCACGAGAATTTTAACGACAGTTTCCAAAAGGTTGTCCCTGGTTTATCCTATTCTTCTTCCGTCGATCTTGAACAAGATCCAACGGTACACGATTTGACCATTACGCCGGACGAATCTTACCGTCAACTTGTGGCTGGCAACGCAAGGTATTTGAAGGAAGACTCTGCGGAAGCAAGAGAGCTACCGAAATTCGCGCGGGTCGAAACTAGCTATCCAATCGCGACAATCCTGTACAACTTGGATATGCCCATTCTTCCAACTACGCTTACTCAGACGACCGATCGAGACGTCTATCTGTATGGAGTCAAAGCGGGCGCCGTTTCTTCCGACGACCTTGCCGCTGTCGAGTATGGTCTTTTGAATCTTCAGACTCCGCTTCTTGTCGTCTTGGGACACTATCCCAGCCGCGACGTCTCCAATTTGATTCGCAAATATGACGTCTTGGAAAAACGCGCGGAAGCGGAAGCCGTTAAAATCGCAAGCTCAGGTTCCAAAACGATTCCACAAGGAACTACATCCGAAGAGATGAAGCTATATAACCTCATAGGTCCCGCAGTGGCGCGAGCCAAAGAGGCATATCCCGATCTTGAAGGGTACGAGCTTTCGAACATCGTGTCTGAAGCTCTAGTCTGGCAATCTATTGAAACAATTCTCATGAAGTCGACCGTTACCCAAGACTTAACGCGCGCCGGTAAGTTGAATCTCATCGCGGCGTTAGTCGACGACAGCGTCGGCAAGATTTATTGGCTGGGCGAGCATCCGCTTCAAGAAGAGTTTTTAACGCCGACGCCAGATTACTTACGCGGTCTCAATGGACAAAACGAAATTCTGACCGATTCAGATTTGTCGAATCCTTTGACCAACGCGCAAATTCAGGAATACGTAACCCAGTACGAGTCGAATACCTATTATAACGACGTGATCGACGCCTACTATACCCAGCCCGAATATTATATTCCGAGTTGGGAATTATTTAGTTCGCGCGCTTGGAGTTATCGTCCTTGGTATGGGGTCTGGGTTGAACCTTTTGTCCCTTGGCCCTACTGGCAACCCTGGGGTTATCCACCAGACGTCCCCGGTCTAGATGTTTCGATTTGGAATGGACGTTTGAACTTCTTCATAGGATATAACAGATACTGCGGTCCTTATCGCCCGTGGAATCCACTTTTTCGACCTCGCTCGTCTTGGTGGAACTTAGAATTCTTTCTTAACCCCGCTGGACACTGGCGCGATCCGATTTTTGATTTGGTATGGAGAGGTCAACACAACGACATTAACCATGTTCCTTTTGATCAGCGCCCTTGGATGAAATCCGCCGAAATTGCTGACGCAGTTTTAGAAAATCTCGAACGT
>CAMZEO010000369.1 GCA_947305735.1 uncultured Planctomycetales bacterium | reverse complement strand
GACGACCGTCAGGGTTCCGGCTTGCGCGAGATAGATCGCGCCGCCGTCGCCGTCGCTTCCGGTCGAGGTTCTGCTCGCGGCTCCGTTCGCGACGACGAGCGCCTTGATCGTTGCGGAACCGCCGGTTACGTTGAAGACGCGCGACGCGCCGTCTCCGCTGATCGTCAGACCGAGTTCTCCGGTTTGGGCGTTTCGCAGATTGGTCGCGTCGATCGCAATCGTCTTGTTAATCGTCAGTTGCGTTCCGGAGAGGGTAATCGTCTTACCCTTGAGGGAAGATCCGAACGTAATCGTCGTTCCGAGTCCGTCGTTTCCGGCGTAGGCGATCGCTTCGCGCAGGGAAATTTCGCCGTCGTTCGGGTCGACGAGGTCGCGATTCGTCGTGACGACGGTCGAGGGCGTCTCCGAAACGGCGGTCGGCGCGGTGATTTCCAGGACGTAGCTTCCGGTTCCGCTTTTGTAGTTGTAGACGTAGAGATAGTAGTCGCCCGGTTCGAGTCCGTTCAACGAAATTCTCTCGGTTCCAGACGTGCCCGTCGAATAAGAGATTCGCGAACCCGACGCGTTATACAGATAAACGTCGACGTCGACGCTCGAACTATGCGCGTAGGTCAACAGGACGCGGCAATCCTCGGTTCCGACGTCGTCGATGGAGAATTTGTAATAGTCTTTGTCGGAACCAACGTGAATCGTGGCGTTGAAACGGTTGACGCCCGACAATATCCCGAAGTCGTAAGCGTTCGCAAAGCTGTCGTTCGGCTCGAATTGATCCGGTTCGGCGGTCGTCGTCGCGGAAACCGTTCGCCACTCGGAATCGTTATAGCCGGGCGCGGTCGCCTTGACGCGGAAGTAGTAGGTCGTCGCGGGAACCAAACCGGTGATCGAACAGATTCCGGACTCTTAAAAAACGACTTCGGAACAACCCTCGAACGCGGAATTCGTCGCGTACTGAACGACGTAACCGGTCGCGTTTTCGACTGGCGAGATACTGAGAGAAATTGATTTGCCGCTTCGATCCGCGACGGAAACGATCGGCCAATCGAGCTCGTTCTCTCCCAAGGGCGCGGGAGGCGAGATTTCCAGCGCGTAGGCTCCTCCGTCGCCGGAATTGTAGTAATTGTAAATTTCTAGATAATACGTTCCCTTCGGCAGATTGTCGAGCGTTTTGTATTCGGTTCCCGAAGTCGCGGTCGAACTTAATATCGCGGTTCCGTTCGAGTTATAGAGCGTGAAATCAAGATCGAAAGAATAGGACGCTTGCGCGTAAGTAACGCGGATATAGTCGGAACCGCTTCCGTTGGCCGCGGTCGTAAACTTAATCCAGTCGACGTCGCTCGCGTCGTGCAGATTCAAAGCGCCGTTGTAGTAGTCGTCCGTCAGCGTCCCCAAATCGTAAGCGGCGCTTCTGGAGTCGTTGGGTTCGAACTCGTCCAAGAACGATTCGTAAGCGCCCAGATCGACGGCGGTTCCCGAGACGCGCGGGTTGCCCGCGATATCGTAATCGGTCGAGACGTAGTCGTCGTTCCCCTTGTCGATCGCCTGAGATCCCGGCGCGAGGGAGTAATCGCCGCTCGCGGCGTCGGCGAAAAGGGGCGCCGAGGCGTAGTAGACGTAATTGACGCCGCCCGCGGCGTTATTCCACGCGGTAAAGGACGAAAGGGCGTTGAATCCTCTGATCGTCGCGGAACCCGCTCTCGAGAGGTCGGAGTCCGCGTTAGCCGAGTTTTCGGCGACGATGGAGTTGTAGAACTCGTAAGTTCCGCCGTAGAGTCTCGCCCCTCCGCCGTAGTTAACGGCTTCGTTGTTCGCGATCGCGCAGTTCCTGAAGGTTCCGGTCGCGGACATGGCGAAGACGGCGCCTCCGAACGAAGCTTCGTTGCCGACTAAGACGCAGTTGGTTAACGTCGCGGTTCCGCCTAAATAGAGGGCGCCTCCGCGTCGCGCGGAACCGTCGGCGATCACGCAGTCGACGACGTTCAGAGTTCCGGCTTGCGCGAGGTAAATCGCGCCGCCGTCGCCGTCGGCTCCGGTCGAGGTCATGCTCGCGGCGCCGTTTTCAACGCGCAACCCCGCGAGCGCGACGGTTCCGCCCGTTATGTTGAAGACGCGCGAAGCGTTTTCCGCGCTAATCGTAACGCCAAGCGCTCCGGTCGTCTCGTCGCGCAAATCGGTCGCGTCGATCGTAATCGACTTGTCGATCGTCAGCTCCGTTCCGTCGAGGACGATCGTTTCGCCTTTCAACCGGGAATCGAAGGTAATCGTCGTTCCCAGTTCGCCGGATCCCGCGTAAGCGATCGCTTCGCGCAGAGAAATTAAGTCGTCGGAAGGATTAACCACGTCGTCCGCAGTTGTGACGACGGTCGAGGCGTCTTCGCATTGCAACTCGTAAGCTCCCAGGTCGACGACGCCGTTCGCGACGCGGGGGGCTCCGGCGAGGTCGAATTCCGCCGCGAAGTCGGGAACGAACGGCGCGAAGCCCGCGGCGCCCCTGTCGCAAGCCTGAGATTCCCCCGCGAGGCGGTAGTCGCCGTTTTCGGCGTCGACAAAGAGCGGTTTCGAAGGGTCGTCGAGGTAGTTGACGACCGCCGTCGCCTGAGCGTTGTTCCAATTCGCGAAGGACGACAACGCGTTGCATCCGTCGATCGCGGCGGAACCCGCTCTGGAAAGATCGGCGTCCGAGGTCGCGAAGTTTCGCGCGACGATCGTGTTGTAGAAGGCGTATGTTCCTCCGTAGAGGCGCGCGCCTCCGCCGTAGTTGACGGCTTCGTTGTTCGCGATCGTGCAGTTCCAAAAGACGCCGTTGGCGGCGGATCCGAAGACGGCTCCCCCGAAGTTCGCTTCGTTGTCGGCGAAGAGACAGTTGATTAGAAGCGCGTTTCCGGCGAGGAAGAGGGCTCCTCCGCGCCGAGCCACGCCGTCGAAAAATTCGCAGTCGACGACCGTCAAGGTTCCGGCGCTCGCCAGATACGCGGAACCTCCGTCTCCGGCGGCCGAGGTCGACGTCAAGCTCGCCGCTCCGCCCTCGACGCGCAGACCGGCGAGGGTTACGGCTCCGCTCGCGATGTTGAAGACGCGCGACTGGTTGTTCGCGTTAATTGTGATTCCAAGTTCTCCGGTTTCCTCGTCGCGCAGATCGATCGCGTCGATCGTAATCGACTTGGAAATCGCCAATTCCGTTCCGCCGAGCTCGATCGTCGCGCCTTTGAGGGAGGAATCGAAGGTAATCGTCGTTCCGAGCCCGTTGGTTCCGGCGTAGGCGATCGCCTCGCGAAGCGAAATCAACGCGTCGTTCGGGTCGACGACGTC
>CAMZEO010000368.1 GCA_947305735.1 uncultured Planctomycetales bacterium | reverse complement strand
TTACGAACGGAAGTTTTTCTGGAAATTCCTCCTATTACGACGGCGGAGGGATTTACGCGCGGGAAGGATCGCTAACGATTACGAACGGAAATATTACCGATAATTACGCCAATGAAAGAGGCGGAGGGATTTACGAGTGGAAAGGCTCGCTAACAATTGTGAACGGCAATATTTCCAACAATAACGCGTACGATTACTCTACGTCTCAAGGAGGCGGGATTTACGCTGGATACGCTACGGCAACGCTCGAAGGATGCTCTATTTCCGGTAATTCCGCAACAAGCGATCTTGAAGCAGGCGGCGGGGGGATTTATGCCTGGTACAGCCCGCTAACAATCAAGAACGGCGTTATTTCCGACAATACGGCGTCCGCTTCATCTTCAGATTCCACTTCTCAAGGAGGCGGTATTTGCGCGAAATACGCTACGATAACGCTCGAAGACGTTTCTATTTCCGGCAATTCCGCGACCGGTAATCTTGAAGCCGACGGCGGAGGGATTTACGCGGAAGATCTTCTAACAATCACAAACAGCTCTATTACCGGCAATACCGCCGATTACGGCGGAGGGATCTACGCGTCGGGACGCGCGTTAACTATTGAAAACGGCGGCTCTATTTCCGGCAATACCGCCTATAAAAGCGGCGGCGGGATTTACGCGAAATACGTTGCGGCAACGCTCGAAGACGTCTCTATTTCCGGCAATTCCGCCTATAAAAGCGGCGGCGGGATCTATGCGCTCGACGCTACGGTAACGCTCGAAGACGCCTCTGTTTCCGGCAACTCCGTTTCCAATTCTTCTTATGGCGATTATGCTGACGGCGGCGGAATTTACGCGTACGAGGGCTCGCTTACAATCAAGAACGGCGATATTTCCGAAAATTCTACGAATGCGACTTCCGCTTCCAATTATTCCGCGAGCGCGACTTCCGCTTCCCATTATTATTTTTCTCGCGGAGGCGGTATTTTCACGTACAACGCCAGGGTAACGCTCGAAGACGTCCCTATTGTCGGCAATGACGCGACTGGCGAACGCGAGTCTTTCGGCGGCGGGATTTACGCGTACGAGGGCTCGCTTGCAATCAAGAACGGCGATATTTCCGAAAATTCCGCGAATGCGACTTCCGCTTCCCATAATACTTTTTCTAAGGGAGGCGGGATTTATGCATGTGACGTCGAGGTAACGCTCGAAGACGTCCCTATTGTCGGCAATGACGCGACCGGTGAACGCGCGTCTTACGGCGGCGGGATTTACGCATACGAGGGATCGCTTGCAATCAAGAACGGCGATATTTCCAATAACACAGCCTCCGCTTCCTCTTCAGAAATCTCTTCTTTTTCTCATGGCGGCGGGATTTACGCGTCAGCCGACTCGTTAATTATTACGAGTTGCAATATATCAAAAAACCGCGCCGAAAGCGGCGGCGGAATCTCCGTAAGCAACGGCGGAAAAGCGACGATTGCGAACTGCTTGATCTCGGACAATGAATCTGACGATATGGGCGGAGGAATCGACGCGCGAGGCGTCGGCGTTTTAACAATCTTAAACGCGACGGTCGTCGGCAATACCGCCGCTTCCTGCGGCGGCGTCAGCTTCAGCGAATGCGGTTGCGAGTTTTACAACTCGATTGTGGCGGACAACGTCGCGAGCAATTCGCGCGCGGACGTCTATATCGATAACTCGACGATTAACGCCTGCAACACGCTCTCGTCCTTTACAAACTGGAGCAACGCCGCCGAGGCGGGCGTCGTCAATTACTCTTACGCCCCCCTGGCGCCCCTCTTCGCCGACGCCTCGAACGGCAATTACCGTCTCGCGGCGGGTTCGCAAGCGATCGATAAAGGAAACGACGCCTACGTGACGACGGAATTCGACCTCGAGGGTAATTCGCGGATCGTCGGAGCCGCCGTCGATCTGGGCGCTTACGAAGCCGACTATGTTCCGCGGACCGAAACGCCGTCGACCGTCGTCACGACAAAACTCGACGTCGTAGACGAATACGACGATCTGATCTCCCTGCGCGAAGCGATCGCCTACGCCGGAACCAACGGACTCGGAACGACGATTACCTTTAATTCCTCACTCAAAGGCGAAACGATTACTCTCGCCGGAACGCAACTGACGATTTCCAAGACGATTACGATCGACGCGACCGACCTGCGCGACGCCCAAACTGGAGAACTCGGCTTGACGATCGGCGCGAATAACGCGTCGCGCGTCTTCAACGTAACGGGCGGTTCCGCGACGATAAAAGCTCTCGTCGTGACGGACGGCGCCGCAAGCCGAACCTCGACCGATTCCGACGGCGACGGCGGCGCGATCTTCCTGGCGCGACCCGGAACCCTGACCGTCGTCGACTGCGAGTTTTCCGGCAACTCGGCGCGACGCGGCGGCGCGTTCTTCATCGCCGGAAACGCGACGTTTACCAACTGCGTCGTCGTCGACAACGAGGCGAACTTCGGCGGCGCCCTCTTCGGATCCTACGCGACCGCGGCCTTCAGGAACTCCGCGATCTCGAACAACGTCGCCGCGAATATCGGCGGCGCCGCTCGCCTCTACGGCGGAACCTACTCGTTCTACAACACGATCGTCGCGGGCAATTCCGCGACGACCGACGCGGATATCTCCAACGCGGGTTCCGCGAAAATCAAAGGATTCAACGCGCTCTCGTCTTTTACGGCTTGGAACAACGCGGCGGGAGCCGTCAACTACGTCTACGACGCGACGAAACCGCTTTTCGTCGACGCCGCCAACGGCGACTACCGTCTCGCGGCGGACTCGCAAGCGCTCGATAAAGGAAACGACGCCTACGTGACGACGGAATTCGACCTCGAGGGTAATTCGCGGATCGTCGGAGCCGCCGTCGATCTCGGCGCTTACGAACTCCAAACCGACGCCTCGAACGCCGTTCTCTCGGACGATCCGTTAGACCTCGCGTTTGTCGGTTACGAAGACGAGCCGTTCGACGAAGAACTCGAAGTCTTCTGGGAAACGCTTTGAGAGACGATTAGACGGAGGCTTAGACTATCGTCGTTTTTCCGCGTCGCGGCGCGGCGCGGAAAAACGGCTCGATGAAAAAAACGCGCTCTCGCCGGGAGACCGTCGAAAATTTGCGGTCGCGTATTGACTTTTGCCCGGAGCGTATTGTATAATGCCCAAGACGTCGGTTGCGCGCGGCGAGCCGGCGTCTTGTTTTTTCCGCGCTCGGTCGTCGGCGGAACGCGGCGCTTAACGAAATAGTTCATTTCACCATGACGTCAAAGGATCTATGATGTTTTTTAACCGCAAGGATTACGACAAATCGGAAAACTCCCGACCTTCTTTGTTCGGAACTCGTCAAGTTAAACCGGAC
>CAMZEO010000367.1 GCA_947305735.1 uncultured Planctomycetales bacterium | reverse complement strand
GTATGTCGGAAGAAACTCCGAGCGAACGCGTCGCTTCTTGGCAGGTCATTAACGTTCTACGAAGCGGCGCCGAAAAGAAACGCGTTGGGAGCAAGCCCGAAGAACGCAAATTATCGCCGAGTTTCCGACCTTGCGCTAATCCTTCCCGCGTCAGAGGGACGTCCGTCCGCGCTCCAACCCGTAAAATGACGTCGCCTTTGTTAAAAGTGTTCCCGTGTCGAGCGACAATCAACTTTATTTCCATACTACAATTCCTTTTCCCACTCGGAATTTGTGTAAAAATTCAGCAGTTCGCCTCGTTTTCTAATGATTTCCGATATACGCACAAGATCTTCCGGGGTGTCGACGCCAGAAGTAGTTTGTTCGTAACCGGGGGGATATTTACCGTAAACAAGCCGAACTTTTTTTCCATTTTCCAAAAAACGTAGTTGCTCAAGTTGTTCGAGTTGTTCGTAGAAACCGTCGTCTGCATTTGCAAAAAAACGAAGAGCTTCAAATCGATACGCATATAAACCCACGTGGCGCAACACTGGCGACAATGCGGATTCGGATCGTAACTTGTCTTCGTTGCGAACAGTGGGAATGATAGTTTTAGAAAACCAAACGGCGTCGTCTGTCGACGAGGCTATTACAGTCGTTCCACTAAACGGGTTCTTCTTTTTCGATTCGCGTAGAGAGTCCAAAGCCTCCCAGTTTAGACGCGTGCAAATTGTGGCGACGTCAGCCGTCGAATCAGCGTTAAGGGCGTCGATCAACTTAATGATAAAACTCGGCGGACAAGTTGGAACGTCGCCTTGTAAATTAACGACGATTTCGGGTCGATTGTCCATGTTAGAAACTACGTTCCAAACCCTATCCGAGCCTGATCGACATTGAGGCGAAGTCGCAACTATTGGAATACTCTTTTCTTGACAGAAAGAGACAATTCTGTTTTTCTGCGCTTCATCCTTCGATTCCTCGGTTGCGACGACAGCGGAACAGTCAGAAATCGTATGGCAAACAAAAGAAGCGATTTCCCACACGCGTTCGAGGATCGTTTTTCCATTCAAAATAGCAAGCGGCTTGCCAGGAAAACGTTTTGATCCGTATCGAGCGGGAATTACAATAACGGTCTTCATTACGTGGGTTCTCCTTATCGTTCTTGGTTAATTGAAGGAATTTCAATTCCCTGATCATTTGTTTTCCAAATGATCTTTACTCTTGAAAGAAACCAATTCTTACCGCGCGTCGAGTTTCCTTGAAAGAAAAGCCACGTTTGTCCGTCCTTGTCTAAAAACACGCCGGGATGCCCCGATTCAGACGAATTCCATTGACCGTCGGGTCCGTTGGTTATGAAAGGAACGTTCCAAAGACGAACCCATTTGACGCCGTCTTCGCTGACGGCTACCCCAATGTGCTGGGGATCGTTATTATACCCGCCCGCATAAAACATATAGAGTTTTCCATTTCTTTCTATCGTGGAGGGCGCTTCAATACATTTTGTCTCCCAAGATAGGGAGGGTTCCAGTATGGCTCCATCGTACGCCTGAATCCAGTCGTCGCGAGTAACGTCGTCCAATTGTTCGACGGGAATGCTGGAAGTTGCGACTACTATTTTTTGTCTTTTTCCCTCTGGATCGCGCGTTGCCGCATATAAATACAGTTTGTCTTTAAAGTAGACGACGTCCGCGTCAATGGCTCTGCCGTTGGTCCAATTGCCGTGAGGTCGAAATATCGGGTTAGCGGAACTAGGAGTAAAGTTCAAACCGTCTTCTGAAACCGACATACATATAGCGTCCTTGGCGCCGTTGCCATACGATTGATAAAATAAATAGACTTTATTGTTGAAAACGCGAGCGCAAGGCGCGCAGAAACCGTTTTTCGCGCACTCCTGATCAGGAAGAAGATTCTTTACGTATTCCCAATGAGTCAAATCGTCGCTTTGAGCAATGCCCGTCGTCCAACCGTACTTTCCACCGTCCTTTTCTTGTGGAGGGACAGAAAAATACATATAATACCGATCCTTAAACCAGACGACGGTTGGATCTTTAGCATAATCTTTCGGCGCCCAACACATCGCCGGCGAACTTAATTCGGGAAGATCTGCGGGAACTATCGACGCAAGTCCTTCGTGAACAGACAATAACGTTGGTATGGAATCTTCGGCAAAAAGCCGAAAAGTAATGAAAAATACAATTAAAGAAAATAAGCAGTTTTTTGACATCTAACATCTCCAAAATTCGTTACAAGGAGAGACAAGATCAATTATGACAATCTTTTTGTAGAAAAGATAAACCTATCGCGTAACAAAAGGAACTGTCCAAAAGTATTTCTGAACGCTAAACCGCGTCGTCCATGGATTATATCCATTAATTCGTTTTTTACCAACGGTAGTAACGTTCAGCTCCACTAATTCTTGAGAACGCTCTTGTGTCTATGCTACTTCGCGACAATCAAAAAAGTTGTAGTAACAAACGCCAAAAACATCGAAGTTCTTATCGTTTGTTTGTATCGTTAAGATCACAGAGTCGACCGACGAGACGGCAAGAGAGTTTAATGTGACTATTGGCGACTCGATGCGAAAGGAGCGTAAAAATCGATTTTGCAAAAGTTCGCGCCGACGCGGCAAAAAGCGATTTTCGAAGGACAGTCTATCCAAGACGCGACGATTATCAATTAGTTCCATGGCTGGAATCGAAAAGACCTTGAAACGATTTCGAGCCCTCGTCAAAGGGCGAGCGTTAAAGGGTTGATCGTTCGATACATTTATCGCCTTATTCGCTGGATGAAAGGGAACGACTCCGTTCAATAAATTTTGAAAAAACGCGCAAAAAATACGCAGCTTACTTCGTATACGATTGTCAAAAGATACCGTTAAATCAAGTATCGCGACGTATAATGATAAAATAGTTCGCAATCGGGCGCAATACAATGAATCGTCAATTAATCGCGGTAGCATTACATTCTGATTCTGCAGCGACGTTTTTAAAGTTGTGGAATCATATAATCACGATTATCAACGCGGTTATCCTTTCATTTACAGCGACACGGCCGTTGAAATATTGCCGTTAGTTCGCAAAGTTTTCCGCATAACGTATCGAAGAACCGACGAAGGCTATGGACACGACGCATTTTCGGCGCTTGGAGTTTCACGAAGCGCGTATCCCTGATGATCCGTCCATTTGCAAAAGAGCAAAAGCATTGGAATTCTCCCTTAAAGCGCGGACTTCTTAATGTCGTCGTTGACAGCGCAGGTTTAAAGGTTTATAGAGAAGGCGAATGGAAGGCTAAAACGCGGGACAAGCGAGCGTCGAACCTGGCGCAAATTCGCGTTATGATCGACGCTAACACCAAGGGGCGTCTCCCCTGAAACGA
>CAMZEO010000366.1 GCA_947305735.1 uncultured Planctomycetales bacterium | reverse complement strand
AAACGCGTCCTTTCAAGAACGCGACGGGCGCGATATGACCACTAAAATTATCGGATTAATCGACTGCGACAGCTTTTTTGCGTCCTGCGAGAAAGTATTTCGTCCCGACTGGGCGAATCGTCCGGTCGTCGTTTTATCGAATAACGACGGTTGCGTCGTCGCCCGATCTCCCGAAGCCAAGGCGCTTCAGATCCCGATGGGGGAGCCGTATTTCAAATTAAAAAAATTCGCCGAATCTCGAGGAGTAATCGTTCGTTCGGCAAACTTTTCGCTTTACGGCGATCTGAGTCGGCGCGTCGTTCAGACGCTCTCGCGATGGACCGACAATATCGACGTTTACTCCATCGACGAGGCGTTTCTCGACCTGACGAACCTGTTTCTCGACGCGCGCGGTCGATTCCGAGGCGTCGACGAGGATCCGCTCGACGGGCGTTCTCTCGGCGACATACCGCGTCAAACGCGCGAGGAACTCGATCGGCTCGCGGGGGAAATCACGACGACCGTTCGAAAATGGACCGGAATACCGGTCTCGCTTGGACTCGCGCCCAACAGAACGCTCGCGAAGGCCGCTAGTCGCGTCGCCAAGGACGGATTTCTCGCGACCGGTCAAAAACACGCGCTTCTGTTCGGTCGTCGGGAACGCGTCGTCGGTCTGCGGAGTCTGGAAGTCGGCAAAACGTGGGGCGTCGGGCGGAGATTGTCCGCGAAATTTGAAAAAGCCGGAATACGAACGGCGTTCGATTTGGCGAAACTTGATCCGAAATTCGTTCGCGAATCCTTTACGATCGTTCAGGAACGAATCGTCCGCGAGCTTCGCGGAGAATTTATATACGACGCGGAAACGCCCGAGCCGCAAAAGTCCATGCAAGTATCGCGATCCTTCGGCGAAACGATCGAATCGCTCGACGAGTTGCAAAAGCCGATCGCGACGTTCGCCGCGAAAGCGGCGGCAAAGATGCGCGCCAGAAAGATCGTCGCTTCGGGGCTTTACGTCTACGTTATGACAAATCGACACGACGAAAAGGCGCCGCGACGAAACGTCGGAGCCGCTATGAATTTCTCAGAACCGACCAATTCGACGCGGGAAATACTCAACGTCGCGACGCGTTTGTTAAATCGTATCTACGCGCCCGGTTACGCCTATAAAAAAGCGGGCGTTATCGCCCTCGAAACGATCGATCAGGCGCAAGCCGAGTCCAGAAGATACCTGTTCGATCCCGATCCGGAACGTCCGCGAGAAATTAAGGAACGCGACGCGAGAATCTGCGCCGCGGTCGACCGTATCAATACGAGCTGCGGCAAGGGAGCGGTTTTCTTCGCCGCCGAGGGAACGAACCGCCGATGGAGACCGCGATCCGAAAGGCTGTCTCCGTGCTACACGACGGATTGGAGCGCGTTGCCGGTCGCGCGGTGAGACGCCGGAAAGAAACGCTCGTCGACGTCGGGCGCGACTGAAAAACAAATATATCGATTCTGCTGATTTTAACGATTCAAAAAAAACGCCGCGAAACGAAGTTGAATCGCTCGGAAGCCGCGATTAACGACGTTTGAGCCCTCGCGGCATTATTTTGAAAAATCTTAAATTTTTTTAAAAAATACTTGATTTTTTAGCAATACTCCTACATACTCGGCGTAGTAGCAATTAGAGAGAAGCAACGATCGCCCGTTCGGGGCGGTCGACGTCTTCAAGGGGAGAAGACGCGTAAACTCGTCGCGCAGGAAGCGCGGAGTTCCGCTAACGAGGCGGAAACGGGGACGGACAAGGAGGTTGCCATGATTTGCTCAACTACTGTTGCTTCAAGCGGTTTAAGAAATCGGGCGCGGGGGAGAATATTCGCCGCGCTCCTCGCTCTTTCCGCGACCTGCGACCTGGTTCGGGGATCCGAGCCGGACGTTGCTGCTCCGGCGCGTCTCGCGCGGGCGAGCGGCGCCGCGCAAGACGTCGCGCGACCGTTGCGCGAGGCGAGCGGCTCCAGCAGATCCGCGAGCGAGTTGCTGCGCTTTTTTAACGCGGATACGAAGATCGCGCAGGCTGGTCGCGTCGACGGGCTCGGCGAGGACGAGCTGACTTTTGAGGACGCCGCGTCGCGCGGCGTCGTCGTCGTGGGAGTTGTCGATTCTCTCACGGGCAAGATTAAGGATCGCGGTTACGGCGTCATAACTCGCTCGTTCAGAACGCGTTGCTTCTACGTTTTTTGTTGCGCCCACCAAATAAAGGTCGGAAAGGAGATCGACAGAAACTCAATCCGCGTCACCCTCCGCGACGGGACGTCGCTCAAGCCCGAAAGGCTCGAGTGGGACGACCAGAGAGAAGTCGACATATGCGTCATGGAATTCTCCTACGCGGTCGTTGGAGACTCGGAAATAGTTCCCTTAAAGCTCCATGACGCCGATTCCGTTGGAGTCGCCGGGGTGAGCGTGAGTCTGTTGGAGCCGGCCCCAGGGTACCATTCGCGAGACGGCATGTTTGTGGCGCCGCGCTACTCGCCCGACGTCCCAGGAGACAACCTTCTGACGTTGCAAGCGCCAGTGCAAGGCAACTGTAGCGGATCGCCCGTTGTTGACAAAAAGACAAACCGCGTTTACGGCGTCGTCCGGGGGTACGACAAGCAAGCGCTAGGGCGCCGGACGTCCTACGCGCGAAGCATCGTCGATTTTATAAGGTTCGCGGAGGCGCGCTTCTCAGATGACGCCGACGCGCGTTTTGCCGACCTTGCCGCCGTCGATTAACGCCCGCGGCCGAGCATTCTAACGACGACCCGCGCCTTCGTCAAGGCGCGGGTCGTTTTTTTGGGCGCGGCATATCGGCGTCGCGCGTTGATTTTGTAGATCTTGTAAATTGACCGCGGCGAAGCGTTCAAAAAGAACGCCGGAACTAAGCCCGGCGCGAAGCGCCGCGAGCCGTCGGCGAAAGACGACGGAGGCCGCGAAAAGACCAAAACCGCCAAGAAGACCCCGGAAAAAACGCTCGAATAAAGACCAGCCGAACTTCAAAACCAAACCGAAACAAAGCGTTCAGAACCAACGTCGGAACCAAGCCCGGCGCGAAGCGCCGCGAGCCGTCGGCGAAAGACGACGGAGGCCGCGAAAAGACCAAAACCGCCAAAAAGACTCAAGAAAAACCCCCGTCCCGCTTGAATTTGCGACAGAACGACTTTCGATCTGGTCTCGACGGAAACCGGGGCGTCGGCAGACGGACATGATTGTCGAAAACGTTGGGCGCGTCAGTCTCGCGTCGCGGAAAGACGGCTTCCGCGCGTATCGCGTCAAATACGATTCGACGAGCGGGAATCGTCGAACGAACCGCGCTCGCCGCGGCGGCGTTTTGCTTCGCTCGACCTCCGTCGGCTTAAC
>CAMZEO010000365.1 GCA_947305735.1 uncultured Planctomycetales bacterium | reverse complement strand
AACGTCCCTTTCCGCTAACCTCTGAATATCTTTTGTTGAACGATTCAGAAATTTTGCCAGTTCTTCAATTGTATATAAAGGTTGCATCTTTCAACTCCGTCGACGATTATCTTTTATCTTTGCTTCTTTTCCCCAACCGATGGAGATTCTAGTTCTTTTGTATAGTTTGGCAAGAGCCTTCCGTCCTTCGGCGGCATTAATTGATACTCGTGGTTTTTGAACATAGGTGCGATTGGATCGAGTAACGGAGAGAAAATTTAAGCAACCGATGGAAAATCCTGTAAAAAAAGGAGGTCTTTCGACCTCCCCTTTGGGACAAAATTCTTAAAATGCAGTTGTTATTGTTGTAATATTTCAGGGATTCCGACTCCCTGATAACCACCGCTCCCGTTTGGCTCATATGTCGGTAACACGTTTTGTTGACTGACGTCGGGAGTCGGAACTGTGTAGGCAGACGAACTCGCAACCGTCGGATCGGTTCCTTGGATTTGAGGGTATGCTCCTCGACTGATTACTTGCGGCGAAGTAAAGGCGTAATTTACATATTTTCCAGCGTCTCGTTCCCGAGCCCTACGCCAAGCGTCGAAATACGCCTTGTTAGGCCAAGGTCCTTCGGCTAAGGTAACGCCGTTGTATTCGAGCAATGAACCTTTACGATAGTTCAGGTTGACAATCGATAAATTGTAATCAATTACAGTACGGTAGTAGCGGGTTTCGGCGTCCGCCAATTCTTGTTGAGCTCTCAATACCTCGTAGAGGGTAGTTTTGTTGAGATCGAAGGAGGCTTCAACAGCGCGATACTGTTTGCGGGCGGCGCGGAGCACTCCGAGATAATCTTCAATTAAGCGGTAGTTTCTCTCGACGTCCCGATACGAGTCGCTAAGATTGTGAACCAATTCTAGTTCCTGTTCTTGGAGGATCGCCCGTTCGCGCGCAAGGGCAAGTTCCGCGTTGCGAACTGCAGCCATTTCACGGCGAAATCCTAACGTTATCGACGACGTGATTCCTAATCCCCAGTTTTGATAATCGCCGGAAGTCATACTTCCGTAAGCGCCGTGCTTTAAGTTTTTGGAGCCTATTCTTCCGGAATTGATTAGGTCGTGATCAAGTCCGTGGAAACGGTAGAGCCCTTCCAAATCAACTTGTGGTTTAAGATAGTTTCTCTGGGCAATCAGTTCAAGTTCTCGCTTTTTGACGATCCATTTTTGTTTTCTTAATTCTGGCGCTCGCGCCAAACCTTCGGCGACTATTTCTTCCCAGACGTATTTGACTCTTGCCACCGTGGGCTCGTCGACTGGTTTAATGAGTCGACCGTCGGTCGGAGCGATTCCGATCATATATCGAAGAAGTTGTTCGGTTTTATATAGATTGTTTTGGGCTTCTTGCGCCGAGACTTTGAACGATTGGTAATTCTTCTCAGCCTGAGCCAAATTTTGAGCGTCGCCTTGAGGTCGTCCTAATCGACTTTGAGCTTCGACGTTTCGCCATTGATGGAGCGCGGCTTCGTATCCTGATGCAGCGGCGTTCAAATTACGGTAAGCATAGTAAAGATTCCAATACGTTTCTTCAATGTCTTGAAGGGTTCCGCGAACGCCCATCTCAAAGTCGACGAGCGCGACGTCCGTGTTGATTCTGGCAATGACGACCCCGTTACTGTTTCCCATTGTTCCATTGGGACCTGCAATCCGATTGAATTCCACTCCAGAGCCGCGAAATAAGGGCTGGGTGAAGCCCGCTTCTACGTAAGAAGTCCAGTCTGAACGCCAAAGACGGCTGGAAGCGTCGCTTTCGTCGTATCCAAATCCTGTGCTTGCGTAAACGTTCCCGCCTGTGGCGACGGTTTTGGACAAGGTCGTTTGAAAAGTTCCGGAATCGGTATGGGTTCCAACGGTCGCCTGGTAGGTATTGTCGTAATTTCTGGCGACGTCGGCATGTTGCCATGAAGCGGTCGAACTCCAAACGGCGTCAAATGCGGAAAGAGCCGCCTGGACGCCGGCAGTTGGATTAGATTCGATAATCGCCGGATCCCAAACGGTCATAGCGGCGTTAGGAGAAGCAAGCAGTAACGTGGGCGTTCCGCTGACTCCGTTCGCGCCGAAATTGACTCCGCTAAGTTGACGCAATACTTTGCTGTTCTCAAGCGCCATCTGACGAACTTCGTCAAGAGTGAGCAGCCATTCTTCTTTCGGATCAGGATTGTCTAAGGTCAAAGGCGAAAGCGCGTTTCTTACGTCGTCTAACGAAGGAACGCATTCGTCCGGATATTCGATTCTGGTTTGTTCCGCTATATATTTACTTTGAGCGTTTCCGCGCGGATGGAGAAATTTAGGCTGTTGCGGCTGGCATCCCACCATTGCGGCGCCTATTAAAGCTCCGATAATGAGATTCTTGATGTTGAAATGTCGATTCATTGGATTGTCCCTGTCCGATTAAACGACTTGTTTTCCGAAAGGCAGTGAGAAAAGATCGGACGGCTTGAGTTGTCGTCGTATGCTTTCGCCCAACTGGTCAAGCACACGATAGTGTTTTTTTTTACAAGTGTAAACCGCAAAAAAGATATTTTTTATACGTCTACTATTTTTGTTATCGTCCTTGTTTTTATTCTCATTAGCAAAGACGTTATTTTTTTTGAGTTTTTTGACAGTTTTTCTCAAGAATTCACATAGAAACGCACATTTTAACATTTAAATTGCGTAATTTTGCTATTTTTGACAAAAAAATAAGACGTAGTGGTTAGTAGAGTAGGAAGGCAAGCAATTAAAGACGAAGGACGCTTCCCCAATGTAGAGAAACGCCCTCCAAGAATCGGAAGACCCGACGGACGGTCGCCAAAGATCAGTTGTAGTAATTCATGTGATTTTGGCACGGGACGACATTGGAATCCGGGATTTCACGAATCCAGATATTACGAAATTGAGTCGTGTTATTATGGTCTTGAATTTGGATCGGCTCACGGTCGGCGTGAGGTTGATATTGGGGGGTGCGGTGGAAGAACGTGTCGCCCTGAATAGCCCAGTGATTTTGAACGACGCAGCCGTTGAGGAGGACGGTGATATAGGCGGGACGAATGACCTCCGCTACGAATTCTTCGCCGTTTTCATTTTTCTCGGTGCGGAGAATCGGACGTGTGAAGATGATGTCGTAGGTTTGCCATTCGGTAGGTTTTTTCACACAGTTGACGTACGGCGGAAATTGCTTGTAGATAGCGCCGCATTGACCTTCCAAATAGGTTTCGTTTTCATAGGAATCAAGAACTTGAAGTTCATAGTGATTCATGAGGAAAATACCGCTGTTTCCACGGCCTTGCCCCGTGGCGTTGGGATCCGTGACGGGCGGGCAGGCGAATTCGACGTGAAGCTG
>CAMZEO010000364.1 GCA_947305735.1 uncultured Planctomycetales bacterium | reverse complement strand
TCACCGCGCTGGAGACGACGATTGCGAGCGTGAGGAATACGCCGTACCCTCGAATAGGAAAACCCTGCGGTTCGACGATTCTAGGACCAATGGCGTTCACAATGAAGATTCCAAGCGCGGTCATACACGCGTAGAAGATCGCGTCCCCTATTTTTTTCTTCTGAACGAGAACCCTGATTATCGACGCAAGCCCCGCGAGCAAGATCGCCCAGAATAAGAGTCCTTTGCCGAACAGGGGGATGCCAAAGATTTCAACGGGGAGATAGAATAACGTTTGTCGCATTTTAAAACACGTTGGTTAGGCGTTGTCATCCTACGGAGGTCAAGTTCAACGCGTTCCATAAACTCGCGGATGTTGAACAGCTTGAATTCCACTTGAATTATTCACGTCAGCATATATACTTGTAAAGTCAGTTAAGCGCATAATCCTAATGGAAGCGGGCGCCGCGACAAGATCAATTGGCGGCGTCGGTAGGCGAGAATTTTACCTACTTTTCCAATTTAACTTTAAAAAAAATAGACGTCAAGTTTGTTTTCTGGTATCATATCGATCGGCGCGCGCTCGCGCTGGTTGATATCGTATTTGAACTGAGGAGACACGGCGAAATGTCGCGAATATTGGCAATCGACTGGGACGGCGTGGAAGCGCGATTTGCGCTTGGCGCGGTCCAGAAAGATCGGCTTATCGTGCTGAACGTTGGAGCCGCTTCCATATCGGAAGCGGCGGAGGCGGTCGCCGACGCCGCCGTTGACGAAGAAGACGACTTGGACGGCGAGGATGTTCCGACAGGGGGAGAAGAATTTGAGGACGGACGGGATGACCCCGAAGTGGTGGAGACCGTCGAGAAGACGTTTATACCCAAGACTCCGGTCGCTTACGACGACGAAGAAGACGAGGAGGAGACAAGCGACGGCGGAGTCGTAGTTTCTACGGTCAAAAAATCGAAGCGCGAATCGTTCAAAACGTCTCCTATCGCGTTAACTCTAAAAAAACTGCTCCGAGAAAATAGAGTTGGCTCCGCGCTGGTCTGCTATTCCGTCGAGCGCGGCGATGTCGACGTCATGTACATGACGATTCCCCAAACTACGGAAACCGAAACTCCGGAGATCGTTTTCAATCAAGCTCTTCGCGATTCTCTTACGTTTAACGAAACGCAACCTCTCGACTATATGCCTCTTGGATTATCCGCCTCCAAGCGAGCGGGAGTTCGTCGAGTGGTCGCCGCCTCAATTGCGCGCGACAAGCTCCGTCGCATTCGCGAAACGTTGTCGGGCGCCGCGCGTTCTCCTTCTAAAATCGAGTTGCGCGAGCCGTCGTTGGCCGAATTTCTTCGCGCCGATTTCTGCGGTTTAAAATACGAAGATCCCGTTTTGCTTATTCAGGAGCTTTGCGACGAGGTCAATTTGACGTTGTGCGCTGGAAAAGACGCTCTTTATTTTCGTTCGTTTAAGTTGCAAGCGGACGCCGCTCCCGCGTATCGAGCCGAACGTATTAAGGAGGAAGTCGTTAGAACGCTGGTTGTTGGCGTCGACGATCTTCCCGAGAATACGGAAGTAAATCAGGCGATTTTCTTTACCGGCGAAGCGAAGCCGCGTCCAATCGACATATACGACGATGGGGAAGGTGGCGACGAAGTCGACGTTTCTTCCGTTCGTTATGATCCGGAAAAAGCGACGACGGCCGCCCGACTAGCTATTGCTTTGGACGAAGCCGGCGTTAATATTGATTTCATCAATCCTTTTCAGCTTCCCGGCGTCAGGCTTAAGACGAAGGAACCTGAAAATCCGGGTCGTTTTGCGTCTTTGCTTGGCATGTTATTGGCGGAACGCCCTCAAAACAAACCGGCGATCGACTTGCTCCACCCTCATGAAAAGCCGAAGCCTCCTAATTACGCGCTCGTTTTCGTCCTATACTTTGTCCTTATCGGGATCGGCGCGTACGCCGCGTGGATTTGGAATCAGAACGATCTTAAAAAGCTTGACGCGAAAGTTGCCGAACTTGAAAAAACCCGCGACGAGGTTAATGCTCAACTTTACGCCGCGCGTCCGCTTTTCGCGACTCTTTCTTCCGCGAACAGTTGGCAAAACATTCAAGGCGTCAATGTCCTTGACGAATTGCGCGATATAACGCTTAGGTTGCCAAGTTCTCCCGACTTTATAGTCCAACGTTTGTCTTATATGGGGAATTTGAGAGGTCGTCCGACTTTTGTCATTAGCGCTAAGATGACCAGCGTGGAACTGTATAACGCGTTCCGTATGCGAATGGCTGGAGACCGCAGCCATCTTGTTCAGTCCCAATACGGAGCGACTCCTAATTCGGGCGATCCGGGCTATAAGTATATGTTTGAGGCAAGCATCGTCTGTTATCGTCGTCCGCAAGCCAACTATTGGGCGATGTTGCCGAGAGAGCTTCAACAGATATCCAACAATCGACCGGAGTATTTTGTACAGCAGGAAGAGGAACGGGCTAAACAGCTTAAGGAAGAACAAGAGAAGTTTTTAAGCGAACTAAGCATAACGCTCAACAAGACAAACGACGTCCTTGCGAGAGGCTTGAACGAGACGCATAAGACGGAGGGAGGAGACGCTTCCAACGACGCGGAGAGTGAAGTCGTTTCGGAAACTACCGAAAATCAGGAGAATTCTGAAGACGCTCAATCCGCCGAACCGACGCTTGAGGAAGATCAAGCGTTCCTTGTTCAGTTGAGGCAGTTTAAGGCGGAACTTGACGCCGCTTTTCAGCGCGCAAAAGTCGCGTTGTCGAATAAACAGATTACCCAAGCTCAGTTTAATCAGTTTAACTCGGAATACAATGAAAAATGCAAGGTCGTGATTCAGGCGTTTAACGAGGTTTCGCAACGGGTCGACGAAAGAATTGCCGAAGAAAAAGCGAAAGCGGAGGCGGCGGAAAAAGAAAAGAACGCGCCCCCGCAGTCTTCTTCCGGAGAAGAATCCGAGTTGAACAACGAGTCTCAACCTGCGGAATCTGAAAATTCGGCAAACGGATCAGAACTGAACTCGCCTTCCGAAATCGTCAAAAATGAGGAAGCCCAAGACGCTTATGCCGTCCAACGTTATAAGTACTGGAAGGACTTCGACGTTCAGCGTTCCGAACAGGATGACGTCAAGTTGCGACAAGAGCTTTTACAATACAAAAACATTCTAGACTCGAATATGCGTCAAGCGCGTATGAATCTAGAACAAAACAAGATTAATCAACAGGTGTTCGCCGGGATTTTGCAACGGTATCATTTGGAAGTTGTGAACGTCCAGGCGCGTTGGAGAGCCCTCGACGAGCGCGTTCGGGGACGAAAAGACGCGTCTGACTCCGTATCGCCCGAATCGACTCCGGCTCCGGCTCCGCCTGAATCGGCTCCGGCTCCGCCTGAATCGGCTCCGGCTCC
>CAMZEO010000363.1 GCA_947305735.1 uncultured Planctomycetales bacterium | reverse complement strand
ACGGTCGACGCTCCCTTCAGGCTCGAATATTCGGCGGGTATTTCGTCGTCGACGGCGAATATAGCGCGCGCGAAACGCCGACTTATCGTCTCAACGCCAGTCTTCACGACGGAACATTGGACGACGCCACGCGATATTTTGCGCCCGGTTCCAAACCGTTAAAAGGTCGGATTAGCGCGAGGGTTTCTCTCTTGGGCGAGGGAATGACGCTCGCCGCGCTGAAAGGCGAAGGGGATTTAAGCGTTCAAGACGCGGAACTGTATGAACTGCCGCAAATCGTTAAGATTCTCCAACTATTGAGCGTTAAAAATCCCGATCAGGCGGCGTTTAATTCGCTGACCGTCAAATACGACGTCTTGGGCGACCGTCTTAAATTGTCAAACGTTCTCCTCAGCGGCGACGCGTTGACGCTTTTTGGCGAAGGATGGCTCACGATCAAAGGACAGGAAAAACTGATTGATTTGACGCTTAATTCCCGGTTGGGAAACGCCTCGGCGCAAATCCCGATCGTGTCGGACTTCATCGGCGAAGTCGGAGATCAACTCACTCAAATTCGAGTGGAGGGCGACGTCAAATCTCCGGTGATCCACCAGGAAGCGGCGCCGGGAGTCAAAAAAGCCTGGTGGAACGTCTTTCCCGAAAGAGAACCGGAACCAAACGACAAGGCTCCCGTCGAAAAGGCGCGTCCGATCCGCGACGCTTGGAGAAAAATGACGGGAACAAAACAAGAATAATTTTCGGAAAAACGTAGCGTCAACGTTCAAACGGGAGTATAATGACGGTTGGATGTTTCACGATCTTCGCTCGGGAACGCGCGGCAAATCTCGCGCGCCAACGGCGGCTAAATTGAAAACGCGTCCGCCGACGCGGAAGAGGATATGCAGTAATGAGAAAAAATAAATCGGATTGTTCAAACGCGATTTCGCGCCGCGAAGCGCTCAAAACAACGGCTGCGGTCGGTTTAACGGCCGCGGCGTCGGTCGTCGGGTTCAAAAGCCATGAAGAGCGCTGTCTTGCCAACGCGGCGGAGGGCGTTGTCGCCGAAGATCCCGCGCAACCCGCGACGCCTAAACCCGACGCCGTTTCCGGCGCGACGAGAACCTCGTTTAACGTCAAACCGAGAGCGCCTCTGAACGAAAAAGTTCCGCTTGCGAAAATCGGCGATCTTACGATTAGCCGTATGATTCTTGGGGGAAATTTAATTGGCGGTTACGCGCACTCGCGCGACCTGATCTACGTCTCCGACCTCATTAAAGCCTACCATACCGAGCAAAAATGCGTCGAAACGTTTATGCTCGCCGAAGAATGCGGTATTAATGCGTTCCTGGGCGACTGGAACCAAGGCAAGATGATGGAAAACTACTGGAAATGGACGGACGGTAAAATCCAGCTCATCTCTCAATGCACCGCCGATCTTGACGTCGTCAAGCGGACAATCGACTGCGGTTCCGTCGCGGTTTATCCACAGGGCGAGACGTGCGACCGACTTGTTCGCGAAGGGAATTTCGATCAAATCGAAAAAATAGTCGATATGATCCGCGACGCCAAACTCCCCGTCGGAATCGGCGCGCACCGCGTTGAAACGTTAAAGGCGATTCTTGACAAGGGGATTGTTCCCGACTTCTGGATGAAAACGTATCATCCGTTGACCTATTGGTCCGCGCAGGCGGCGACGGAACACGACAATATCTACTGCCGCAAACCGGATGAAACGCGCGAATTTTTCGCCTCGCGTCCCGAGCCGTGGATTGCATTCAAGACGCTGGCGGCGGGAGCCGTTCACCCGCGCGAAGGATTCAAGTTTGCGCTCGAAGGGGGCGCCGACTTCCTGTGCGTCGGAATGTACGATTTCCAGGTTGTCGACGACGTCAACATCTACACGGATATCGTTAAAAATCCAATCGAACGAACCCGAAGACTTCTCGACGACATTGATCGCGAAAAGTACGAGGAGGAACTCGAAGCGCAAGAAAACGCGTAATTGTTACGTCGCGGGCGCCTTGCGCAAAAGAAGACCCCGGTTATAATGACCGAAATTTTTTGACGTTAAACCGAGGTTGATATGTCCGAATCCAAAAAGCGCGGAAATAGGCTTCTTGAACTGGAAAACTACTCGGAGAGTTCTTCCTATCGCAAAATAAAGTGCGAGAATTTTACGGTGGAAGGTTTTTCGCGCGCGCCCGTCATGACTTTTTGGAGAATTCCCGAATATAAATTGGGATTCGACCTCGGATGGCAGCCGTGGGAATTCATGGGAACCCCGAGATGGTTCCTGTCGCACGCGCATATGGATCACGTTCTGGCGCTCCCCGCGTATATCGCGCGTCGTCGAATGATGCAGATGGATCCGCCGACGATTTACGTGCCCGAACAAAAAGTCGGCGACGTCAGGCAATTTCTCGGAGCGTTTTGCCGTTTGGAACAGAGCGTCCTTCCCTGCGAAATCTTCGGCGTGAGGTCGGGCGACGAAATCGATCTCTCGCGGGAGTTGGTCGTCTCCGTCCATAAGACATACCACACGGTTCCTTCGGTCGGTTATATCGTTTGGGAACGCCGCAAAAAACTCAAGCCGGAGTACCTTGAACTCAGCGGTCCGGAAATTCGCGACTTGAGTCTTTCCGGCGTCGAAATCTCGTATGAAATTCGCTTTCCGCGCGTCGCCTTCCTGGGAGACAGCTCGCCGAGAGGACTTGACGAGAATCCGGACATGTATAGAGCGGACGTTCTCATTGCAGAAATGACGCACGTCTCCGCGCAAAAAAACGAGCCGCGTCAAACGCCGGGACATATGCGCGTCGAGGACTACGTCGAACGAAAAGACAGATTTCAAAACCAGAAAGTTATCGCGTCGCATTTCAGCGTGCGTTACGCCCAACGCGACGTTGAGAATTGCGTCAAGCAAAAATTACCCGATATGCTCGGAGGACGGCTTGTTCTCGTTTAGATTCGACGACAGCGGCCGTCTCTTGGACGGCGCTGTTTTTGGGAACTTTTTTGTAGTCGGCGTTTCTAAGAATACGTTCGGCGTTGCGAATCGCGTGGCTTTTTGAAATAGTGTGTTGACATTTTCAAATATTGCCGTAAAATGGCGGGAATTGCGCGTTGACGCTTTGTCTGCGCTCGGATCGAGGCAAGGCTTGTTTTTCGATTAAAAGCGTGTTTTTGGCGTTTGTAAGCGGTTGCTTGTGAAAAACTGGTTCCGTTTTTGTTTGCTCGTCGTTTTCGTCCAGTTCCTTGTGAAAACGGCGTTTTGGCGAATTTGTTTATTTTGTGATTCGTTTAACCAATCCGTCGTACCGACGACGGTCTCAACAAGGATTTTAGTATGAATAAAAATGCCTCTCGTGGTTTTACTCTTGTGGAACTGCTGGTCGTCATCGCAATCATCGGCATTTTGATCGTTCTGC
>CAMZEO010000362.1 GCA_947305735.1 uncultured Planctomycetales bacterium | reverse complement strand
TAAAAGATCCCCTCGCACATGAGCGAAAAGGCGGAACTCGTCGCCTCGCCGCTCTCGCCGGGCGCGACGACGCGCGCCAACGACTTTTTCACTCCTTCGAGCGCGTCGGAAAAACGTCGTTCGGCTTGCGCGACGGTTGCGAGACGCGCGAGCATTCTGGCGAAACGTTCGTCGACGAGCGCGCGTCCTCCCAGCAGTTTCTCTTCGTAAGTCAACGCCTCTTCCAACTTGCGAAGCGCCCATTTTGACGTTTCCAAACGCTCGACGTCAAAGGCGACGTTGGAAATCGCTTCGTAAAAGAGACTTGTCGACAGCAAGTTTAACGGAGTCGGATTCTGGGCGCGCTTTTCCAGTCGCTCCCCTTCCTCGCGAACGAGCTTAAACGCGTCGTCGCGTCGACCGCAGCGCGTCAGCCACGCGTAGTAGCGCGAATACGACGAACTGACGAACACGGGATGCAGCGAATGCGAAACGGAAATATGTTTCAACGCGCGGAGCGACAGTAGGAACGCGCGTTCCGTTCGCTCGTTCAGATTCTTCAACAATTCCTTAGCGAATTCAATATCGGCGCCGTCGCCTTCCGCGTCCCGTTCCTGAAAATCGCCATGCGTCCGACAAAAATTCTCGAGCGCCTTCGAAAGAAAATCCCAAACCTGATACGCCGACGCCCAGAAAGAATCGGGGTCTCCGCATTCGATCGATTTCGAGACGATCTTTCCGGCCAGATCGTCGAAAACGCGCGAAGTCTCGTCAAGTTCCGCAATCGCGAGAGCGGGCTCCGTCAAGTTCTCAAAAAAGTCGGCTAATTTTCCAACCGTCAAAACGAGCAGTTGACCGTATTGAAACTCGCCCTCAAAAAGCCGACGTCTGGCGACTCGCAAACAAAAACCAAGATCGGAAAAGATCGGTCGAAACTTCGGCTCAAGTCGTAATTTTGATTCCAGAACGGCGCGCCGACTCGCCTCGAATCGGTCGCGATCGTTCATTTGAAACAGAAGGTTGAAACTTTCGTTCGAAGAACGTCGCGACTCGACCGTCGCGTTCTCAGCCGGGGCGTCGTCGCTTTTGACTTCGCGCGCGTCGGACGTCGGGTTAGACGCGACGGCGCCGCGATCGCAGTATTTGGCAAATTCCGGACGCCAATCGTAATTATTCAGGAGCTCCGAGCGAAACATCCTGATTTCGACGAGAAAGTTCTCATATTCGACGAGAAACGCGCGATTCTTCGGCAATTCTTCCCCTTCGTCGTCAACCTCCCATTCCGACTCGACGTAAGAGCGGCGCAAACGTTCCGCAAAACGGAGCCATAAGCTCGCGGCGCGAAGTCCGCCTAACGGTTCTCCGTCTTTCATAAGAAACATAATCGACTCGCGAGCCAAATTCGCCAGATCGCTAAAATAACTCCAGCGTTTCTCGCGCAACGCGGCGACCGCGACGCGTATCGCCGTCTTAATGTCCGCGGCGGCGGCGCTCTCGTTTCCGTCTCCAAGTTCCAGGGGCGCTTTTCCGCGAAGAAGCTGAATATAAAACTTCTTCGTAAAATCGTCGAGATCGTCTACGACCAAATATCCGTTGATAATCTCGTTGGCGCGCCGAATATCGGGAAGAGAAGGTTTTCCGGAAATTGAACTGCGAAAAACGAGCGCGCGCGCCAACGTCTTGAGCGCTTCGGAATCGGAATCTTCGTAGGTCTCCGGAACGTCCAGAAGATCGATCGATTCGGCGACCGCCCTTAAACTGTCTTTCTTCAGACCGGATTGCGCCAGAAGATTCGATCGAAGATACAAAATCTGGCAGTAAAACGGCTTAATACGCTTGTATTCCTCGGGCGTCAACAAATCGAACAGGCGTTTCTGTTGGTCGCGCAACTTTGACGCGTCGACCGACAAGCCTTGATTCGCGCACATGACGAAAAGAAGCGAGTTGACGATCGTCGCCTGAACGACGGGATCATAGTCGTCGGCCTTCTTCACGGCAAGCGTTAAATATTCGATCGCCTTTTCCAGATCGCGAGCCACAAGCAAATAACGTTTTTGATAAAAGTGGATCGTGGCGCGCCGACAAAGCGCGTTTTCCATATGGGAATACGCCAGAACGCGGCGCGGCGCCGCGGAATCATAGGTCAAAAACTGCTCGAGCGTCGCGATGGCGCGGTCGAGCAACGCGATCGCGTCCTCATGCTTGCCGCGTTGGGCGAAGACGTCCGCTTTAAATTCCAGAAGTTGCGTCAACGATCCAAAATACGCGTCTTCGTCGTACGTCAGGAGTCGTTCTTCCAATTCGATCGCTTCTTCGAGGATTTGATCCGCCTCGTCGTTTGAGTCGATTTCGCGCAACGCGGCGCTCAAACGAAACATAAAGTTGACTTTTTGAGCGAGAAAAACCTCCTGATCGGAAAAACGATCGAGCGTGTCGATCGCTTCGCGATAAGCTTCGATCGCCTTGCGTTCGTCGCCAATCGACATGTATGTCTCGCCAATTAAGGCGCGAACAATTCCCAGCGACGGAATCGCTTCTTCAACGCCGGAATCTTCCAGCTCCTCAAACAACGTCCGCGCTTCAAAGAGCGACGTCAACGCCGCTGAATCGCTTCCCGACGCCATCAGGCAACTGGCGCGCACTTGCCACGCCGTCGCCAGAAGACGTTTAGAGCTGGAACCGGGATTGTCGTCCGACCATTGCCGAATCCAATGAAGAGCCTTGTTAGCGACGTCAATCGGCGGTTGCAAGCCGTTTCGCAGATAGAAAACGACGCGTTGCAAAAGAGATTGAGCGTACAATTCGTCGGTCGCGTCGTCAAAGGAAGGCTCGCCGACGTCGACGCGCGACTCGTTCAAGAGCGTTTCGATTTCGTCCAAAGCGTCAAACGCCTTCTCTTGCTCGTCGGCGCTTGCTTCCGACGCGCGTTGCAGGAGCGCGCGAACGAGCGTTTCGCGCGCCTCGTCGCTTCCGCTCTCGACGGCTTTGCGAAGATAATCAAATTTTTCTTCCTCGGAAACGGTCGCGTCGGCGAGGTAGTCGAAATCCAGTTCAAAATCGTATTCCCGAGCAAACGACGCTTCCAATTCGTCGTCGTTCGTTCCGTTCTCTTCGGTCGTTCCGTTCTCTTCTCCGTTGAAGAGTTTGTCAAAATCGTCGTCGGTAAGCGCGGCGTCTTTCCAATCGTCGTCGCGCGGCTCTTCCTTTTTCCTGCGCCAACGTCGCGGCGCGTCGGGATCGTCGTCCTCGACGGGGGCGTCGGGGTCGGGACGCTCGGGGTAGTTGCGATTCCGAAAAAAGGCTCCGTAAAAGTTGGACGAACGTTTCGATGAGAAAAGATCGTCTTGAACTTCGTCGTCTCGTTCTTCCCGGTCGTTCCATTTGACGTCCCTGAAATCGACGTTTTGATCTTCCTCTTCGTCTTCGTTCTTCTTTGTGAAGAAGGAGATGATCATGAACAGG
>CAMZEO010000361.1 GCA_947305735.1 uncultured Planctomycetales bacterium | reverse complement strand
AATGTTCGACAGGACGATAAACCATGCTGAAGGAAACGTCGTGACAATGTTGCTTCATCTCGCCTGCGACGCCGGGAGCCTTGCCGGCTTCTTCAAGCCATTGCGCGTAGTATTCGTAGCGCGCGGCCAGCGTTAAACGGTCTGTCAACGCGTATGAGAAATAGTTCGCTACTCCGAACTGACCGTAGCGAGGGTCGTGATTCGCGCGATCCGACATGGTTCCATAGTTCGTCGCGAGCGAATAGCTGAATCGGTCTGTGAAGTCGATCGTGGCGGTTACCGTTTGCAGATATTCGTCGCTGTCTCCGATTGCCTGACCAATTAGCTCCTCGGAATACCCCCAAGAGGTTCCCAAACGGTCTTCGCCGATCTGGCTATGAATTTGAGACAGCTCTCCGGCGTAGGACAGATTGAAGTTTTCCGCTAATTGCAAGCCTGCTCCAAAGAGTAAGCAGGAGTCCCCGCGTCGATTGTCAAAGCTGTTGTCAATTCCAGAGGCCATACCGAAGTCGATGTTGAAGGCGTCGGTCGCCTGGAACGTAAACAAGCCTCCAGTGTGCGATGTCGGCTCGTGATCGAACATATGGGTGTGGGTGTTGAAATTATTTTGCGAAGCGTCGACGCTTTCAAACCCGATTGTCGTGCCGAACTTACCCGCTTTTAGCGACAACTTGCCGAGACCGAGTTGCCCGTACGCCTGGTACATGGACGCGCCGTAACCGTCGTCGCTAACCCCCCATTTGCCGTCGAATCCGTCGGACGACTGTAGGATGTTTGTTCCAAAGAGCGCGTCGACTCGGTAACCAACGTCCAGTCCCGCGTTGGGATCGACTGTTTTTTCGCTAGTCAACCACGCTTGGGTCAAGCCCCAACGGTTGCCTTCTTGGAGGAAACCGTCGCTCCAACCGCCAACGATGCTTCCGCTGATAAACCGGTTAACTTCGTCCGTTCCCGTAACGTCGCCTATCTCATAAGAACCGTCATAAATCGGAGCCGATCCTTGAACCGTCGTTTGGGCTTCCGTTCCGGGGACAGTTTGATAAACGTCGTATCCAAGCGACGCTCGACTCAAAGAAGTCGCGCCCAAAAGAGCCGCGAGAAATAAAATCCTTTTCATTGTCTTTTGCCTTTGACAACAGGGGGCAAAAAATCAGAAGCGCTAACTCCATGCCCGCGCTTCCGGGGATAACCTCTCCCTCACGGTTTATCGGAATATCGATTCCGTCTTAGTTAGTTTTAAGGGTGAAAAAAATAATAAATATTATTCTTATTTTTGTTTTTTTTGTTAAAAGCTGATATAATCGTTATACTTTAACTGCAGGCTTGCACTGTTCGACAGTTGACTTGTTTTTTTATCCGATTTATACTCTGAAGGAGGTTGCGTTGGCGGTTTCGTCGTTTTGTTGTCACTCAGGAGTTTTGTCCCATGGTTAAAGTTTTTCGAGCGTTTTCCTACGCTTTGATAGTGATTGCGATGATTGTGGCGACGCTGACTTTTACCGCTTTTCCCGAATCCGCGTTTTGGGCTCCGACAGGCGTGTGGTCGCTTCTTCCTCCGATGGTCGCTATTCTGCTCGCATTTACGACAAAGAACGTTGTCGTCTCCTTGCTTGTCGGGATTTTTTCAGCGACCTATTTAATCGCAATCCAGAGCTGTTCTCCTTGCGTTGCCCTCGGACGTTCGTTCGTCATTTTTACTCAACGAGCGTTGGAAGTTGTGGCAAAGCCTGGCAACGCCGGTATTCTCCTCCAGTGCGGGGCGATTGGCGGACTTGTCGCGCTCCTTGCCGTCAGCGGTGGAATTCGCGCTATTGCCGAGCTTTTTGTTAAGTTTGCAAAGGGCGCCGCAAGTTCTCAGATTGTTACTTGGGCGCTTGGGTTATTTATCTTTTTTGACGATTACGCGAATGTTCAAATTCGAGGACCAATCGTCAGACCAATTACAGACCGAAACCGCGTTTCTCGTGAAAAGCTGTCGTTTATTCTTGACGCCACCGCCGCTCCGATTGCCGGTATTGCCTTAATATCTACTTGGATTGGCACGGAACTTTCCTATATTGAATCCGGTTTAGCAGACGCAGGTCTTGATTCAACCTATCAGGCATATTCGATTTTTGTCTCCTCAATTCCATATCGTTTCTACAATTTGCTTATGCTGGCCTTTATCTTTCTGAGCGCGGTAACATTGCGTGATTTTGGCGCGATGTATAAAGCTGAACTTCTTGCGCGAAAAGGTTATTTGCGCGATATGAACCTTAAGCTTGTTACCGTTGAAGACGCGATGAACGGCGCTAGCGACGGTCTTCTTTCGGAAACGATCAAAGGCGATGAAAGTTCCCGAGAATCTCGAACCTCCGGAATTTGGGAGATCTTGATGGCGTTGATTCCTATATTGGTTTTAATAACATCCGCGTTTGGATTTTTCTATTCGTCGGGGCGCGCGGCGATTATTGAATCCGGAGACGCCGATAGGATCGTAAGTATTCAAGGTTTTTCCGCCGCTTCGATTCGAAACGTGCTGGGCGCTGCGGACGCGTCGATTTCTATTTTTCAAGCTGCCGTTTTAGCTGGACTCGTCGCGTTTGTTATGATTGTGGCGTCGAGACGTCTGTCTGCTAACGAGGCTGTTTCCGCTTGGTTTAGCGGCGTAAAATCACTGACGTTTACTTTTGTGATTTTGATTTTGGCGTGGACTCTCTCCACTTGTATTGGCAAGGATTATCTTGGCGCCGCTAAGTTTTTAGTCGGATCTCTTTCGGGGGGAACGCCCGCGTTTTTGCTTCCGACATTAATCTTTGTGCTGGCGGCGATTGTTTCGTTTTCGACCGGAACTTCGTACGGGACCATGGCGATCATTACTCCTTTGGCGATACCGTTTGCAAACGCTCTTGTTCCCCACGATTATTCTTATCTTGTCCTCGCGACAAGCGCCGTTTTGACCGGCGCGATTTTTGGCGATCACAGTTCTCCGATTTCCGATACGACAATTCTTTCCGCGACGAGCGCCAGGTGCGGAATGCTTGAACATGTTGGGACTCAAATTGAATACGCGCTTTACGTGGCGGCTATTTCGATCGTTTTCGGTTTCCTACCAGCGGGACTTGGCGTCCCAATTTGGGCCGCTCTTCCCGTTTCGCTTGTCGCGGTGCTTGTTCTTTTGCTCGTTAAAGGAAAGAGGGTTCCGGATGTTGGCGACGACAAGTGATGTTTTTCTCGACTTCTCGCCGTTTTTTCCGAAGCGCTGATAAAGGTCGCGCTTTCCAACATTTCCAGCGCGGCAGTTTTGTTTTCGCTTGGAATGGCGGTTCGACGTAAAATACGCGAATATTTTTTTAAAGATTTTTTGAATAATCTGCTTGACGAAACAAAAAGACGTCTTAGAATGCAGGTCTGCCGAGAGGCGGCGGGTGATCGAAGCAGACTTCGATCGGATATTTAACAATTAGGCGATGCAAG
>CAMZEO010000360.1 GCA_947305735.1 uncultured Planctomycetales bacterium | reverse complement strand
ACGCAGACGAGTGGAAGAAAGAGGTTAAATACCATCGACGTACTCTTGTTGAAACGCCATGTCTCGAGTAAAAACAATGTTCGGGGATTGATTAAAAATCGAAGCGTGAAAAATCAAAAAGCGAAAACTAATGATAAAATTCAAGGCTCTTAACATGTTTGCCATACTCGCTACCATGCGATTTTTATAACATCTTTATTTAACAGAGTCTAGTGAAGACCTAACGGAACGGTCGCTCGTTTTAATCTGATTTCGTCTGAAATTTTTAACGTCTCTTCTGTAAATAGTTTGCCGTATTTACTCATACAAAAAATTCCAATGCTGGAAGGAAATTCCACTACCTGAATTTTAGGAACTTTCGACTTTATTCAAATGATTCCGTCCATTTTGAAAAATGGCAACACCTTGTAAGTGAAAGTTTCCAACGCTTCGCTTGTGAAACGATTATTCTTTTTTACAGTTTTTGACAAAAAAGCCTGGAATTCCTCAATAAGCGGCGCTAGAATCAAGACGGAGGTCAGCCTGTCCTTCGTTTGTTCGCGACTCTTGTGGTTGTTTTTTGTTACTTATAGACCAAGGGAGGACTTTTGGCTCTAGAAACTGCCACGAATTATAATTGCGCGCGATTTAATGAAAAAAGTACTTTTTCCCTACTTTTTGCCTTAGTAATTACCGCGAATAAAAACTCCACCCTCGTAAAATCCGAAAGGCTTTAGGCTGCGCGCCTTTTGAAATAATACAAAGGTTAATAACCGGAGCAATATCGTAATTCGGATCATTTAAAAGACGTTGTTGTAAATCTTAGAGAAGAACTGGAAATGTTAAATAAAAAAAGTATCAATAAAACGTTATTCTTTTTGCTCGTAATAATCTTTGGTGTTTCCTTTAGAAGTTCTTACAAAGCGAACGCTTTTGAAACGAAAAACAATAAGGAAGCCGATCTTAAAAACCGTTGGATAGCGGCAAAATTTGACGAAAAAGTAGAAGAGATAGTACGTCCCAAATCTTGTTTGGAGGTTGTTCAAAATCACGATCCAGTTTTTCTAGATAACAGAGGCGGTAAAAATTTGCAAATTGCGGGTCATCAATACAATCGCGGTCTTTACTGCCACGCGCCGAGTCACATCAACGTTTTTCTTCCAAAACCAGCTAAGCGTTTTTTAGGGATAGTTGGAGTTGATACAAACGCCGCGCAAACAAGCGGCGGAAACGGATCAGTTCGTTTTCATTTAAACGTTAATGGAATCGAAGCGTTCAAAACCGACGTGTTGCGCGGCGCGGATGAAGGAGTTGCCGCCGAAGTAGATTTAGACGGCGCAAGTAATTTCTCGCTTATAATTGACGATGGAGGCGACGGAATATCCTGCGATCAATCGGATTGGGCGGAAGCTCGCGTCGAATTCGAAGATGGTGAAATTTTTTATCTGAGTGATCTTGCGTTGATCAGTAAGGAGTCTTACGATCGAACACTCGAAGTCGACTTTCCGTTTTCTTTTGTTTACGATGGACAGTCTTCTAAGTCTTTCCTAAAAGACTGGAATATCTTGCGCGAAAAATCGGAAATCATCGATGGAAAAGTTACTAGAACGCTGACGTTTACCGAACCAAACGGACAGCTTCAAGTTATTTGTAAAGCTACTGATTACGTCGAATACCCCTTCGTAGAATGGACGTTAAATTTTAAGAATCTCTCCCAAGACGCCGACACGCCTATTATAGAAAACATAAAACCAATTGATACCATATTCGGGCGAGATTATTTTGAACGACGAGGATTCAGCGGATGGGATCCCGAATGCGGCGACGCTTTGCGTTGGAATAAAAAACATGAATTTAAATTGCATTATTCCATTGGAAGTCCTTGTCGTATTGACGATTATATGCCGCTCGTCAAGCAACTGGATCCTGGTCAGAAAGTGGATGTCGCGACGTCCGGAGGGCGACCGACTAATTCGCACATGCCATACTTCAACTTAGAGTCGTACCAAAAAGGGTGGATCATTGTTTTAGGTTGGTCGGGGCAATGGTCTGCAAGTTTTGAACGACTAGGCGAATTAGAAACACACGTTACAGCCGGACAGGAATTAACTCACTTTAAGTTGCTTCCAGGCGAAGAAGTGCGCTCGCCAATCGCCGTCGTTGCGCCCTGGTTCCGCGAAACGTGGTTTGACGCTCAAAACGTATGGCGTCGTTGGATGATCGACTATAACGTGCCGCGAGTTCCTGATAAAGACAACGGTCCTAACAATGGGAGGGGTAAAATTATTGAAACTCATCTTGCCGCTTGTAGTTCTCACTTTTTCGCCGAAATGACGCAAGCAACGACGGCGACGCAAGAGGAATTCATTGACGGTTACCTCAAAAGAGGTATTCAATTGGACTACTGGTGGATGGACGCAGGCTGGTATCCGTGCGAAGGGAATTGGGGAAAAACTGGTACTTGGAAAGTTGACCAAAGTCGTTTTCCAGGAGGTTTTCGTCCAATTACAGACTTCGCCCGAAGACGCGGCGTTCAATCAATTGTTTGGTTTGAGCCTGAACGAGTTGCGGGCGACACGTGGCTTGCAAATAATCATCCGGAATGGATTTTTGGCGGATCTAACGGAGGTCTTCTCAATTTAGGGAATAAAGAAGCGCGAGAATGGCTTACTGATCATGTCGACGGGTTATTAAAGGAAGAAGGCATCGATTTCTACCGACAAGATTACAACATTGACCCGCTCAGTTTTTGGCGTTCGGCAGATGAACCGGATCGTCAAGGTATTTCGGAAATTAGATATGTTGAAGGGTATCTCGCCTATTGGGACGCTTTACTTGAACGCAATCCCGGGTTGCGTATTGATTCTTGCGCATCCGGTGGGAGGAGAAACGATTTGGAAACGTTGCGTCGCGCGGTACCACTCCTAAGAAGCGACTATCTTCTTGAACCAGTAGGACAACAAACGCATACTTACGGCATTGCTCTTTGGATACCCTTCTTTGGCTCCGGCACGCGCGCGTTCCATGATTATGAAATTCGTTCACTCTTCGTCCCCTATTTTAATTTCTGCTACGACGTTCGCGACGACGAATCAGATTGGGAAATTGTCCGCAAAAATCTGGATATCTGGCGCAAATCGTTAGCGCCCTATTTTGGCGCCGATTATTATCCTTTAACGTCAGTTTCTCTCGAACAAGACGTCTGGATTGGTTGGCAGTTTAACGACGAAACAAAGGGGGAAGGGGTTGTTCAGATGTTTCGTCGACCCGACTCTAAAATGATTGCCGGTCAATTTCCGCTGTTTGGACTCGATCAATCGGCAACTTACCGATTGAAAGACGTTGACTCCAACCGAACGACTGAAGTTTCAGGCAAGGAGCTAATGGAAAAAGGAATTTTCATTGAAATTGATTCGGCTCCAAAAGCTTCGATTATTCAATATCAAAAAAATATGCAAAAATAATATTATCAGGAAAACAGTTTTCACAGAGGATCACCAAACT
>CAMZEO010000359.1 GCA_947305735.1 uncultured Planctomycetales bacterium | reverse complement strand
CGGAAAGGGCGACGCAAAGATCGCAAGGACGCGTCTACAACTCGATCGGCGCGTTGCCAAAGAAAACTGGGAACCGTTTCCTTCAAATTGGAATGCCGCATCGTTTCCGCGTCGTGAAACCCCGTTCTTGCAAAGCCCGGACATAAGGCTTGGACGCGCACGCCAAATCGACCTACGTCGCATTGAAGCGATTTAGAAAAAGTTATCAGATACGCCTTTGTCGCCGTGTAGTCTGCCGCTCCTTCACCCGAAAGAAAACCGGCTACTGAAGCGACGTTGATAATAAAACCCGCGTCGCGCTTCTTCCCTTGCGCTTTCATAGAAACAAGAGCCGCTCGACAAAGACGCATTGGCGCGAGACAATGCGTTAAAATCATCCTTGTTTCGACGTCGACAAACACGTCTGGAAATTTCTGATTACCGCCAAAACCCGCGTTATTGATTAGGTATTGCAAGGATGGAATAGACGCAAGCCGATTCTCTACGCGAACAACGTCGTCCAAAATGGAAAGATCCGCAGAAATCGTCTCGATTTCAACGTCGTATTCTTTTTGAATCTCTTTTGCAACTTCGAGTAGTTTCTCCTCGCGGCGCGCGACGAGTAAAAGATCGTATCCCTCGGAAGCCAGCCGTTTCGCATATATCTTTCCAAATCCGCTCGACGCGCCCGTTATTGCCGCCACTGGGCGAGCATTGTCTCCAATTGACATACTTCCACCTCGTTTAAAACCTTAATCTTGCTGCAGAAGACCTCCTTTTCGCGTCAAACCGCAAAAAGGGCGAAATGTGGTCGGAAAGAATATTTTTATTATTTTTGTTCATATTGCTATTAAAAGACTTACAATAACACGTGGGATATTCTGCGGGATAATCCTCAAATCTTGAGCGCGACTATATGTAATCCGCGACGCTCTTCCAATCATTTTATCTATTTTTATCCAAAGAACAATTCTCCTTGTTCCGCGTTTGCTCCGCCGCTAGTCGATAGTTCAGTCAACGCCCAGACGAACGCGTCCATGCGGTCGGGAGACTCTTCGCTCGAACACTCTCCCGTATAAGACGTCATTTCATTTTCCAGTTCTTCAAAATAGCCGACGTGATGAACGCGTCCTTGCGCGTAGAGCGTCGATATTGGCTCTGCACGAATAACTGCCGCGACTGGCGCGGACTTTTCTAATCGGCAAATTGGGAGCGATATTTCACACGACGTATTCGACCAAATCTCCGCCTTAATTCGCTTCAATTACTACCCAATCGACAAACCAGTTTTCACACGCGACAATAACTATTGACGCCCACTTCTCCCGCAGAGCGATCAGCGAACAAACCTGCAAGACGAAATAATGCTCTTTGCCGTCGATTGTTTTGGAACCGCTAACAACGATTCACGTATGGTCGCTCGCTTCCGCCAGCATGATCTCGGGATCAACTCCGAAAACGATGCGCACCAATTCGTTTGGAACTTTGTCGATTCAAAAGTGACAGTCATCTTCGTCGCCTTCTCGAGTGCGTTTTCGTTCTCGTCGGAAAACTTGCCGTAGAGAAGACGTCCTTTCGCTCTTTCGCTTGCGCTTTCAAGCGTTTCGTCGATTTTTTTCACTTAACCTATCAAAGAACTAAGGCTTTGGACGCGACGTTTTTTCGGCGCTTGGGAGCAAACGGTTGTTATCGCGAGACTCCATTATAACAACCCGATTATCTTGCGCAGGCGAGTGAAAGAAAGGGTTAAATGCCATCGACGTCCTCTTGTTGAAACCATCCTGTCTCGAACAAAAACAATGTTCGGGGATCGATTAAAAAATCGGAGCATAGAAAACCAAAAAACGGAAACAATGACAAATGTTAAAGCGCTTAACATATTTGCTATGCTTGCTACTATACAATTTTTATAAAACCTTTATTCAACAGAGCCCCTAACGAGATCGGTTAATGATTGGACGCAATCCGATCCGGCCACTAATTACGTCAACGTTCTAAAGCGAATCGAATGATCTTCTTGCTGGAGGCGCTTACTCTCCTTTGCTTAACCGGACACAAATCACATATGAAATTGAAATTCCGCGATAAATAATCGCCGCGACAACAATAGAATACTCGTTCGCTATGAACGTTTTTTATGCCCCATAAGAACGTTTGTAAGCCACGCCTACTTAATGATCGCATTGAAAAAAGTGTGAAACGACTTCTACAAAACTACGCCCAATAATTTATAAATTTTGTAGGGGAAAGCCTGATTCAACAAACGATTCTGTATAAAAAAAGCGTATTAGCCGAAATCCTAAAGAATCATACATCCGAACGGCAACCGCGTTTTCAGCGGTTGCCTCAAGCAGAACACGTTTGACTCCAATAGTTTTAAAGGACTCTAAGGCTTTCAAAACCAACGCTCGTCCAAGTCCTTGACGACGAAAAGACGGGATAACTGACACGTTTTGGATCTCTCCCTCTTTCTTGTTCTTTCGAACGCACTGAATTGCGGCGCAAAAATCCGTGTTTTTGTCGTTTTTCGACGAACAACGCCCAATCAGCCAAGTCGCGTAAGGCGCAAAAAAGGACGCCGCAGACGTTGCGACAACAAGATGCTCGCAAGCTCCATAGTGCTTGTAGGTAGGAAAGATACGTCCGTCAAGATCCTTGCTAAAAGCGACGTGTATAAGACGGGCGTGCGTTTTGACAAGATCCGTACTCCATTCTTTCCAGAAGAATCCAGTGGGAAGCTCCGGTCTTTCCAACGTCGTTTGAGCAAAGTCAAGCGACATCTGTAATCTTTTAACGTATCGTATTTGAACAGACATACGCGTCAACGTAATCGGCAGGCAAACTCAACGCAATTGTTCGTCTTGTTGGTTTCCATTGGAAATGCTTTGATTCAACCATTTATAAAAGCGGCTATGTCGTCGCGTCAACAATAAATCCTAACGTCTCTTCACGTAAAACAAGGACGTTAGATAAGAAAAATAGGTAGTTGCAACCTGCACATTCTTATTCTTTAACTTCTCTCCCCTTTCCACAAGATCATTGTTTTCACGACAGCGAAAACATTCAGGCTGATCGTTAGAGAAAAAGGCGATATTGTCTCAAACCATTAAATTAATTCCTCAAGCAGTAAATGAGGACGTATCCTCCCAATTATTGATATTGCGTAAAAAACGAGTTTCCCTAGAAATTGAGTGAAAAATCAACCATGAAAATTTACCGCCAATCCCTAGTAAACACAGGCGTTGATTGTAACCTGTTTTCCTCGAAGGTTCAAGGATTTTTTCCGACAATTCATGGAAAAATCAGAAATCAGTGTCGACGTGGTCAAAGCGAGCGTTCTTACGAGGAGGAATGAGCGGTTTAATCCCCCTTCGGAGGTCTCTTTGTGGACTTTCCGTTTGTCGTACGCGACGTCGCAGAGCAATGTCTTACCCCTACCGTCGCGACGAGACGGAAGATTAGGAACGACGGAAGCGTCGTCTACGCTGTTCGCGGTCGTTTCAGCGGAGACGACCCGT
>CAMZEO010000358.1 GCA_947305735.1 uncultured Planctomycetales bacterium | reverse complement strand
GTGCCAGGAAATTGGACGGTTCTGAAATTTTTTGGAACCGTCCAATTCTTAACGCAACGCTTCCATAGCGGGGCAAAAATGAGCGAATACAAACGAATTCAAAGCGTCGACGACCTCAACGAGACGCCGACGTAATGGAGACTCAATCGTCGCTGATTTGATTTGTCTTCTTCTCTTTTATCTCCAGAAGGCGCCTTCGATACTCGTCTTCATGCTCCTTCTTGACATAGAAGGCCGTTTGTCTCAGGCGAACGATGAAATTTTCGGCGCGTTCGTAGGACACTCCGTCTTGCTCGTATAATGCAAGAACGACTTCCACGCCCCACCAAACTTGAACGCCGTGTTCTTTACACGTTTTCTGCAACAGTCGATCGTTAGTTACGCACGTGTATTTGTTTTTCAACGCCGTCAGGAGACAAACGCAGTCGTTTTCCGACAGCGAACGCAAGCCTTTTTTTAAGCGTAAAACGCCCGCTTCTTTAAGAATCTCGTCGGAAGAGTCGACGACGCGCAATCCAAGAGCGTCCAATACGTCGAATTCAAATTTTCGAGACAACTCTTCCATAAGAACTCTCGGAATAAGCAGTTCTCCCAAAAATTTTGACGCGAGAGCGACAATTTCGGCGTCGACGTTCAAAAAATCGCTAACGACGCACGTGTCGAGCAGTAGGGTCGGTTTCCTGGTTTTCAAAGGACGCCCCCCGGCGATTTTAAGGAATCGTAAAAGTCAAGCGTCGGAACGCGCAGCATTTCGGCGCCGCGACTAACAGAAACGACGCCCTCGGAAACGGCGCGAATCACAAGTCGTTCGAATCTGCTTTGCGGCGCGTCAAAACGACTTAACGGATTGGGTTCTCTGTGGTCGCGTAAGTTTTTACTCGTCGTTTGACGGTAAAGTTTCGCAAAATTGACGTAGATATTTCCGTCGGCTATTTGTTCGTCGATCAGCCGACGCAAGACGACTTTGTAACTAACGCGGAAAAACCGCTTAACGCGCAAAACTCTTTCGACAAGATTGTTCCCGACGTTCTCGTTCCATTTCTCCAAAAAAAGATTCTTCGGCATAAGAAAATAACTGGCAAACTCGTCGGCTTGCCGTTCTTCTTTTTGGTTTTCGGATTTAAGTTTTTCGTCGAACGAACTCTTGTGAAGAAGCAGATGCGCGAATTCGTGAACCGTCGTAAAAATAACGCGTTCCGTGGAAATCTCGGCGCTGTTAAACACAATAATTCCGGTTTGTTGAGGAGACTCGTTGATCGCTAAGCCGAAGATATCCGCTTTCGTCGGTCGGGCGCAGTACCTCAATTTCAAATCGCGTTTTCCGAAAACGCTCGCGACGTCGACGACGGGCGCGTCGTTTGGAACGTTCAACTCGCTTCTGACGACTTCCGCAAAATGTTGAATCGATTCGTTCTTCTTAAAGGACGCGACTGGAGCTTTGAAAAAAGTCGGCTCGTTCAAAGCGTTTTCAAGATCGCAATAGTCGGTCAACCACGTCGCGCACGAACTGATAATATTGAGCCGACGCAACGGTTTGAGACTGGCGTTCGCGCGAAAACGAACGCGTTTGGGCGTCGGCGGTTCGCATAACAAATCGCCGACGGAACAACTCAACGCGCGCGCCAACGCGACGAGCGTTTTTGCGTTCGGGTTGGTCGCTTTGCAGGTTTCCAACGCTTTGACGCTCGGTAAAGAAACGCCCGACTCCTCTGCGAGTTTCGCCTGAGTATAGTTCTTTTCCGCGCGGAAACGTCTCATATTCAACGCTATTGTAGCGACGTTTTCCATGAGTCTACTACTCCTTAAAAATAATTTCTATTCAGATATATTATAATATACTTTTTTAAAAATTTATTACAATAGTATATTTTCGTCGCGCGTTCTTTTTTCATGAAATCGTTTAGAACAGTTCGCGAACGCCGACTGTTCTCCCGGCTAACCTCTGTAATTCGAGCGGTTAATAATTTAGCGCGACGTTTCCGCGCGTGACGATCGCGTCTCGACTTGTTGCGTCTCGGGAAACGCTCGCTACAATAGAGGCATCGCGCCGAGTCTCGTACAGAGACAAAGCGCGACGCTGATTTTTCGTATTTTCCACTTAACATAAGGAACGTTTTTTGAAGAAATTAACTTCGATCGTTGCGTCGACGAAGAATTCCGGATGCGCAACGATTGGGGATTGTTTGATTTAAGAATGTTGGTTCAAATTCAGGATAAAGAAACCCCGGCGATGGAGATTCTTTTTTCGGACGTGTTAAAATTTGAATTAACAGATATTTTCATTCCTCCTCCCGAAGGCCGCGTCGTTGACGATTGCTGGTGTATAACGAAATTCGTCGGCGACGAAAAACTCACTAAAGAAAACATGTTTTTTTATTCCATGATCGTTGCCAAACGAATCGAATATCGCTTTCTGGATAAAAGCTATTTGGGAGAAAACGCTTCGCTTGTTAACAATGGCAACAATGGTCGTTTCCGGAACAACGAGGTAAGACTCTTCGCAGATTTGAGTTGAACGGAAGAAGAGGTATCGCATGTCGGAATCGTTGGTCAAAGCGGAAGTTATTGATTCGTTTCCATCTCCAACGCCGGAAGAACTTCGCGAGTTCGAAATTCAAACGGGGCTTGTTCTTCCCGATCAATATGTCGCGTTTCTTCTGAAAACTAACGGCGGATCGTTCGTTAATTGGCCGGCGGACGTGGGTACGGACGAAGTAGACGCAATCGATTTATTGTACGGATTTAACGCTCCGCTTGATTTCTATAATCTTCAGGAGCAGTTTAACGATTACAAACTTGATTTTTACGAATATAGGAAACTAAGGGGATATTTACCCATTGGACACGATCCCTTTGGCGGCTTATTTTGCATCCAGGCAAAACACAGAAAACGTTCCATGATTTATCATTATCAGCTGTGGGACGAAGAATTTGAATACAAGGCGGCGGCTTCTTTTGACGAATTTCTTGATCGTCTTTACGTTCGTTCCGCCAACGAAGAAAAAACGCCGCTTCTTCATCAAATCGAGCGAGGAGATTACGGACAGGTAAAAGCGATATTAGCTTCTCAAAACTTCGATTTCAACGAAAGAAGCGCGCGTCTTGGTTTGACGCCCCTTGCTCTCGCTTCCAGGACCGGTAGCGCCAAAATATGCGAACTACTTATCAACGCGGGCTTTTCAGTCAACGCAAAATCAGACTCCGGATTAACGCCGCTACACCTGGCGGGAAGCTCCGACGTTATTAGGCTATTGGTCAAATCAGGCGCCGATATCGACGCTCGGAACAAAGAAGGATTTACGCCGTTTTTGTATAAACTAAATAAGTGTTTTGACAGAGAGGCGTCAACGTTGCTGGAACTTGGGGCAAAATATGACGCGCCCAACGTCGAGGGCAAAGACTATAAAGACTATATTGGCAGGAACCTAAATACGAAAGACGTTTTATCAAGGAAGAACCTCCATTAGACATATTCGTTTATACGCCGACGCTCTTCGCGACAGTCTCCTTATAAGTA
>CAMZEO010000357.1 GCA_947305735.1 uncultured Planctomycetales bacterium | reverse complement strand
GTTTTTAATCAACGACACGATGAACTTATACGAACAGCAGAGCTCGTTCAATCCCAACATGCCGATGCGTTTTTTCATTTACGGGGGCATGTTATTCGGCAAGTTCATTGAAGACAGCGACGCGTACGATATATACAGTCCGAAGTTGCAGAAGGCTCCCGCTCCAAGATGCATATGCTTTTACAACGGTCCGGACGATCAGGACGACGTCGTTTATCTCAGGCTTTCGGACGCGTTTGGGGAAAACGCGAAATCGGATATTGAAGTCGTCGTAAAGATGATCAATATCAATTACGGGCGGAGCAGGGAAGTTCTTGATTCCTGCAAGCCGCTAAGCGATTATTCGTGGTTTGTCAGTCGCGTGGGGGAAAACCGAAAGAACAAGAAAATGAAATTGTCGGAAGCAATCGACGCGGCGTTGAAAGAAATGTCGGACGATTCGGTCATTAAGGGGTTTCTTTTAGCAAATCGGGCGGAGGTAAAGCGCATGTGTATTACGGAATTCAATCGTGAACGGCACGAAACAAAATTGCGAGCCGAAAGCAGAGCGGAAGGCAGAGCGGAAGGCAGAGCGGAAGGCAGAGCGGAAGGCAGAGCGGAAGGCAGGGCGGAAGGCAGGGCGGAAGGCGCGCTGCTCAATCTTGCCGATTTAGTGGAAGACGGTCTTTTGACGCCGGCGCAGGCGGCGAAAAAGGCGAAAATGACCAAAGAGAAGTTTGAGACCAAGGTCGCCGCTCTCAAAAAAGAACTGCAACTGACCTGACGATAGTAGTAATGTTATTTTACGTCCGCAACGGTTGTCGACGCTCTTCCGGACGATTCGGTCATTAAGGGGTTTCTTTTAGCAAATCGGGCGGCGGTAAAGCGCATGCGTATTACGGAATTCAATCGTGAACGGCACGAAACAAAATTGCGAGCCGCAAGCAGAGCGGAAGGCAAAGCGGAAGGCAGGGCGGAAGGCAGGGCGGAAGGCGCGCTGCTCAATCTTGCCGATTTAGTGGAAGACGGTCTTTTGACGCCGGCGCAGGCGGCGAAAAAGGCGAAAATGACCAAAGAGAAGTTCGAAGCCAAGGTCGCCGCTCTCAAAAAAGAACTGCAACTGCCCTGACGCGCGTTGACGTCGCCGCCGTCTTTCTCCAACGTTGCGCCTAAACGCGCAATTCTCCAGCAACGCGACGCCAAAAACGCGGAATTGGAGCCGCAAACAGAAAGCGGCTTTGTCCGCCGTATGTCGCCGACAACGCTGACCAGGTTGCGCCGCGACAACCCAACGACGTCTCCGCCAATGACGGCGGCGCGTCCCGCGCGAAGCGCCGAAAGTCGGCGACTGGCGTCGCCGTTGGAGTCGTAAGACGTCAAGCAAAGAATATTGCCGCCGGATAGTTCGCTGAAAACCCGTTCCCGCTCGTTCTCTTAACTCTCTGATTGCCGAAAAGTCTCTCTGGAATTCCGTTGATTATTGCCAAATGTTATACCTTTTGGCATTGATGAAGAAATCGTTTTTTTAAAGAAAAACTCGCTTTTTAAGTCAAAAAAAGCACAGAAAATAAGGGAGGAACGACAAAAGAATCGAGACGAAACGAGATGGTTGAGAGATTCTCACTGATCCGGATCAACGAAATGGAAACCTCGCTAGTTTTTTTAATTTGACTTTTAACGTCGTCGATATTATTCTAAAGAAAAAGCGCGAAGCGTCGCGCAAACTGCCGACGGGATTCTCTCCCGGTTTTCTATGACGAGGGTGTATCAAATGACGCTAAAAGAATTGGATGAAATCGAAGTCGAAGCGTGAAAAGAAGCTCTTAAAGAACTTGCCAATGGCAAAGAGGGAAATTATAAGAGGTTGAAAAACAGAATCGTTTTGCTTATCGTTATTGCCCCCAGCTTTATTTTTACGTTGGTTTATTGTTTGGGCGAAAAGGAATGGCCGAGTTGGGATATAGTAAAATTCTTAATCGGACTTGTTATCGTTTTGGAAGCGGCGCGCTTCATTTGTGTGTGGACGGTGGAACACAGAACGGTCGAAATCATGGAGGAAAAAATAAAAAATGCCAACGCAAATAACGACGGGGGTAAAGATAACGGTTGACGCGTCGGATATTGACGTTAAGTTTCTTAAAAGCGTCGAGCAACTAAACGCGGGATTAACGAAAACGCAACGCGCCTTGAAATTGACCTACAACGAACAGGGATTGTTGACCAACGCTTTTGGACAATGCGTCGAAGGACTGACGACTTCTCAGATTAAACTGGGAGAGTACGTCGACGAAATGGGGCGCGTCAGGTCGATACAAGGCGGATTCGTTGAAGGTCTGACAAGGCGCAAATTGCCTTGGGACAATATGCGGACGAGTTGGGGAGGATCTACAACGCCGCCGGAGAAATGATTGGCCAGACCGAAAGAGACGCGAAAGCGCTGGAAAGACAGGCGGGCGCGACGGGCGGTTCTTTCTGAAATATGGAAAAAGACGTCGGAAATATTGCCAAATCGCTTGGAGATTTAGCAAAACAGACGTTGGGCGCGAATAGTAAAATAGGAGGATTGTTAGACGCCTTTTCTAAAATAGCGTTGAGCGCGAACAAAGCCAACGGAGCGATAGGAAACCTCAAAAATAATTATAAAACGTTTCAGGGACTGCCGAACGATTTAAAAAATCTCCCCGCTGCTCTCTCTAAAATACCGAGAACTCTTGGACTCATAACTTGTTGCCAAATTGAAAAAATTCAGGCAAGACGCGCTCGATAAAATGAACGCCGCCAAATTGCCGGAAGAGTTGCGGGAAGTCGGCAAAAGAGCCTACGACGCCGGGCGCGAAATCAAAAACCTTGGCGACGCGTTGGAATTTGGCGCGATATACAAAGGAAAGAAGTCGGAACTGAAATCCGCGCTGGACGAGCTGAACGCCGTCAACGAGACCGGCTTGGGGAAAATGGCGCGTCGAAATATCGAACAATACAAAAATCAAAAATCCGCCTGAGGCGATTTTATGGCGTGGTGGACGAAAATCGACGCGAAAACAGACTCCTGTGTTGGAAAATATCAGGGAGAGGACGGCAAATATCACAAGCTCAAAGATTATAAACTCGAACAAATCGCGATTATCAACAAAGAAGTCGAACAAATCGCGGAAAGTACGAAAAGCGACCGCGACAAGATTCAGGATCAGTTAAACGACCTTCACGCGCTCAAAGCGTTGGGCGAATTAAAGGCGGATCAGGTCGAAGTCGTCGAGAAAAAAGAGAAGGAGTTGCGCGACGCTCTGAGAACGGAGACGCTGAGAGAAATAGGCGTTTCTCTCGAAAAATTCCGAGCGCGTCGGAAGATTTCAACGAAAAGCTGAAAAAACTTTCCGATCTTTACGACGACAGCCAATTGGGAGCCGACGACAATATCGCGGCGCGGAAGGAATTGGCGCAAAAGTTCGCGGAACGCGTCGCGAGCGAAAGCAAGTCGCGCGAGGAAATTGCCGAAGCGCAGGCGAAACTTCGGGAAGCGTACGAGGCGCGAAAAATATCG
>CAMZEO010000356.1 GCA_947305735.1 uncultured Planctomycetales bacterium | reverse complement strand
CGCCGGGACGTCGGGGTGTTCTTTCATAATCGCCAGGACGCGTTCGTTGGCGCGAACCGAATGAATCGTCGCCGGAATTCCGAGCTCGTCGGCGAGTTCCAACTGCGCGCGAAACGCGTCTTCTTGCATTTCCTTTTCGACGCCGTCGCAATCTTCGACGGAAAAGTCCAGCCCGACCTCTCCAAGAATCGGCTTCGAACCGTTTTTAGCGACAAAATCAGTCAACAGATTCTTTAAGACGGGGAGCCATTCTCCGCTAATTTTTCTCGCGCTCCAAGGATGAACGCCAAAACTCGCGTAGACGGAGTCGAATCGCTTCGCGAGTTCCGCGGTCGCGTTCCAGTCGGCGGGCGAGGCGCTCGCGCAAATCATCCGGACGACGCCGACGCCCTTCGCGCGCTCGACATACGCGCGCGTCTCTTGCCAGTTTCTCCCGAATCGCGAATCCTGAAGATGAATATGAACGTCGGAGAACGCGCGTTTTTTCGTCGCTGTTTCCATTGTTTAAGGAACCCCTTTCGTTACGGAATCAGGTTGATCTCGAGGAAGTAGGGTTTCCCGGATCGGATCAGATAGACGCGCGCCTTGCCCCCGTCGCGGCTGGAAAATTCATCCACGTGTTGCGCGATGTAATACAGATTGTCCAACGAGGCGACGCTCAGTTGTCCTTCTTTTTTTGAACCGACGCCGAATCCGAAGATCAAGTCGCCTTCCTGCAGACCGACGTCCCCTTCGTTAAACAGTCCTTTTCCAGACGTGTTCGTAATCATGACGCCGCCGCCGGGCGCAAAGTTAAAGTCGCCGATCGCCACCGCCTGAAGATTGGGATAATCTTCGCGATACTCTCGAGAATTAACGGTTTTAACTTCGACGCCAAAAACTTTCCAAACCGTTTCTTCCGCTCTATTTTTCTTCGGTTTCGCCGGGGGAATCGAGGCGGCGACGACGGGCGTTTCTTCATCGGCGTCGGAATCCGCGGCTTCTTCGGCGACGGAATCGACCGTTCGCGCGCTGGCGTAGCGTTTTTTCTTTTCAGAAGCGTCGGCAAGTTCGAAGTCGCGTCCCTTCGCGCGCGTCAGCCCGCTGAACGCGATCGACGTGGTTTTTTCGGTTCCGTCTCGTTCGTATTCGAGTTCCGCGACGTCGGACAGCCCCATTCCGATGAGCGAACAGGTAAAGTCGAGCGAGTTCCTCATTTTGTAACCGTTGGACGAAATCAGAACGTCTCCCGGCTTGACCCCCGCCGCGGCGGCCGGACTCTTGGCGTCGACGGAATCGACGATAAGACAGTCGTAGCCGTCCCCGTCTTTCGGATAGTCGGGGTCGTCGGAATCGACGATCCGGAATTTCAGCCCGTGATGAGTCATTTTGGCGGTCGACTGACGGAGCATTCTTTCAACGACGTCGCAGACGAGATCGACCGGAATCGCGAACGCAATGCCCTCGGCGTCTTCGCGCATCGCCGCGTTTAGACCAATCATTTCGCCGTCGACGTTAATGAGCGGACCGCCCGAATTGCCGGGATTGATCGCCGCGTCCGTCTGAATGACGTTGTCGTAAGAGAGCCGGTCGTTGACTTCGAGAGGTCTGTCGATCGAACTGACGATTCCTCGTGAAATAGAACAGTGATATCCGAAAGGATTTCCAATCGCGTAGACTTCTTCCGCCAATTCGACGCGTTTGGAGCGCCCCATAAGAATTTTCTGCAAAGGTCTCTTCGGTTTAATCTTTAAAACGGCCAGATCGGTGTCGACGTCGTTCCTGATAAGCTCGACGTCGCGGTAGCGATCGCCGTCGGAGGTGACAACCTCTAATTTAAGCAGACCATTGACGACATGGTAGTTCGTGACGATGTATCCTCGCTCGTCGATCACGACGCCGGTTCCCATCCCGTTGTAGACGTCAAACTGCGAGTCCGACCCGGATTCGCCGAGTCTGCCGACCTCGTATTGTTTTTCGCCCTGAATGCTAACAACCGACTTGCACGTCTCCTTAACGACGTTTACAAAGGAGGATCTCGGAGCGCGCGTCCAACGTTCGTTCGCCTTGTCGGAGCCGAGAGCGCGAACGCAGAACGTTTGCGCGAACGTCAGGAAGGAGAGGAAAACCGTTAAGACGACCCGTCGAACGCATTTGTTCCAATCAACCAACATTGTCATAGGATTGCCCGGTTAAACGTCGAGTTAAGCCGTTCGGGGCAATCGGCGGAACCGTTCCGAAGATTGCGCGCAACCAAACGACGCCTTGCGGGAGCTCTTAGGGAGCGCCCGTTTCCGGCTGAAAATCTATCGGGTATTGGCGGTCGCATTCTTTATTCTATTTCTATTTTTTGACGCGATTACATAAAATTTAACAATTATATAGATAATAACGTCTATTTTTCAAATCGACTCCTCCCGAATCCAAAGGGTACGGCAAAAGATCAAAAGAACTTTTCGGCGAGCGGCTTTCTGGACGATCGTCGTTTGAAGACTTCTTTCGAATATTCAGACTCGACGTCGCGCCGTCGACGCGGGCGACGGCTTGGCGGTTTTTGCAAGAACCGCGTCGTCTTTAAAAAAGAAAAAAAACGTCGGGGGTTCCGCCGCGTCGAGAATAGAAAGACAATCGCGACGCCGACGACGCAATTTGTTTTAACGCGGACGTTTATTAACAACGAACGCGACGCTTAAAGGTTCGTTCGAACGAAGAGCGAAACGCGGATTTATGTTCCCGCGTCAGGAGCGAGCGAAATCGACCGGATCGGTTGACGCGTCTTATCGTTTGACGAATAAAAGAGTTGAAACGTTAATTATTAAGAACGAACTCAAGAAACGTTCAGAAATAAATCGCTCCGATCCTCTTTTATGACAACGCGTTATTGTCGGCGTTCGACGTTCCTTAATCGCCAAGGAGCCGTCGACTCGTTTTACGAGAGACGTTTTGAATAAAAAACTCGTCAAAAAAACTTTAAAATTTTGAACGTTACGAAATCAAAAAACGAATCGAGGACGGTGGATTCTTTACTCAATTCGCAGATCGAACGCAGCCAGGCATTGTTTTTCTAACATGTTTGTTCAAAATAAGTTAGAAATAATCTAATATTCGCGTTCCGCGTCGCTTGTCGAGAATCGAAAGCGGATTTTTCACGGCAAAGTCATATTTGACATGAAAAATTTTTATTTTTTTTCGGCATAATCTTGTAAAAAGCGTTAGAAAACGCTACTTTATTTATCGCGTAAGGACGATATAATCCTTACTGGATATGTCGACTTTTTTGGCGCCTTGTCGTTCGAATGTTGAACGCGCCGATGTAAAGCGAGATGAATTATCCATTTAGGTCAACTACCGCATTAGTTTTTTAAACCGTTAGAGGGAAATCAGATGGCTAAAACCAAAGCTGCCGAACCTAAAAAGGTCTGTAAAAGCGCTTGCAAAAAAGCCGCTTGCGCCGTAGATGCGAAACCCGCGAAAGCTACGGCGAAGAAAGCCGCGCCCGCTCCGAAAGCAGTCGCGAAGACGGCGACGAAGAAAGCCGCGACCGCCGCGAAGAAAGCCGCGCCCGCCGCCAAAGCGACCGCCGCGAAGAAAG
>CAMZEO010000355.1 GCA_947305735.1 uncultured Planctomycetales bacterium | reverse complement strand
GTAGCGAACAGTCCCATATCCAGATTCCGTAAAAATTGGAACGGCGTAATCTTTATCAAGCGCTCTGTAAAATAGCGTTTTAGCAACGGCGTCATATCGAACTCCCGTCATTCCTTGAAGTAGTCCAAAACTTGACATCGCGCGGGAATAAAAATGTCCGCATTCGTATTCGTCAAACGGATTGCGTTTGGTTCCGTCGTAGCGTTTACGGCAGGTTTTTACTATATCCTCAGCTTTTTCATATTCTCCAAAAAACGCGAGGTGTGAAGCCACCTGATATTCTATGCCAGTCCAGACTTCGTCGCTATATGGGAAGGGAATATAAGGTTTGTCGTTATGAGGCCAGGAACACAGAATAAGCCCTCCGTCTCTTCCAAACGCGTAGGTTGAACGTTGCGTGTTGGCGTGAGACGAGAGATCGCGTTTAAAGTTGTATTTGTAAACGGCAAGCAGATGAGAGCGAATAAGGTTGGGATTCACGATATCTTCGTCTATTCCACAAACCTTCGCAATCCAAAAACCTAAAACGCCGTCGGAAAGACAGCCGTTTCCATATTGATATTTTGGTCCTTGGACGTCGATTATTCGCGCGACGTTTCGATAATAAGAGCTTTGACCTTCTGAATTACCTTCTTGTCCGGATCCTGGAATCTTTTGTATAAAGTATTCCCCGTTAAATAGTTCGCTTTCAAACCGCTTGCGACCTTTGGCGAGCAGTTCCTCATATTTTGAGACGTCTTCTCCGTATGCCTTTCCCATTTTGCGCGCAGCGGCAAGCGCGCCCAAATAAAAACTACTGCAGTGTCCTTCCGGACCAAGATAGTTAATATCGTAAGTGTTGTGATGAGATTTCTCCAACAAACCCGTTTCGTCGGGATCCCATTTTTCTATACAGTAATCAAGACTTAATTTTACCTTAGGCCAGTATGTTTCAAGAAATACCCGCGATCCAGAGATTCTCCATTCACGATAGACGCGCATGATTGTTCCAAGTTGTCCGTCGGAGGCGTCCCAAGCGGTTCCGCCGGGGATAATCGGAAGATTTCCGCGGAAAGCTTGACGACCATCTTTCGTGAGAGATTCGTTGAATTCATTTTGCCGGAACGTTCTTTCTAGCGATGGGAAAAGATGGGGAAGCGCTTGCGTATAATTCCAAACGTGCGTACACGTGCCGGGACAACTTCCGTCAGCGTCCTGGCATCCTTCCCAAGCCCACAATCGTCCGTCATATTGACGCAAAATGGTTGGAGTTTTTAAAATTGCTAAGTTGGCTTCGATTGCTTCTACTATTTCAGGAGCAAGACTTGATTGTTTTAATGTTTTCGCAAACAATTCACTTCGTTTTCTCAATTCCTCGTAGCGATTTATAAACAATTCAAGCGCGTCAAGTTCAGAATTGAATTGAGTAGCGTACCAAGGAACATAAGTTGATGAGTTGCTTGGCGAGGAACTTTCGTCATTAATGAGCTGAACGACAGTCCATAGACCGTAATCATTTCCTTCAAAATTTTCCAATTCGATAAAATCAGACGAGGAAAGGACGCTTCCGTTTTCATACTCTTGAATACGTTTATTGAATTCTTCCGCGTCAAAATCGCTGAGAATAAACGAATCGGCATTGATGTGTCCCCACGGATCCGTCGTTTCATCAAAAATACGGATGCGAAAATCTTCAGTATCGAGCTTTGTCAAATCAAATTGGATCCATTCGAGTTTTTCGTCGTTATTACCTCTGAAAACCTTTTTATCGATAAATACGTCCGCTTGTCTTTCCTGAACGCTTACGCCGACTTCTTGGAGAGAACCGCCGCCGATTTTAAAATAGAGATATCTCTTTTGAGTCTTGTAAATCGGAGATACTATTTCCCCTATATGCTTGTCGCCGAGCGGATAATATGTGTTGACGAGTTGTTTTCCAACAAAGCCGGTTACCTTTTGTTGCGACTGCGCCGTTCCTCTGGCCGGGCTTTCGTCCAGTTTTTCCCTGGTAAAAATGTTTCCCCCAATCGACGAAATATCGGAAGTCGGAACATACCATGCAGTTAAAAGACGGACAGTCTTTTTTTCGTGAGGTAAAAGGGTAATTGGTACGAAAAGAGAAGCGCCGGGCGATTGACCGTCGTCCGGCGGATTGTCGACGAGTTCGCCTCTTAGAATATTATTCCAGGTTGTGGTCAGAGAGTCGAACCAACCTCCTCTGAACCAACAACAGTCAACATGAACATTATGGGGTTCTTCGTCAACGACGACGGCAAACTTTCCGTCTGGACCGACAATGTTGAAACCTTTCTCAATGCGCTCGAAGGAGTTTCCCCCCATAAAATTTCGAGCGTTGACGGAGAAAACAGTTTCCATTGTCTCGGGACTATCGTTAGTCAAGACATATTCGATAGCGCCGACCGGCAAGCCCGAAAGGTCGGGTTCATTTGGAATAAATGGACTAAAGCCGATAATCTCAACGGATAAAGGCAGAATATCGTCTGTGAGTCGTATATCGCAAAATGGGAAATACGATGAAAACTCAGCATTGGTGAACCGAGGTAGACCGTAGGTTTTTTCCCCCGAACCGAGAGCGTTGCCCTGTCGACCAAAAGTTTTGTATTCTGGGATCGGACCTTCCAATACTTTCGCGACGTTTTCAGAAGGAGTCGTTCCCTTAACGCATATAGCCGAAAAAAAAGTTGGTTCGTTGAAATAATTTAATCGATGCTTAACGGAGATTCCGGAGACGGCTCCAGAACCTTCTATAAAATAGTTTCCCGCGCCGATCCCTCCGATAGGAAAGGCAATTCTTTCGACGTTCCTTTCAGTATATATCCCATTGAGAATGTGTTCGCCTCTAAGAGACGATAAAGGGATAAGAGACGCCGCTATCATAATGAAGTTACGAGCGATTATCTTGGAATACGACATATTGCCTCCGAATAAAAAAAGAGAACGACGCGAGGTTTGCCGTTCTCCTCTACAAAAGAACAAATGACGGATAAGAACGCCGACTGATAAAGAACTTGTCAATACAGGGCGTCCGCGACTTGTTGGATAGACCGAAGATTATGATCGCGATTTTCGGGACTGGTAAATTTCCAAGGAGTTTGAAGGAATCCTAGTAGACGTTCTTGAGAAAGATTATTTTTACAAAATTGGACGGTTTGACCAAAATTCAAATCGTTGCTCCAATTGGATCCCGTTGGAATCTGGTCAAATCCCGCTGCGTCAAAATCAAGGTAAGTTTTAGCGCGGGCGTTAGACTCGGGGTCGAAATCGTTGCCGTAATACCAGTTGCTCATGACGACAGATTTGGGAGCCCATTCAATAAAATCTGGATGACTCCAGGCGTAGTCAGCCCAAATCCAAGGTCGAACTTTATTTTTTTCGCACTCTTCGACAAAGAAAAGAAAGTCATGCTTCCAGAGTTCGCCCTGGCGAACAATCACATAATCGTAAGAGCGTTGATTATCGTAATTTTCCTCGTCATAGCCCAAATGGAAGAAACGAGGGTAGTCAAATATTTCCGTAACTTCCTTGATAAGATCAGCGCAAACTTTGTAGTAAGCAGGGGTTGAAAGCATTCTAGCATATTCGCCTAGCC
>CAMZEO010000354.1 GCA_947305735.1 uncultured Planctomycetales bacterium | reverse complement strand
CCCGAACAATCGCCCGATCGCGAACGAGTTTCGCGGCCGCGTCCGCCGTTATCCCCTCCCATCTCTTTTGACGTTCCGGCTTAAGATTTCGAGCCAACTCAAGATTCAAGTCGCGGGAAGTTCTCGCGCCGGGAAGCGTCGTAACGCTCTTGACGTCTTTCAAAGAACGAATCTCCCGGTCGGTAAGAAGCGTCCGGTCGTGTTCGACGCTTACGTCGTTGCGTCCGGTAAACCAAAGGAGCGCCCAACGAATCGTCGCGTCGCGAGCTTCCTCGGAGTACCCGTGTTCGTCGTCGTTTTCGTCTATTGAAATACGGTTCGAATATTGCAAGCGCGAGAATATTCGAGCCGCGTAACGGTAAGAGCGCCAACCGTCGTCGCTATTAAAATAGTCTTTGGTCGCGCAACACATCAAGGTCGGAATAGGCGCGCGAAGGAAAAGATAATCGGCGTGATCCATACCGAACGCGAGCTGACCGAAAATATTCTGCTCGCCGTCCTGCGGTCCAAGATTTTTCGTCAAGTCGTTGAAGAACGTGCAAATGTAGCACGAAGGAGCCGCCAACGCGACGCGATCGTCCAGCGACATGATATAGGAAGTCTGCGTTCCGCCCCCGCTTGTGCCGCAAACGCCGATCTTATCGGCGATAATATCCGGTCGACTTTGAAGATAGTCGATCGCGCGCATCCCGTCCCAGACCTCAAACGTCGCCGTATTGCGTCCGACGAGAATCGAACCCGCCTGAATAAGGTTGTGCGCCTGCACGCTCTGATAGACCGGCTTGCCCTGGTCGTTAAGGTATTGAAAACGCTCGCCCTGGTCGATCGGATCGACGACAAAACCCGCCAGCCCGTTGACGGCGGCGAGAATGCCCGTTCCCTGATATAAATCGCGCGCCTTGCCGGTTCCGGAATGTCCGCAAACGATCAACATCGCGGGATAAGGACTCTTGAACCGCTCTTCCAAAGGAAGAAAAAGCGTCCCGGTAACATAGACGCCGGGAACGCTTTCGAAAATCACGTTTTCATAGCGAAATTTTTCCTTAACGCCTTGACCGGTAACCTTCGCGTTAAGCGGAGTTCGTTCCCACATGGGACCAAGAGCCTTCAAAAACGCGTCGCGGCGAGTTTTTTGATACGCTTCGACGTCTTCTTTTGTTTCGACGGCTTCGTAATTTGCAATCCACGCCTTTTCGGCGTCGGCTATTTCCGACAAGAACTTCGTCCGCATCATCGCTTCGGGATTCTCGCACAATCCTTGACTAACAAGAATCGACCGTTCCCGCTCGGAATCGTCGGAATAACCGATTCCTTGCATAACTCCAATGGTCGTCAGGCATAACGCAAACGCGAGAAAACGCGGCGCGCGCCAAAATAACCGTTTCGACATAATTATTCTCCCCGAACGATTCGTCCTCGTTGCGAGCGTTCCCGGAAAAAGTCCCCGATCACTCGGCAATCTTGCCGATCTTCGTCAAATAACCGATCAGATCGTCGACGTCAAAATCGTTTAGAACGCCGTGAATTGTATTCGTCAGCGGAATCGGTCCGTAAGGCTTGGCAAGTTGAGACTCCCAGGTCGGCAGTTCGCCGATCAATTTCACCGACTCAAAAGACTCCGGCGACGCGATTGCGGCGATCAACGCGACGGTTCCCGCGTAGCCTTCCGCTTCAAGTTTAATCTTCGCGCCGGTCTTTTCGCGATAGTAATTCGCGACGGCGAGCAAGTCGTCGACGCGCAAACCGACGTACGTTTTGCCAAGCAGATAAGCGAGACAGTTGTCGCAACCGTCCGTTCCAAAGTGAGCGTGAATGTAGTACGACGAACAGACCGCTTGCGTTTCGCCGTAGCCGCGAAGTTCGACGGCGGCGATCTTGCCGCAATTCTCCGCCGCGAAAGCGGCGTTCGTCGGCTCGGAAGCGCGCCCTTTGTCGCTAACGCGAATCGTCATTTCGTCGAACTTTTCGTCCGATTTGAAATTAACGCGCGTCGTCAGGTAAATATTGGAGTCCGTCTCGAACACGACGTCGTCCCCTTCTTCCGCGACGACTTTCGCCTCGGGAGTCTCCGAGCGAACGATCGCGCGTTCGCGAACGAGTTTCGCGGCGGCCTCGGGCGTTATTCCGTCCCATTTCTTTTGACGTTCCGGCTTAAGGCTTTGGGCCAGCTCAATGTTCAAATCGCGCGAAGTTTTCGCGCCCGGAAGAGCCATGACGCTCTTGCAGTCTTTCAGGGAACGAATCTCTTCTTCGGTAAGAAGCGGCTGGTCGTGTTCGACAATTTCGTCGTTGCGACCGGCAAACCAAAGGAGCGCCCAGCGAATCGTCGCGACTCGCGCCTCTTCGGAATACGCGTGTTCGGCGTCTTTTTCAACGATCGAAATACGATTCGAATACTGCAGGCGGGAGAAAATTCGCGCCGCGTAGCGATAGGAGCGCCAACCGTCGTCGCTATTGAAGAAATCCCTGGTCGCGCAACACATCAGCGTCGGAATCGGCGCGCGAAGGAAAAGATAGTCGGCGTGATCCATGCCGAAGGCGAGTTGGCCAAAAATATTCTGTTCGCCGTCCTGCGGTCCCAATCTCTTCGTCAAATTGTTAAAGAACGAGCAGATGTAGCAGGAAGGAGCCGCCAACGCGACGCGATCGTCAAGCGACATAATGTAAGCGGTCTGAGTTCCTCCGCCGCTCGTGCCGCAGACGCCGATTTTATCGGCGACAATATCCTGCCGACTCTGAAGATAGTCGATCGAGCGCGTCATATCCCAGACCTCGAACGTCGCCGTATTGCGCCCGACAAGAATCGACCCCGCCTGCACAAGATTATGCGCGGCGACCGTTTCGTAAACGGGCTTCCCTTCGTCGTTAAGGTACTGATGACGCTCGCCCTGATCGATCGGATCGACGACAAAACCAGCCAAACCGTTGACCGCGGCGAGTATTCCCAGACTCTGATATCGTTCGTAAGCCTTCCCGTCGGAGGAATGTCCGCAAACGACCATCATCGCGGGATACGGTCCTTTAAAACGTTCTTCCAGGGGAAGGAAAAGAACGCCGGTGACGTATACGCCGGGAACGCTTTCAAAGACGACGTTTTCGTAGCGATACTTTTCCTTAACGCCTTGACCGGTCACCCTGGCGTTAAGCGGAGCGCGCTCCCAAAAGGGACCAAGCGCGTTCATAAAAGCGTCTCGACGCGCCTTTTGATACGCTTCGACGTCCTCTTTCGTTTCAATCGCTTCGTAATTCGCAATCCATTCTTTTTCCGCGTCGTCAATTTCCGAGAAAAATTTTGTTCTCATCATCGCTTCGGGATGTTCGCACAACCCCTTGCACGCGAGTATCGACGAACCGGGAACCGGATCGTCGGCGGAAACGACGCGTAGCGCGCAAAAAACGGCGCCCGCGCATAACGCGAATACAAAAAATTTTGACATATGATTCTCCGGAGAAATATTGTCCTCGGTCGCGCGATTTGAAAACGCGGAGTTAATCGACCATTTTCCCAGTTTTCGTCAAATAACCGATCAAGTCGTCGACGTCAAAGTCGTTCAAAACGCCGTGAATCGTATTCGTCAGCGGAATAGGACCGTAAGGCTTTT
>CAMZEO010000353.1 GCA_947305735.1 uncultured Planctomycetales bacterium | reverse complement strand
GTCGTTCGCGATTGAATTCGGTAATACTCATTCGCTTTACCTCCGCTCGATTGGCAAACAGCCCCCTAACGTCCGAATCGTCCCGAGGTTCATTGACGTCTGTTGCAAGCGTCTGACGTCGTTGCCATGATCGTCAGTTCAATTGCAATTCTTTTTTGAGCGCGGCGACTTTGGCTTTGAACTTTTCTTTGGTCATTCCCGCCTTTTTCGCCGCTTGCGTCGGCGTCAAAAGACCGTCTTCCACTAATTCGGCAAGGTTGAGCAACGCTCCTTTCGCCATGCCTTTCGCCATACCCTCCGCTTTGCATTCGGCTCGCAATTTTTTTTCGTGTCGTTCGCGATTGAATTCGGTAATACTCATTCGCTTTACCTCCGCTCGATTGGCTAATAGAAACCCCTTAATGACCGAATCGTCCGGCATTTCATCCAACGCTTCGTCGATCGCTTCCGTCAAATTCATCTTCCTGTTCTTTCGGTTTTCGCTTACTCGACTGACAAACCACGAATAATCGCGAAGCGGCTTGCAGGAATCAAGAACTTCCTTGCTCCGCCCGTAATTAATATTGATCATCTTGACGACGACCTCAATATCCGATTTTGCGTTTTCACCAAACGAGTCCGAAAGCCTGAGATAAACGACGTCGTCTTTATCGTTCGTCCCGTTGAAAAAGCATATGCATCTCGGAGCCGGAGCCTTCTGCAACTTCGGACTGTAAAGATCGTACGTGTCGCTTTCTTCGACAAATTTGTCGTACAACATGCCGCCGTAAATGAAAAAACGCATCGGCATATTGGGATTGAACGAACTCTGATGCTCGTATAAGTTCATCGTGTCGTTGATTAAAAACGACACGTCGTTCTTCATTTCCATGTAGACGGCGTCTTCAATCGTGTTAATCTCGATAGCGTTCTCGTCCGTATAATTCGAGCCGTTGACGGCGTTGTACAAGCTCAGCGTCCACGCTTTGTTTTTCGGATTGCCAAAGATGAACTTGAAAAGACGGTCTTTATATTTTCGATTTGTTCTTTTTGCCATAACGTCGATTCTTTGCCGTTATTCTAGCATTATTAAACGGTTTCGTCAAGGAAGGACGGGTATTGACGGTTGACATGTCGAACGCGACGCCGGACTACGGGGCGAACGGACTTTTAGAATCTCCGCTCGTCGGCGGCTTCGCGTCTTTTAGAAGTCGGCTTGCGAACTGGAGTCAACGCGTCGCGTCGGTCGCGCTCCCGTCGGATACGCAAAGCGACCAACGGGAGCGGGTCTTTGCGCCTCGCGCGGAAACGCGAACCGCCCGTCCGATTCGAACCCGCCCGACGACCGCCTGCGGATCTTGAGCGCCGGCGACCAGCGGGAGCGGATCTCCCCGCCTCGCGCGGAAGCGCGAACCGCCCGTCCGGCTTCGGACCGTCAGCCGTTGATCTTGACGACGGAACCTTTTTTCGCCGATTCGTAGACGGCGCGAATGACTTCGACGCTCTTCCGCCCTTCATAACCGTCGATAAGCGGCTTCGTTCCCGTCTCGATCGCGTTGAGGACGTTCGCGAACTGCTTGGCGTGCGCCTGATGACCGATCGCGGCGGGGTCGGCGGCGCCTCCCCCTCCCGAAAGACGGTTCGTCATCGACTCGCGTATCGCGGCGTCCTCTTCTCGCGACTCGCTGAAATCCCACTTAATAATGTCTTCTTCCTCGATGACGGCGGAACCCTTGTCGCCGTGCGTTTCGATCCGCTTCAAGTAGCCGGGATACGCGGCGGTCGTCGCTTCAAGCAGACCGAGCGCGCCGTTTTTAAAGCGCAGCGACGCGACGCAAACGTCTTCCACCTCGATATTCTCATGCGCGACAAGCCCCGTGAGCGCGGAGACTTCCTCGACGTCCCCCATAAGCCAGAGCAACAGGTCGACGCTGTGAATCGCCTGATTCATGAGCGCCCCGCCCCCGTCGAGCTTCCAGGTGCCGCGCCAGACGCCGCCGTCGTAATACTGCTGAGTCCGATACCACTTGACGATCGCGTCGCCGAGCGTCAACTTGCCGAAACGGCCCGCCTCGATCGCTTTCTTGAGTTGTTGACTCGACTGATGGAATCGGCTCGGAAAGACGGTCGAAAGGGTGACGCCCGCCTTTTCGCACGCGTCGATAATCTCGTCGCAGCGCGCCGTCGTCACTTCGAGCGGCTTTTCGACGATGACGTGCTTGCCCGCTTTGGCGGCGGCGACGGCGGGATCGAGGTGCGCGCCGCTGGGCGTCCCGATCGTGACGATCTGAACGTCGGGATCGGCGAGAAATTCTTTGAAGTCCCGATACGCCTTGCATCCGAATTCGTTGGCGACGCGCTCGGAGGCGGCGGGAATCTGGTCGTAGCACGCGACAAGTTCGGCGCCGATTTCTCGAATGGCGCGCGCGTGGAACGTTGAAATCATGCCGCATCCGACAATACCGAATTTATTAACTTTCATGAGAGTTCCTTTGCGTTTAAAATGCTTGTCGTCGCGTCTTCTCAGCGGAAGAAAGCGAGTCGGTCGTTTATCGACTCGCGACGTCGAACGCCGTTCATTATAAACGAACGACGTCGAAAAACAAGCGAAACGTCAAGACGTCGAAAGAAAGATTTTTCGACGCGACGGACTCGGCCGACGATAAAAGACGAGGCGAAAAACGCCGCGCGAACGTTGATTTTGAAAAACGCGGCATGCGTGTTAAAAGGCTATTCGACATTTCCTCGCAGACGCGACTAAGTTCCGAAAAGGATTTCGACGCGATTAAACGAAAAAAACGCGACGAGAATAGTCTCGACCGGTAGAACGCGCGTCGACGGCGCGTTTACACGAAACCAAAAGTTGAAGGCGTCCTTTAGCCTCGAATCTTCGTCCTCCGCGTCGCGATTCTTTCAACGCCGACATCCTATTCTTTCTATTTTATCAACGCAACCAAAATAGTTGTTACAATCAGTAAAATTATACTAACCGTTTGTTTTTCTTCAGCCGATACCAACAAAGAGAGCGTGGATTGCGCCCAGAGAGTCGGAATATTTCCGAAAGAACGAGAACAACGTCAACCTCCCCTGGAATTTTAGATCGAAATGAAAGAGTCGAACGTACAGAAAGCGCCGCGACCGTTCGGATCGGACCTGCGGAAGTCCTGGCGCGCGCTCGGATTGTGCGCCGCCGTCGCGCTGGGAACGAGCGTTGCGACAAATCGGGCGGAAGAAATACGGTTCCCCGGAGCCGAGGATTCGGGCGTCGTCGTCAAAACGCGTCGCGTCGAATTTCCGCCGGGAAAGGAGGAGTCGGAACTCGTTGATTTGCTTGATTCCACGCTGGATCACCGTCAACGCCGACTCGCCGACGAACGCCTCGACGAGGATTTTTACGATTACGAGCCCGAATACGCGCCGGTCTACGTCGCGCAAAGACCGTTCGAACCCTACGCGACCCCCGATTTGCCGATTTACGCCGCGCCAAGCCGCCAATTTGGGCAGACGCGACCGATTAATCCGCAAAACGCGACGGTCGTCCCTCAGCCGAACGTCGTCCCTCAGCCGAACGCCGTTCCTCAGGCGACCGTCGTTCCTCAGCCGACCGTCGTTCCTCAGGCGACCGTC
>CAMZEO010000352.1 GCA_947305735.1 uncultured Planctomycetales bacterium | reverse complement strand
AACACGACGAAATTCGATCAATCGGTCGAAATTTCGATGCGTTTGGGCGTCGATCCGAAGCAATCCGATCAGATTGTCCGCGGATCAGTCGTTCTCCCGAACGGTATTGGCAAAACGCTTCGCGTTTTGGTATTCGCCAAAAACGAAAAGGCCGACGAAGCGACCGCCGCGGGAGCCGATTACGTCGGCGGTCCCGAGTTGGCTCAAAAGATTAAAGACGGTTGGTTTGATTTTGACGTCTGTATCGCATGCCCCGATATGATGGGCGTCGTCGGGTCGCTAGGACGTTTGCTCGGACCGCGCGGTTTGATGCCGAGTCCGAAGGCTGGAACGGTCACGATGGACGTTGAAAAAACGGTCAAAGAATATAAGGCTGGTAAAGTTGAATTTCGTAACGACAAAGGCGGCATCGTCCACGGCGTCGTTGGCAAGCTCAGCTTTGACGCCGATAAACTTGCCGAGAACATCAGCGCGTTTATCAACTACGTCAACACCTTGAAGCCGGCGTCCGTCAAGGGCGTTTACGTTAAATCGATCGCGATTTCCGCCACGATGAGTCCCGGCGTTCGCGTTCTGCCCCAGTGATTTCGGGCAAGGTCGATTATTCAGTCAACAACCGCCCTTTAATCGAAACATATAACAATGAGTAAGTTTGTAAAAAATATTATCACCGAAGAATTGAAAAAACGCCTCGACGGCGTTGAGAACGCTTTTCTCGTCAATCTTGTCGGTATGGAAGTTAACGACAGCAACGCTCTTCGCAACGCGCTCGCCGAAAAAGGCGTCAAAGTCATGGTCGTTAAGAACAGCCTTGCCGCGCGCGCTTGCGCCGGCACTTCTCTGGCCGCGGCGTTTGACGGTCTTTCCGGCAACGCGGCTCTTTGTTGGGGCGCGTCCGACATTGTCGCGCTTGCCAAAGAAGTCGTTAAGCTGACCAAAGAGAAGCGATTTAGCAAGTTCAGCGTTCTCGGCGGCGTTATGGACGGCGAAGCGTTCGCCGCCGCGCAAGCCGTGGAGATCAGCAAATGGCCTTCTCGCGAAGAACAGATCGCGATCCTGCTCGGTCAGATCACGGGCGTCGGCTCGAAGCTTTCTTCTCAACTTATCGCGGGCGGGGCGAATCTCGCCAGCCAGATCAAGCAACGTTGGGACAAGGACGGCGAAGGCGAAGAAGCCGCCGCCGAATGAGTCTTGTTTGGATAGGCGCCGATTGTTTTGCGTATTTTTTCGGCGATTCAACGGCGCGTTTCGGTTCGCCGACCGAACCTGAGTAATTTGCGTCGCATTTTGCGACATAATCAAGTATATAATAATTTGCGCGGGCTCGCAGACCACGCTTGTCGCGATATGGTATCGCGACGCAAGTCGTGGAAGATTCCGCGCGACTACCAGAAAGGAAATTACTATGTCTGACGAACGCGTTTTCTCCGACGAAATTAAGGCCATGGGCGATAAGATCATGGGTATGACGCTCAAGGAAGCTAAAGAACTCAGCGATTACCTGAAAGAAGAATACGGCGTCGAGCCCGCCGCCGGCGGAGCCGTCATGGTCGCCAATCCCGCGGGCGCCGCGGACGCCGCTCCCGCCGCCGAAGAGAAAACTGAATTCGACGTCGTCCTCGAGGGATTTGACGCCGCTAAGAAGATCGCCGTTATTAAGGTCGTGCGCGGCGCCACCGGCGCGAGCCTTGGCGACGCCAAAGGCTTGGTTGAAGGCGCTCCCAAAGCGATCAAGACCGCTCTGCCCAAAGACGAGGCTGAAAAGCTCAAGAAAGAACTTGAAGAAGCCGGCGCGAAGGTCTCCCTTAAGTGAGATTGAATAATTAAGCGTCTAGTCGTTTGTACGATTGAAAAAAGGGTCTCGAGATTTTCGTCTCGAGGCTCTTTTTGTTTATCGGTTTGACCTTTGAGAAAGGAAAGGAAAAAGCGCGTCTTCGAACGGCGCGTTCATTCTCGCGGGACGTCGCGCGACTTTCTTTTCCAAAGGGACGTCCTGAAATGCGAACTCTAACGTCGCTTCGTCGCTTGAGGTTAATTTAGAACGTTGTTGCGATTGTTTTTATTGTTGCAACCAATTTTTTTGGTATTAACGCTATTGCTTAATCTTTTTTACAACAGCTCGTCTTCGTTTAACGAATTGTGAGTTAAGATAATCTGGAAATAGGAATCGCGCCGACGCGTCGATTGTTTTTTCGATGAAAAATTTGTGAAAATTTCATTTTTTTAAAAAAATGAAATAAAATTTTTTAAAAATTTTTTCCAGTCCTTAATTCCTTTATTCGTTTCAGTATGAATACTATTTTAAGAAAAATGAAAAAATTCCTCGACAATCTTGGCCTCCCCCCTTCCATAATTGACGGAATGGTCTAGGATAAACATTTGGCATTTTTTTGCCAATTAGAATCATACGTTCTATAAACCTGACCGGGAGGAAAGTTCTGAATGGCGGTTACATCAAAACGGAAGTTACAGCTGAACGAAACGCGCCAATTTGGCAACCACAGCGCGACGTTTCCGGTTCCCGACCTAACGATTCTTCAAACGCGAAGCTACGCGGAATTCTTGCAAGCGGACGTCCCTCAAAGCGAGCGCAAAGACCAAGGTCTCGAATCCGTCTTGCGCGAGGCGTTTCCCATTGAGAATTATGAAAAAACGGCGCGTCTTGAATATGTTGGATACGAGCTGGAAAAGCCCCGTTACACGCCGGACGAATGCCGACGTCTACACTTGACTTACGGTCGTCCCTTTCGCGTTAATCTTCGGCTTGTCAAGGGCGACGGAGCCGAAGGTTCAATCGAGGAGCCCGTCTATCTCGGCGAATTGCCGATCATGCTCGGCGGCGGCGAATTTATTATTAACGGCGCGGAGCGCGTGGTCGTCAATCAGTTGCACCGTAGTCCCGGCGTCGATTTTCTCACCAAAGAAGAGGCGGATCGCAAAGTTTATAGCTGCCGCATTATTCCGGAGCGCGGAAGCTGGATCGAGTTTGAAATAACGCGCAAAGAGACGATTTCCGTTCGCATTGACCAGAGCCAGAAGTTGCCGGTCATGACGCTTCTGCGCGCGATGGACGAAAAGTACGGCGCGAATCCGCAGATTATGCGCGCGTTCTTCCGCACGAAGGTCGTCAAGATCACCGGGGCGGAGACCGTTTCGAAAATCGAAGGCAAAATCGCGGTGGGCGACGTTCTCTATCCGAAAGATTCCGCTCATGCCGACGAGGTGATCGTCGAGTCGGGCGCTCTCGTCAACAACGCGATCGCCGAGCAAATTTGCACTTCCGGCGTCGCGAAGGTCGAGGTAATGGACAGTCCGCGCAACAAGTTGCTTCTCAACTCTCTCGCCGAAGACAAGACCAGAACGCACGCCGAAGCGCTGATGTATATCTTCCACAAGCTGCGACCGGGCAATCCCGTTTTGCTCGATAAAGCGAAGGAACTCTTCAAGGACAAGTTCTACGATCCTTCCCGATATCGTCTCGGTCGCGTCGGTCGTTTCCGAATGTACCGCAAATTGCACCCCGAGATCGACCTTGACGAAACGACCAGTTCCGAAGTCGATCTTGACGCGACGGTTCTCCGCGCCGAAGACGTCATCGACTGCGTTAGTTACCTCAACAAGCTGTGGGGAAGCGAAAAAGGCGTCGAGCTCGAC
>CAMZEO010000351.1 GCA_947305735.1 uncultured Planctomycetales bacterium | reverse complement strand
TGTGCGGAAAGACGTGAACGTCGTTTCCGTGCCAGTAGTCAAAATCCTGTAAGGCTACTCCGTTTTCATCGTACACGCGACGCTGACACAATACTGATATTTCTGTGTTTGGTATTGTCTTGTATAGCGCGACGGTCTTTCTTTTGTAATTGCGATCCGATATTGTTAAAGATTTCTGATCGTCTGCGCGAATGTCTTCTTTCCCTGTGTCTGGAAGAATTGTTCTTCCTTTAGGCGCTAACAACACTCTCACAAAATACTCGTGATAGCGCATTTCTTCAAGGATATTTTCTCGCACCGCGTTGTTTTCTGGACGTTTCCCGAACATTCCTGCAAATTCTTCAGGCGTCGGGTTGTTCTTTTCGATCGCGCGTTTAACGAGCGTTTCGAAGTTGATAAAATACTTCGCGCCTCCGCGCCCCGTAACCCAACGACCGTACGCGTTCATTTTTTGGTTCCAAGGATATTCACGTCCGAGAAAATATTGGCTCGCAATCTTGCCGCGCCGCGCGTATTGGACGATTTCAACGTGTCTTTACTCAGCGCGTCGTACAAGAGTTTTTGAACAAATTGGTATAAATTCATTTTTTCCTTTTTGGCTCCCTCTTGCTGTTGTTGGCATTGTATCAGAAAGTTATGTCTTTTTTCTAAATCGGTTGATCAGAAAAGAAGACGCTTCAAAAACAAGCGTTATTTTGTCTGGTTCGTCTGGATTGTAAATTGTTCCAGACTTACTTCGAACGGCTCCTAATCTTTCAGCGTCGAGAAGATAGTTATACAAAACGTCCATTCAAAAATGTCTGGCGAATACGGTTTAAAACCTTTCTTTTGTCTGCTTCCGTTCTCAACAATGCAAATCCAAGCGTCCATGTCGGACACGCGTTCTATTTTTATTTCACAGGGATCCGTGGTCGCCAACTCCTTGAAATTTTTTTTGACGTTTGGATATTTGCAAAAGCAAAGGATCGCCATGAAAACCCATTGTCCGAAATATCTTGTGTAAAACTCTAACATTGCGATACCAACTCCGTGGGCGGTTAGCCTTAGTCTCCATAGATTGATTTTTTGTATTCAGTTCCATTTCTCGAATCTCCGTTTGTTTCGTCGGCTCCTGCAAAGCCGATTGACGGACGCGCTACGCGTTGCGCTGATCGTCGAACGGTTCGACGTCGGCGTCTATTCCGACGGTTCCGTTCGTGGCGGCGTTTCATCCAAGTATCGCCTTATCTCGTCGAGAACAATCTGCTGCGTCTCCGGTTGTAATTCCTCAAAACACCGCAGAACGAGACGCCCCTGCGCTTCCTCCTCGTCGATCGGCGCCGATTCCGGCTCGAACATCTCGCCAACGCAGTCGACCAGCCAATTCCACTCGGCGTCGATCGACTCGCCCTCGACCGCGCTAATTTTTTGAAGCGCGTCGACCGCCAACCGCGCGATTTCCGCAGCGTTGTCCTTGGTCGGCGAATCCTCCGGCCACGACGGCGCTCGCCACTCGTCGCGGCGCTCAACCGCGTCGACGTCCGGCGAACCGTCCGCTCGCTTGAATCCGTGAATTTTCTCGATCTGTTGACGCGGAACGCCGAGCTCGATCAATCCGTTGATCGAGCGACCGTATCGACGCCTTCGCGCCAGGGTCGCCAAACGCCGTCGGCGGCCTCGTCCATCTCTAACGCCGCCTTTCGCGCGAACTCGTCAAAGTAGCGCGACGCCGAAGCGAAGCGCGCGTCGTTCGATTTTTTGCGGTGGAGTAAAACTTTTTGAACGCGATCAGGAATAGCGAGATTGGCGAGTCGTCTTCCGCGTATCGTCTGTGAACGTCAAGCGCCGTCGTTGTTTTGTTTGTTTTTTACTTTTGCCATTGTTCTGGTCTCCCTCGTTCGGAATAATAACAGATTTCAGAAATTCTTGTGAACCCCGTCGTAATTTTTTTATTTTTTTGGCCCCTTTAGAACTGTGTTTACGCGGCGTCAATGGCGTGTCGCGCATGCGGAACCAGTCGTAGCGCATCTTTTAGTACTGCGTCGGTGCGTCGTTTCCCACTTGCCGCATCGCGTTGTTACGACGCGTTTTTGTTTTTTGTTTTTCGCGTTAGATTTTTTTAAGATCATTCACCAAAAGAACGCTCCGAAAAGAAGATCAAAAGAAAGAAAGAGCAAGAAAAAGAGAAGAAAAACTGTGGAAAACTTGTAAATAAACTATAAATAGAACTTCTCAACGATTAAATCTAAATCGAGTAGGGGAGATTCTCTCTCCCCTCTCACACCACCGTACGTGCCGTTCGGCATACGGCGGTTCAACCTAACTTCAAAGCAAGGCGCTCGTTATAGTAGTCAAGACAGCTTATTAGTCCTGCTTTCGCAAGCAGTTCTTTGGAAATAGTTCTGGCCAGGCTCGTTTTAGTCGCTATCCAAACGTAGCGTCTTCCACAATACGAAGTCAGCCTTGCAAGGTCTTTTCCAACCCCGCATTTCTGCAATCCCCACTGTCGTTTTTTAGGAACTTTCCACTGTTTCCAGATGCAAATCCTTAGTCTTGTCCTCAAATGAGCGTCTATTTCTGTCATTACCGTTTTCAAGGACGCAAGGGCATAGTAGTAAATCCAACCTCTCAACACCAAGCTAATTCCTTCGGTTCTCCTCGAAATTTTCCCTGGAAAGCTCCTACGAGTAAGGGATTTCAGCTTGCGCTTAAACCTGACAATAGAATCTTCGCGCGGTCTGCACTTCCATTCTTTTGCTTTGGAATCCTTGTAGAAGCCAAAACCTAAGTATTTTAATTGGCTCGGTCTCGAGATGCGCGTTTTGGTCATATTGACCTTAAGCCCAAGTTTCCTCTGTATCCAGTCCGATACCGTCCGCATGACTCTCTTCGCGCTCGATTCGCTTCTGACCGTTATTACGCAATCGTCGGCATATCTTACGAAACGAAGTCCTCTTGCTTCGAGTTCCTTGTCTAACTCATTTAGCATGATGTTTGACAGTAGCGGCGATAAATTTTTCCCTTGCGGCGTTCCCAACGTCGTTTCTTCATAGCCTTGCGGCGTCATGACTCCCGCTTTCAGGTATTTGCGGATAAGAGACCCCGTGTCTCCATCGTTGATGATGTTATGGACGAGACTCATTAGTCTGTCCTGCGGCGCGTTGTCGAAAAACTTTTCCAAGTCTATGTCTACTATCCACTCATATCCGTCGTTCAGGTAGACGAGCAACTGCTTAACGGCCATTTCACAACTTCTGCCCGGTCTGAAGCCGTAGCACCATTCCGAAAACAGAGGTTCGCACATGGGGGTTATTACCTGCGCTATACCCTGCTGGATTACTCTGTCCATTACGGTCGGGATTCCGAGGTTCCTCACCCCGCCATTTGGTTTGGGTATCGCTACACGCCTGACGGGTTGGGGCTTGTACTCTCTATGAACGATTTGTTCCCTGATACTTGCCCAGTTCTCTCGAATATAATCTTCAGTTTGCGCAACCGATACCCCGTCCACTCCGCTTGCGTCCTTATTGGCGCGCGCTTTCGTAGGCGGCTCTCATATTGTCGCCGGAAAGTATCTTTTCCAACAGTTCTGACATTACCTTGCGCGCTTTCTCCTTTCCGTTCCCATGAATTCATCGTAGGCAACGCAGTATCTGCTCATATACGTTTCGCCCTTCCTGCTGTCGGAC
>CAMZEO010000350.1 GCA_947305735.1 uncultured Planctomycetales bacterium | reverse complement strand
TTCCGTCGGCGAGTAAAACTCGCATCGAATCTTCCCAAAAAATCGAAGAAGAGATTTGACGAATCAAAATACGCTTGATATCGTCAGGATCGCTATGAAATTTGGAGTCAACTCCGCTAATATAGGGAACTTTTGGAGCGCTGAATTCCATTGCTTCAATAATTGGACGCATTTTTTCAACGGCTGGCTTCATTATGGGCGTATGAAAAGCTCCGGCAACCGCTAACGGCGCAAGTTTAATCGCGCCAAGTTCTCGCGCCAAATCAACTAACTTTTCACACGCGCTTTGCGAACCAGAAACCACGTAATTCCTTGGACAAAGATAATTCGCAATCGTCAACGTTTCAGGGCTGCCTATCCGCTTACAAAGATCCTCAACAATGTCAACGTCTAAACCTATAACGCTAACCATCCCGCTAGGAGTAGCGTTTGAAGCTTCCTGCATAGCCCGCCCTCGAAGTCGAACCAACTTTAAACCATCTTCAAACGACATGACGCCTGCAAAAACCAAGGCGGTATACTCTCCAAGACTTAACCCCGTCGTCGCGGCGCAATTTGAAAGAACTTCCGGATTAGACGTCCTCAATCCTTCTAACGCGGCCAAGCTTGTCAAAAAAATTGCCGGCTGACTCTGCTCCGTCGTATCCAACAAATCAATCGGTCCCTCAAAACAAATTTTCGCCAGATCATAACCGACAACTTCGTTCGCCTTCGCGTACAATTCGCGCACATTCTCATTGGAGTCGTAGAGATCGCGCCCCATGCCAACTGTTTGCGCGCCTTGACCGGGAAACAAAATCGCGGTTTTTTCCATCTTTTCTCCACACAAAAGAAGCTAGATTTCTTTTAAACGGATTCAAAAGCGCAATTGAACCCAAGGTAAACTCGCACACATTGTGAAGGAATTAACGTATAAAATCAAGGGATGAAAAAGGAAATTTTGGACAATATTGCTACAAAACGCAAAAAAAACGACAAAATTATGAAAAACGTCAAACTGAATGACGCAAAAAAAAGGGAATCACCGTAGATTCCCTAATTCGCGTTAATAATTTCCAGGAAAGCAAGACAAACACGTTAAGCGACAAACAAACGCGCGCTAGTTATCCTGCGAAATCACCTCGCGGCGCATATAGTGACCGCAGTTTGGGCACACTGTATGCGGTTGAATCATCTTATTGCAATCGGGACAAGCAACCGTTTGAACGGGCTTTTTGAAATCATGCGAACGACGAGAGCCAGTGCGGGCGTTGCTTTGCTTTCTCTTAGGAACTGCCATTTTAAAAACCTACCTGTATTACAATTCGTTAAAACTCGACGCCGACGCGCCAGCGACGTTCGTTTCAACAAGGACGCGCGCCGATTATACAATCAATGCGCGGTAAAACCTATCACTACCGACGACTACAACCCAACCGCCGTAGCCTTGCTCGAAAAACTTAACTGATTCTAATACAAAAGGGCTATCCCGTCAACCGACGCCCACGAAATTTACACAACTTTCTGGACATTCCCAAAATATGATGATCGGGACAAATTAACCTATGAAGCCGAATCCGAGTAAAAAAACGTTCCATCGAGCAAGCGCGAAAACAAAATATTATAGCGCGTAGCGAAGTCAAAACTGCAAAAATGGCGTTATGATCTTGGTCTCACGACTACGCGACTAATTAACAACTCACTGTAGTATTTCAAGTTAGACCATAAGAACAAACTGGAAGAATGTTTTTTCTGATAAGAGAGATATTGCTAGTAATCGTTGACAGAGCCAAAAAGCGGCGCTAAACTCTAGTTCGAGGATCGAAGTGGAGGGATCCGTTGCTTTTTCCACGACGTCGCGTTGAACTATCGAATCCGCCGCCTTCAATTCTTAATCAGCCACATCTTTCCAAAAACGTCATGAGGTTTTATATGCAACGACGGGATTTTTTTAAAAACGCCGGTTTCCTGGCGGCAACAGGTCTTTCTGTCTCGCTCAGCTCGGAATCATTTGGAGCGGACGCTAAAGAATTCAATACGGTCAACTACCCCGGGAAATCGGGGAAACCAAAACCTGATTGGGGGGACAATCAGGTTGAACATTTTACTTCGTACTATCCCGATTTCTGCGACAAGATTCTCTGGATTCGCAAGGACAATCAGGTAATCGCGGCTTATCGTACTAACCCCAACCAAAAGTACCCTTACGTCTATCCGTTGGCAGGTCCTATTTCTCGCGTTTCCGTCACAAGTGAATCCGCTCAACCTTGGCCTCACCATCGTTCGGTTTTTATGGGAGCCGACAGAGTCAATGGCGGCAACTACTGGCAAGAAGGCGCTAACAGAGGTCAAATATTCAGCGCCGATCTCAGGCTCACCAAAGCAGAGACAGACGTTGTCGAATTCACCGACGTCTGCGTTTGGAAGCATCCGGAACAGGATCCAATTATTGAGGACGCTCGTAAATACACGCTTACTTGGAAAAACGACGACTATTACACTCTCGACTTGGATTTTTCGATGAAAATGCTTACGGACGTCCATATTGAGAAAACAAACCATGGTTTCTTTGGCGTTCGAGTCGAACAAGATCTGTGTCCGGCCGGCGGCGGAACGTTGATTAATAGCGAAGGCGACGAAGGAGAAAAAGAAACCTGGGCAAAACCGGCGAAATGGGCGGCCTTCTACGGAAAACGACGGTTTAATCCCAATATCACCGAAGGGGTCGCCGTATTATGTCCTCCTAAAGAGCCGTTTGAGAATTGCCCTTGGTTCACTCGCGATTACGGCAATATTTCACCAATGCCTTTCCTTTTTAAGGAAGATGGATTCAGTTGGAATAAGGGAGACGTTTTGAAAGGCGTTTATCGTATTGTGGTTTTCGCGGGAACCCCCGCCGACGTCGATCTCAACGCGCTTTGGAATGAAGCGTACGCGTAAAGATAGATGGTTTCAATACGCGAAAACGTCAAAATTTGACGTCTGAGTAAAACGTAATCTTTTTCGTTTTCAGTCGACGTCAGGTTTTGACGTTTTTTTCAAACGCTTTTTATTGCGTTATCATTTGGAGTATTAGAACGCATTGGAAAAAGTCGAAAAAGTCATTCTTGGAATAGACCCTGGATTGAACGTCACGGGTTACGGGGTTCTGGATGTGTCAACCGGTCGGGCTAAGCTTTTGGAAGCGGGAGTTATCCGTAGTTCTGGAAAAACGCTGGCCGCAAGAATTAAAGATATCTATGACGGAGTCGTCGAAGTCATTGAAACACATCATCCGGACGTGCTCGCGCTTGAGGAACTGTATTCCCTGTACAAGCGCCCTCAAACGGCGATACTTATGGGGCACGCTCGCGGCGCAATATGCCTTGCCGCCGAACAGTCGGACGTCGAAGTAATTTCCTATGCCGCGACAAAAATAAAAAAAACAATGACTGGCGCCGGACATGCTCCAAAAGACCAAATTCAACGAGCCGTACAACTAGAATTGCGACTTCCTCTTCTTCCGGAACCTCCGGACGTAGCGGACGCAATCGCTATTGCTTTTTGTCATTTCACAGAAGCGCGTCAGACTCAAAGACTAGGAACTGTTCTTGTACCGTCTGATAAATAAGACTTCTCAAAAAAAAATCAATAAAGCAATCGCTTGCCAAGGATATCTTTTTTGCCGGTAAAACAATGTCGACCAAACAAAATCTTGTAGTTTGTTTTCGAGCCGATCCTATC
>CAMZEO010000349.1 GCA_947305735.1 uncultured Planctomycetales bacterium | reverse complement strand
CTTTTTTCTTTGTGCGTCTTTCTTGTCTTAATTGACGTTCTTCTGGGTTGATTGCTCCGGAGAAAAGCGTATTCTATTCATCGGCGGCGTTTTAAGCAGATCGCTTTTTTTGCGTTCTCAATGGTAAAATAAAAAGTTTGAGCAATATAGGTAGACGTAATGAGCATCGTGTCGTTTTCTTTTCGCTCGCTGTGGAGGCGCTCGTTCATTCACCTTTTTTTTCTAACGCCCGGTTTGGTTTTTGGATCGGGTCCCCTTGTGAACGACGTCGGAAACGGCGCGTTTCTTTGGGGAACATCCGGCGAACGCACGACGTATCTCGGCCCCTACCGGCACACGAAGGCCCCGACAATTCGTAAAATCTCCGAAGAAACGAACAACGCCGATCCTTGGGAATCCGGAACGCGTTCTCGCGCCGACCTTTGGAAGACGTCCGAAGAAGTGGGAACCGTTATTGGAACCGATGGGAAAATTTATCGTTATCGTTATATTCGCGGCGTTGAACCGCGCCGCGTCGTCGAGCCTCGCGTTGTCAGTGGAAAAACTGAAAAAGTCGAACGAATTGTTTGGGAGCCGGTGATTATTCGCGCGCTGGAACCAATGAGCGGGGGAGAGAAGGCCAAAGCCGACGGTTCGCCGGCTCCCTGCGAGCCCAACGCCGTTTTACCAAAACCTTGCGCCCCCGCCGACGACTCCGAGACAAAAATTGAATCTGGAAATTCCGTTAATTCCGGCGCCGATCCGAACGTCGCCCCCTCGCCGAACAATTCCGCAGGGGACGGCGAGGTGTTTGATCCGACGGTTGGTAAGCCTTCTGAAGGCCCAAAGGCGATCGCCGATTCTTCAACCGCGTCAAGCGCGACGTCGGACGACGGCGTGATTTCCGTTACGGTAGTAACTCGCGACGCCAACGCTCCAACTCAAACCCCGCGTCCTATCGTCGCGGTTCCTAAAAACGGTCTTCGTTGAAATTCGCATTCTCCCTAAAAGGTTGCGCCGCCGCGCGATGCTCGTTCGCGCGGCGGCGCCGTCGTTTCTTGTCGAAGTCGTGTTCGTCGTCGATTTCCGTCTCCCTCTTATTTTTTAAGAGAGTTCGTGGAATCCGCTAATGATTTTTTGGGAGAATCCGATAAAACAGGTAGAAGGAATATGCCGTTTGAAACACTTTTAATGATTCGATCGGTTTTTACGCGTGTGGATACGACTTCGCGCTGACGACTTGTTCCGTTGTTTTGTCAACGGTTTAAACGCCGAGGTTTCTCCTGGCGGAACGGCGAGTTGAGCTCGCATGAGTCGTTTCTTGACGCGTTTAGCGTTGAGAAAATAAAGACCCGCGCGCTTTTGCTCCAAACGCGCGGCGCGTTTGATTCCGTCAAGCGACGCGAAAAGCGTCGTTGGAGCGTTTTTGTTTGTTGCAATAATTATTTGTTGTTTCGATAACTTGTTTTTACGACGCGATTCGATTTAAGTCGGATCGCGCGTTGGCGCGGTCGTGTTTCGCAAACCGTCGCGGCGTTCCGCGATAACCGGCGCGTCGGCGGGGGCGTTTTTGCGCGACGCGAAGACGCCTTTGTAGATCGCTTGTCTTAATAATCGAAGTTCATGGAGGATAATATGCTCGCGACTCAGTCTAACCCCGAAGCGATCGCTCAAACGTGGAAGGACTTTATTGCCGATCGTTCTAACAAAACGTTGCGGAACGAGTTGATAGAACATTATCTTCCCTTAGTGCGTTATCACGCGGAACGAGTCTGGTCTCGACTTCCCGACGAAGTCGATCTCGAAGATTTGGCGTCGGCGGGCGTCTTTGGCTTGATGGACGCCATCGACGCTTACGATACGGAACGCGGGGTGAAATTCGAAACGTACTGCGTTCCTCGTATTCGCGGCGCGATGCTTGACGAGTTGCGCAATATGGACTGGGTTCCCCGACTCGTTCGCTCCCGCGCGCGAAAGCTTGCCGAAGCGAATAAGGAACTGGCGGACAAACTGGGGCGTTTGCCGACTCAGGAGGAGTTGGCGGAACGTTTGAACATCGATCAAGCGGAGTTGTCGCGCGTTATGAGCGACGCGAACGCGGCGAATCTCGTCAGCTTAAACAAGAAGTGGTTTGAAACGGACGGTTCGAAAGACGTTAGCGAGATCGATCTTGTCGAAGACGAACGCGGCGAAGATCCTACGACGCGTTTGCAAAAATCCGACCTTATCCGTTTGGTCACACGAGGATTGAACCGTAACGAACGTATGATCATTATTCTCTACTATTACGAAGAGATGACGATGAAAGAAGTGGGCGCGACGCTCGATTTAAGCGAGAGCCGCGTGAGTCAGATGCATAGCGCGATTATCAGCAGACTGCAACAACAATTGAAAGATCGCAATCCCGAATTTGTTTAGTCGTTCTCCGGAAATAACAGGCGAAGACGGCGCGGGCGAACGCGAAAAAATTATCGCGTTCATCGCGCCGTCTTTTATTTGAACGCGAGGTCGAACGATCAGGGGGGATTGTAAAAAACGAGCTTATTCGTAGAATAACCGACGTGATTTGCGGAGAATCGGCGCGTTTAAGTCAAGGCTCTCAAACGCGCGAAATCGTCCTAAAACAAACGCGAGGGAATCAATAGTGGACGCTCAAGAACCTGAACGCGAGAACGAACGAACGACGCGCGCCGCGGCAAACGAAACGGCGGCGAGTCTTTGGTCGGTCAACGGCGAGCGTTTGCGTTTTATCGAGCCCGAGGAGTTTACGGACGAGATCCTTCTTTCTCTCGTAGACGGGGTAGGCTCTATCACGACGGATCGCCTCCTCGCGCGCTTCGGCTCGGCGACAAAAGTTTTGGACGCTCCGCTTGACGAGTTGCAACGCGTCGAAAAAGTCGGATCGACCTTAGCTTGCAAGATCGCCGCGGCGCGTTCGTTCGACGTCGAACCTCTCTTTCGGTTTTGTCGTGAAAACGATATTCGAATACTCTCGATCGACGACGCTCGCTATCCGAGCCGTTTGCGCGAGGTTGCGGGGGCGCCGCGAGTGTTGTACGTTCGGGGAAAGCTTCAGCCGAAAGATAGCTACGCGATCGCGATGGTCGGAACGCGCGACGCGACGACGTACGGTCGCGCGCAGGCGACGCGTTTGGCTCGCGAACTCGTCGAAGCGGGGTTTACCGTCGTGAGCGGTCTGGCGCTGGGAATCGACGGTTGCGCTCACCGCGGCGCGCTGGACGCGCGCGGTCGCACGCTTGCGGTGTTGGGCGGAGGAGTTACAAGCGTCTATCCTCGCGAACACGAAGATTTGGCGGGGCGTATCATCGCCAGCGGCGGCGCGTTGATCAGCGAGTATTATCCGCTGACCGCGCCTCTTCGCGGTAATTTTCCGGCGCGCAATCGGATTATTAGCGGTCTTTCGATCGGCGTGGTCGTCGTGGAGTCCGGCAGGCGCGGCGGATCGCTCATTACGGCGCAATTCGCGGCGGAGCAGAATAGGGAAGTTTTTGCGGTCCCCGGCCCTATTGATCGCGAGAATTCGAAAGGTTGTCACCAATTGCTTCGCGACGGCGCGGCTCTTGTCGAAACGGTCGACGATATACTTGATGGCCTTGTTTAGGCCGATGTGTTTGGAAACGATCTCGGCTTTGCCGTCAGAATCGAATGCGCAGTGCATGATCGGTTTGATGTGGCCGAGCTGAGCGATATAGAAGGCCGTATTG
>CAMZEO010000348.1 GCA_947305735.1 uncultured Planctomycetales bacterium | reverse complement strand
CTCCAAGAACCGAACAAGGAACTCTTGACGACCTCAAAGCGACGCAGGATTTTTGCGATCGGGCGGGAATCGCTTTCGGATTGCACGACAACTACATCGATTACTACCCGGACGCCGATGATTTCTCCTACGATCAAATCATCTTCAATCCCGACGGTTTGCCGCAAAAAGCGTGGTACAATCCCGGACCGGACGCGCAAAGTTATCGGTTCAATCCGACGGCAATCTGGCCGCATGTCAAGCGCAATATGGAGCTGATCCGCAACGACCTAATGCAGACGGCGTATTTTACCGACGTCTTTTCTTCGATTCATATTTCTAATTTCTACGACAAGCAGGGAAATTTCCATTCTCGCGCGGAAACGCTCGACAACTGGAACAAGTTTTTCGATTACGTCCGCGACAATTTCAACGGTAACGCGATTACGATTAGCGAGTCTGGCAATGACGCGCTGACCGGTCATCTTGACGGCGCCGACGGGATACTTCGCCGCGTTACCCCGACCCAAGAGAACTACTCGACCGTTATCGAAAGCGAAGACGCCGAATACGTGCCGTGGGGAGACGCCGTTACGCACGACCGTTTCATCCTGCACGGGGTTGGATACAGCGATCGCTATCAAGGGGGTATTTCGCGCGCGCTTCGCGGGATAGAAAGCGACGATTACATTTCTTCCGAGGCTCTTACGGGACGCGCCGTTATGGTTGATCTTGGGACGTCGATTCGAGGTTCGGTTCGCAAATACTGGCTGATGCAGAATCTAGCGCGTTCGCTCGCGATGAATCGTATCGTCGGATTTGAGTTTATCGGCGACGGAGTTCGTCGTCAAAAGATTTCGTGGAGTTCCGGAGTCGACGTTTACGTCAATCGTGGTTTTGACGATTGGAAGGTCGAAGGATTGACGATTCCCGGATCGAACAGTCCGATCGTTTTGCCGCGTTTCGGATTCTGGTCGATCAAAAAGGACGGCGCGTCTTACGGCGGAATTATCCGAATTGGCGAGCAGATCGTCGAAATGCGCGTTGACGGAGACGATTATTTCGTAAATGGTCGGCAGACGATTCCCAACCAGGTCGCGCCGATTCGACCGACATATGAGAACGTAAAAGTTCTCGACGGCGACACAATTGAAGGAACGCTGGTTTGGGACGCCATCCGTCCAACCGACGAACCTTTTACACCGTTCCTTCACCTTGAACGTCCGAAAACATGGTGGAACGATAAGCCGGAGCTTCACGTCCTGCCCTTGAAGTATCCGAACAAACCGAGCGATCAATGGAATGGACGCGAAACGAAACTCTTCGGGGGTTCCGTCGTCGTGAACGTTCCAAAAGACCTGCCCGCCGGTTACTACAATCTCCTTTGCGGTCTTTACGACGCCGGTAAAACGGGACGTCGCCTATCGTTGCTCGGTTCTGGAACCTCCGATTCCCGATATAGACTCGGTTCAATTATCGTTGAAGGAAACGGCGAAAATCGCAATTTGACCTACGAACCGGCGCCCGAACTTTACGGCGTCGACTTGCGGCTTGTTCCGAACTTTGAATCGACCGATTTCATGGTTTGCAAAACGAACGGAGGTTTCCGACTTGAATGCAAGTCTCGTAATTCGGTCGTCGTTACTCCGCTCCCGGATGAACCGGCGTTCGTCGTCGAATTGACGACTGCGTTATTCGCGTCCGGAGTATTCGACGTCGTCGAACGCGATCGTCAAGGAAACGAACTGAACCGATACGAAGTTTTCTCTGAAAACGGCGCGACGAAGTTGACGCTTGATTCTTCCGAAGCCTTCTCTTACGAGATCGTTAAAAAGTAACGATTCTGGCGAAGTCTTGCGTTCGTCAAAGGTTTTTCTTATAATGAAAGTGGAATTATTGACTTTCAACGCGGCAAAACGTCGGGAAACTCGTCGTTTTGCCGCGTTTTACGCCCGAACGTTCAGTTCGTTCTGTCCGGAGTTTTAAAATGACGCGTCGTTGCAATACGTCAACGTGCTTGCGAGCGCTTCTCTTGTCTGCGTGCGCGCTAGGCGCCCTGGTAAGCGTAGCGTTTTCGCAGGACGCGGTCAAATCGAAAACGCCTGACGCATCCGAATCCGTAAAATCGACGACAAAAGTCGAAAAGACCGACCGATCGAGCGCCGAAATCTTTGACGAATACCAGCGAAAACTCGAGAATCTCGCAAAAAAATGCGAAGAACGCGGAATGACGCTCGAAGCGAAAGTTACGCGTTCAAAAATATATTCCGAAAAAGAATATTTTTTTACAGTTCCCCTCCTTTCGCGTAAAAAACAACCTGAAAAACTTCCGAGCGACGCGTCGAAGGATCAACAAAGTTGGTTTGCCGCGCTGAAAAGACTCCAAAAACGCTACGCGGACGAAACGTTCGCCGTCGCCGAACGTTTGGGAACGAGAAAGAGGGGTTTCGACGTCGTCGCTTGCGTTTTGCAGACTCTTTACGTCGATCCAGACCACGAGCGCGCGCGGCGCTTTCTGGGCTATCAGTCGTATAACGACGAATGGCGTTCTCAGTGGGAAATCAAAAAACTGGAGAAAGGATACGTCGACGATCCGGAGTTCGGTTGGATCCTTGAAGATCGCGTTGAACGATACCGCGCCGGCGAACGTTGCTACCGCAATCAGTGGGTTTCCCGCGAAGAAGAGAAAAAGAAAATCATCGCGAGCTCGTCCGGTTGGGAAGTCGAAACGGAGCATTTTTCGATCCTTTCACGCGTTTCGCTCGAGCGCGGAGTAGAAATTGGACGTTTTTTGGAGTCGTATTATCAAGCGTGGAGTCGACTTTTCTATCCGTTTATCGCCGACGAGAACCAGTGGATTACGCGTTTGAATTCCGGGAACGCGATTGTTTCAAAGAGGCACAAAGTCATTTTATACAGAAACCGCGCCGAGTACGTTCGAGAATTGCGCAAGCACGACCGAAACGCGGCGGTAAGCGTCGGCGGCTATTTCCCCAGCCTGCGGTGCATTTTCGTCTATGAGCCCGATCCCGACGACGTCGGAGACGCGTTCGAGCTCTTACCGATGCTCGCGCACGAGGCGACCCATCAGCTATTCAACGAATGTAACGTCCCTAATTCTGCAAACGGTAAATCTGATTATTCTCAATTGGCGTTGCGCGCGAATTTCTGGGTCTGCGAGGGAATCGCTATTACGGCAGAGACGTTTGACGTCGATCAAACGAAAAATTTGGCGGAAATGGGCGGCTGTCGGAACGTGTTCCGAATTGAAGACGCGCTGGATTCCCTTTTTGTTGACAAGTCGTACATTCCCCTTCGTGAATTCGCGGGTATGTCGCGCAAAGCGTTTCAGGCGTATGACGATTTGAACCTGTTGTATTCGCAGGCGGCGGGAACAGCCTTTTTTCTGATGTTTTACGACAAAGGAAAATACTGCGACGCTTTTGTTCGTTATCTCTATGCGATTTATCAGGGAACCGACGCTCCCGACTCACTCGAACGTCTTACTGGTAAGCAGTTTGAAGAACTCGACCAGGAATACGTGGCGTTTATGAGAGAAATCTACGAGAAAACGCGTGGAGTTAAACCGCCTGAGAACGTTAAGAGCGCCGAAAAATAACTCATGACAAAACCGACCATGTCTCAACACGACGTTCTTATTGCTCTTGCGACCTACGACGAAATCGACAACCTGCCTTTGATGATCGAACGTCTCAGATCGCTGGTTCCTGACGCCGATATTCTTGTCGTCGACGACAAT
>CAMZEO010000347.1 GCA_947305735.1 uncultured Planctomycetales bacterium | reverse complement strand
AAGTTCCGTCGATTATCGTTACGACGCTCGACGACGTCGTTAATCCGTACGACGGACTCATTTCGCTCCGCGAAGCGGTCGAAGTCTACTTCCACTACAGTGAGAACGCGGACGGCTCGATCGACGTGAACGCGCGCCTCTTCGACGGCGAACGCGATCCAAACGGCCTGACCGTTACCTTCGACTTCTCTGAAACGTACGACTCGCTAATCAATAGCAAAGACGGCTTCAACGTTAATTCGCTCACAGACGACGATTTCGTAATCGATTTCGCCGAGCAGTACAAGAACGACCCGATCACCGTTAAGGACTCCATGACGATCGACGCGAGCAAGATTAAGCTCGGCGAAAAGACCGTCGCGTACGAGTTCGTACCGGAAACGGAAACGAAGACGGTCGACGTCGTCGTTACGAAGCGCTACGCCGACAATCCGTTCGAGTTCGTGAGCAAAGAACTGTACCAGCGCGAATTCGAAGTTCCGGTTTACAAAAACGGCAAGCCGGTCGGCGAGTTGGTTGCGACTGAACTCGTCGTTCCGGAAGCGATCTACGCGCCGGAAGGTCTGTGCGTAACCGTCGACGCGAACTACCAAGCGCGCGTCTTCCAGATTGAAGGAACCGCGACGAACGCGCCGAATCTTACGCTCAATAGTATTATTGCGACGGGCGGTCGTCAAGGCGGCGTCGTTCTGAGCGAAGGCGCGAACCTCGTGATGAACGGAGGCGCCGTTCAAGAGAACTACGGCGGCGCCGGTATTATCGGCAATCTGAACTCGTCGATCCGCCTCAACGGCGTAACCGTCGCGAATAACTGGAACGGCAATTGGGAGGACTCCGACGGCTTCAAAGGAACGTACGGCGGCGGCGTAAGCGCCGGCAACGCTACGGTCTACATTAGCGATTCGACCTTCTACTCCAACCTTGCAGGCGGCGCGAGCGCGGTCTATGCGGCGAACCTTTACGTTAAGAATTCGTCCTTCGAGGATAACTACTCGCTTGATAAGTCTGGCAACGGGGTCGGCGCGATCGTCGTCGTTTCGCGCGCTCGATTAACGAACGCGCTGATTGCGGACAACTTTGCGGAGACGGGCGTCGCCGGTCTGGTGGCGCTACGCAACTCGATCTTCGACGTCTATAACGGTACGATCGTCAATAATGGAACGCTCAAAGAGTATGAGTTTGTTCAAGAGAGCGACGGCTCGCGTTACTTCGATTTCGAAGTCGACGCGCTGAGTTACGACGGCGTCGATCTGCAAGCTGCGCGCGGCGCGAAAGTTGTGCTTTACAACAGCATCGTTGGAATCGAGGAAGGCGTCGCTTACGACGCCGAGAACGCGAAGGCGCGCGTCGTCTCGACGAACGCGACGATTAGTGCGGAGAACACGCTTTCCAGCTATACCGCTTGGTCAAACAATACGACGACGAACTTCAAGTACGACGGTAAAGACGTCTTTGTCGGCGCGAACGACGAAGATATCCCGTACTACGCGCTCGTAAGCAATCCGCAGACGATCGAAGCGGGCGACGATTCCTACGTCAAAGACGCGAACGGCTACGGTCAATACGACCTAACCGGCAAAGCGGACCGCGTCCAAGGACTCCGCGTCGATCTGGGCGCCTACGAGTCCTCGATGAAGAAGGAAACGCCGTCGATTATCGTTACCACGCTCGACGACGTCGTCGACGCCTTTGACGGATGGATTTCGCTCCGCGAAGCGGTCGAGGTCTACTTCTCCGTCGAAGGTCGAACCTATAAGAACATGGCCGACTCGACGGATTACGAAAATACCGTAACCTTCGATCTCTACGATTACTTCGCGGATTCGGGGCGTACGTTCAATCCGAACGCGACGCTTACGATTACGCTCGATTCGAAAAACGGCGCTCTCGCCGTCGCCGATACGATGACGATCGACGCGACCGATATTCGCACGAGCGTAACGACGACGAACGAAGTTGACGCTCCGGTCGAGACGATTACCGAGACGTGGTATAAACTTACGCCGCGCTACGTGCAGGCGGTCGACGAAAACGGCGCCCCGATCTTCGACGAAGAAGGAAACCCGGTCTACGCGCAAGAATACGCGACGCCGAGCGATCAAATCTTCTACGACGAAAACGGCGCGTGGCGAATCTTCGCCCCGGTCGTCGACGAGAACGGCTTCTGGACATGGACGCCCGTCGTCGACGAAGTCTCCGACCCGATCTATCTCGACGCCGACGGCAAGCCGAGCTACGTCCAGCAGGTCTTCGGCAGCGCCGAGCTAACGCCGAACCTCTACGACGAGCCCGTTTATAAGATCCAGCGCGACGAAAACGGCGCCCCGATCTTCGATCGCGAGCCCGTCGAGTTTACCGGCGTTAAGCCGGGTCAAGGCGCGACGTACGAGACGGTCGTCTCCGAAGGCGCGCGCGCGACCGGCGTAACGATCATTGCAAAGGACGCTCAGGGAATCGTCGTTCAGGGAACGGCGACGAACGCGGCGAGCCTCACGCTTAAAGAAATGAGCGTAACGAACGGCGAGACCGCCGGTATTGAACTCAAGGAAGGCGCGAACCTCGTGATGTACGGCGGCGGTATCGTCGGCAAGCTCAATACGTCGATTTATCTGGACGACGTAACCGTGAGCGGCAACGACGCGAGCGGAACCAGCCTCTATGGCGGCGGGGTTAGCGCCGGCAACGCATTGGTTACAATTAAGAACTCGACCTTTACAGGCAATAGCGCGAAGGTTGCCGGCGCGGTCTACGCGGCGAACCTTTACGTCGAGAATTCGTCCTTTACCGCCAACGCGGCAACCGATCTGACGAACGGCGTCGGCGCGGTCGTAGTCGTGTCGCGCGGTCGTCTAACGAACGCGCTCGTCGCGAATAATAAGGCGGCGACGGGAGTCGCGGGCGTCGTTGCGCTACGCAACGCGATCGTCGACGTTTACAACGGCACGATCGTCAATAACGAATCGTCGGTAGCCAATAAGACGGGCGTCGATCTGCAAGCGACGCGCGGCGCGAAGGTTTCGATCTACAACTCGATCGTCGGCCTCCGCGAAGGAACGGCGTACGATTCCGAAGACGTCAAGGCGCGCGTCGTTTCGACGAACGCGACGCTCAACGCGTACAATACGCTTTCCAGCTACGTCGGTTGGAAGAACGGCATGACGACGAACTTCGCGTACGACGGCTCGACGATCTTCCTCGGGAACGACGGCAAGTCCGAGACCCCGTACTACGCGCTCGCCAGGAACGCGCAGACGCTCGACCAGGGCGATCGCGAATACGTCCAGACGACGAACGGCTACGGACCGTACGATTTAACAGGCAAGACGGCGCGCGTCCAAGGCGAAAGCGTCGATCTGGGCGCCTACGAGTTCAACGCCGAATTCCTACCGTACCGCGAGACCCCGTCGATTATCGTAACGACGCTCGACGATATCGTCGACCCGACCGACGGCATGATTTCGCTCCGCGAAGCGGTTGAGGTCTACTTTACCGTCCCAGGCCGAACCTATAAGGACATGGCCGTCTCGACGGACTACGAGAACGTCGTAACCTTCGATCTGTCCGACTACTACGCTGGCAAGTTTAGGACGATATCCGGCAGTAAGTCGTACGACGCTGAAATCAGCAAAATGACGGAGGCCGAGCTCGCGTCGTTCATTGCGAGAGAGCAGACGATTGCGCTCGCGTATGTGCGCGCGATTACGGTCGCCGACTCCATGACGATCGACGCGACGCAGGTCAAAC
>CAMZEO010000346.1 GCA_947305735.1 uncultured Planctomycetales bacterium | reverse complement strand
GCTCTTCGAGCGACTGAACGCCGCGCCGTTCCCGATCCTGCAGCCAGCCTTTGCGGGGCGGATCGCATGGGAGCTCTTGGGAGAACAGGTCGAGCCAGAATTGATCGGTATTATGCCCAAATCCATGCACGAACAGGACGTACAGCCGCGCGGAATCGCGGTTCGCGAGCCCCTGCAGCACGGAAACGAGGAGCGTTTCGTCCCAGACGCGGCGCGTTTCCGCGGGATTGGCGCGGTCGAACTCGCGCAAACTTGACATGTCGTAGACGTAAAACGGTTCGGGCTCTTCCGCGCGAAGAGGGGAAACGAACGCGAGAACGGCCAGCAGCGCGGCGAATAACGGGAATTGCGGTTTCATAGCGGTTGGGGTAGGTCAAGAGACAGAAAACGCGCCGGGACGCGCCGGCGCGAAAAAACGGCGGCGTAACGCGGAACGCGCGCGTGGCGAACGTTCCGCGTTTGACCGCGACAGAAGAGCTAACGTGAGCGCTTACTTGTCTTTCGGGAGGTCGTAAGGCCCGAGCCCGACTTCGTAAGGCGCGTAGTTGACGGGGAATCCGCCTTCCGGCTCTTTGCAGAGCTCTTCCCGAATCGCTTCGTACATACCGAACCCGAACTCGTTATTCGGCTCGATGTAGGATCCTTCGCCCCATTCGTTCAGCGGCGCGAGAACGACGCGTTTATTGCCCGTCTCCTTGGCGTATTCCTTGTAATCTTTCAAGATGCTGCGGAACGTTTCGACGTTTCGTCCGTAGACGACCGTGCTGCGGAATCCGTGCCACGGACGCGAATCCCAACCGGTGGAAATATTCGGAATCGTCGGGAGAATTCCCGTCTCCCAACGTTCGTCCCAATTGACTTTCGACGCTTTCGCGACTTGTTCAAACGAATAGACCCGCGAGTCTTTGACGTTTTTGCCGGGGTACATGAAGTGATAGATCGTCGTGGCGTCGAACCCCTGATCGGCGTATTTCTGAACGGTGGCGGGGTCGACGGCGTGTTCGGGGAACTTCATCGCGATGAAGTAAACGCCCGGATAGCCCGCCTCGACGCACTTCTTACGAGCGATCTCGATAGCGCGCTTGCATCCTTCGCCCGGCTTGAGGTCGAGCCCTTCGTTTTTGGCTTCCTCGATCATGTCGTGGTCTACGATCGACGCGTCCCACATGACGACGACCGGCTTGCCGTCGATCGTATAGTATTCGGGCGTGTTGAAGTAATTGTCGATCCAATATTGAGTTACTAGTTCCCAATCTTCGGTCGTGTGCGTTCCGTACCCGGTATGGTTGGCCCACATGACCGCCCATTTGAGGTGCGAGCGGTATTTCGCCTGTTGGAACGCGCGCACCCAGTGATCGAGACTGATCCGTCCTTTTTTCCAATACCAGTCGACAAAGAAGAATTTGATTCCGTTTTCCGCCGCCCATTTGATTTGCCAGTCGACGACTTCCGGGTTGCCTTCGTCGTAGTAGCCTAGAAGCGGCTTGCGAATCGGCGCGGCTTCGTCAATTTTGTCCCAGCCGGATCGTTTCGACCAGCCGGGGAAGTAGTACGCGCCGATTTCATAGTCGCTTTCGAGATCTCGCGGCTCGGGGACGTAATCCATTTTTGGAACGTCAAGCGCTTTGAGAACGTTGAGTTGCGGTTCGAAGTCAATCGATTGATTCCCGGCGTTCAGAGTAAGTTTCGTTTTCGTGATTCCCTGTTGGGAAACGTTGAACTTCGCGAGAATCCGATACGCTTCGCCCGGCGCAAGCGACGCGTCGACTGGAAATTGGACGGAGCCGAACTTATCGGCGTCGGCGGAAACGCTTTCCGCTTCCGATCCGGTTGAGTCGACTCCCTTTGACGCGAGACGGTCGCCCGCGGGATTGAACCCGAGCAGCGGATCGACGTCGATTTTCCGGAACGAAACGCCCGTGAGCTTCGCGGGGGACGTTTTCGCGTTCTGCGCGAGTCGGAATTTGTCCAACGTCGCGCCGCCGCTGTTTCTCACGACGATTTCGTAAGAAAGATCGGCGCCCTTGTCGCCAAGGCGCGCCAACGCGATTTGCTCGCCGTTCCCTTGCGTTTCGACGACGCCTTCGCCAATCGGGGCTTTGGAAAACTCGATTTTCTTTAGCGTCAGCTCTTTAGGAAGGGAAAGCTCCCAACGAAAGACTTTCGAGCCCCAGCCGGAAAACGCGGACAAATCGACGTTTTTGGCGTATCGATTCGGTTCCGTCGAACCGACGTTGAACAGGGGCGCTTCGAGCGAGACGACGCCGGAGCCGACGTCCGTCAGAAATCGCAGACTTGCGCGCGGAAATGGACCGCTCGCTTCAATCGCGGGGTCGCGTTCAAATTCCAGGTAAAGGTTCGAGCCGACCTTTTCGGGGTCGATCAGCCCGATTTCGCTCGTCCAGCCGTTGGCGTCGGCGTCGAGGTTGACCGCCAACTTGTCGAGCTCTTCCTTCGTCCAGGAGTTCTTTTCGAATTCGGCGGCGTTGGAGAAATCGACGCTGAGAATACGAATATAATCGATTTCTACGTTGGCGCCTTTTTTGATTTCCTCGTCGGTCGGTCTTCCGAGGTCGACGCGAATTTTAATGATCTGCGGTTCCTGAAGCCAGGCGGGCATGATCTGGTACGTATGCCATTTCCCGTCGTGAACAATATCCCAAGAAGCGGTTTTCGACTGCGAGAAACCGTTGTACTGTCCTTCGTTTGACGAAGCGAAGAAGACTTCGCCCGCGTGGAATCCCGTCGATTTCATGCGGATTTCAATAAATTGTCCGACGGCGGGTTTCAAATTGAATTGCGGACTGACGACAAACGGATCCCAGTCGGTGTAATCGGCGCGATAGGAACCGTCTTTGGAGACCGGTTTCGAGAGGCAATTCTTACCCCACGCGTCGACGTCTTCCTGCGTGTTAAAATCCCAGGAAAATAGAGTTTGCGGTTCCGCCGCGTTTGCCCGCGCGTCGAACAAAAACGATACTATGGCGACGACGCCAAGGATGGCGCGAATTCTTTTCGATTGAATGAGACGGTTCATAACGTTCACCATCAAGTCAGAGTTTTGACAATATTTTACATAAACGTAAGAGTAAAAAAACTCGACCGCGATTATAGGAATTCTGAACGGAAAGTCAAGAAATGGGGAAGTCGTTTTAATTTGAGTTTTTTGCGCGGGGACTTTAAAAGTCGATTCCGAATCGCGGAGCCGATTGTCGGCGCGACCAAACCCGCTCGTTTAGAAGACTCCGTCGGATCGGTCGATCTGACGTTAACCGAGGAAGACGTCCGATTCCTTGGAGAGTTGCTCGAACCCCATAGGATCGTCGTCGCGCCGACCGGATAAAAACGCCTTTGCTTAACGTCGGGACGACGAGGTTTTCGATCGGGTCTTTTTCTTTGTCAAAAGAGACTGCATAGGCGTCGCGATAGCGGAGCGCGAACTCTTTCGGCGAGAAGCGGCGCTCGACCCGCTTACTCCGAATCGGTCAAAAGAAGACGGAATCCGAGACGGTTGTCCCACCCCGAGGCGGGGGGACCGTCCGCGCGCGTCGCGGAACGGCTGAACCACGCTTGTTGTTCCCAGGAACCGCCGCGCAGAACGCGGTGAAGACCGTTCTTGGAACCCGTCGGATCAGTCGCCAATCCTTCGGAATAATCGCCGTACCAATCGGCGCACCACTCCCAAACGTTGCCATGCATATCGAAGAGTCCCCAAGGATTCGCGGGATACGCGCCGACTTCTCTCGT
>CAMZEO010000345.1 GCA_947305735.1 uncultured Planctomycetales bacterium | reverse complement strand
GCAACCAGTTCTTTTGGACAGCCGGCGTATATTTTCGTACTCCCGCTTTTTCGGACGGATGGTCGGTTGGAGTTGTTTATGACTCTCTCACGGAGAATTACTATCGCGAATATGAATTAAGCCAGTTGAGAGCGGAATTATCCTACAACTTCTCAAATATTTGCGAGATTGGTTTTCGAGGAGCTTTCGCGCTTAATGAGGATTGGTTTGATTTCTTAGATTTAGGGACTTCCAAAGTTCAAGCGAAGGCAACCGCCTCTTCGTACTATACGATGTTCCTCCGTAAATGTTTTATGGAGGGTGGCGAAGCGACTTTCTTTGGCGGCGCGACCGAATGGAAGGAAGGTTTGATCGGAGCGTCGGCGGAGGCGCCTTTGAGCGATTGTCTGGCGTTGCGCGGTTCCGCCGTTTACGTTTTTCCATCGGAACGAGGGTTGAGCGACCGTACGAGAGAGGAATCGTGGAACATTTCCGTTGGGTTGTCTTGGAGCCTTGGCGGAAACGCTCGCTCGGGAGCCGATTCGCAACGACCTCTCTTTGACGTCGCTGATAACGGCAGCTTCCTGCAAAATTTCCTTCGTTGAATTTGCCTGTAATAATAAAAAGGTTTAGAAGTTTCTTAGACGAAGAAAGAAGAACGCGCCGAATTTGGAATTCGGCGCGTTTTTTTAAACGGGTAGGCTCTTGAAACTACCGCGCTCTTTTTGTAAATTTTCATATCATGACGAGATCGCTACGGTCTTTTCTCCTTATAAGGATTCGTAATTAGTTTAACGGGAGATTCTGGTGAGGCGTTTTTTTTTAGTTTGGGGAGTCTTATTGTTGATTTCGCGCGCATGTTTTTCGCAGGAAAACATACGCGACTCTCACGAGTTTTTGAGGTTATGGATTGATTCGCCGTTTCCTCTGAAGTCAGAGGTGAAGTTTCCCGAAGGGTGCTCGCACTGCGTTGTCCAAGACGGCAATAAGGAACCCGATTACAAATTCTTGCACGAGACGGCTATTGGGTTTTGGGACAACGAACTGTTCTACGGTTGGTATAATAATCTTGAAAAGGAATTGGTTGGAAAGACCGTTCAGCGGGCAAGGCATTCTCTTGATTTTGGCTTCACTTGGTCAGAACCTGAAATTGTGATGGACAAAGGGACGGAGCAAGGGCAAATGTACGTTGGCTTACAATTTTTTACAGCAAACGACACGCTGTTCCTGTTAAGCAACTTGGAGAATGGAGCCGAACGTCCGGTTCATTGCCTCTTAGCGCAATATGATCGTCAAACGAGAAGCTGGAAAGAAATAAACGCTATCGCCGATCGCTTTTTATCGATGCAGGCTCCCGTCTTGAACGACAAGGGGGATTATATTGTTTCCGGGAGTTACGCCCCTAAACCAGGGCAAACTTTCGCTTCTACGCCGGCGGTCGCTATAAGCCAAGGGGGCGACGTTGACAAACCGTGGCGGATAATACGTATGGACGCCAACGACAACGTTAATGCTTTTGCTGAAACGGGAATCATTGTCGACGGTAAGAACGCTTTAGCCGTTACGAGACGCGAAGACTCGCCTTTTCCAAATTTTTACGAAAGCGATGATTATGGCGAGACTTGGCGTGTTATTGAAAATAAAACGTTTTTGGCGGTTCATTCAAAATTTGCCGCCGGTATGTTTAGCGACGGGATACGCTACATTGCGTTTAATTATCCAACTTTTAAAAGAAACGCCGACGGAAGCGTCGATCTTGATTCAATTGATTTTTCCTCGCGGGATTCTCTGGCGATAGCAATTGCCAGACCTGGCGAAGACGCGTTTTCTCATATGTATATGGTTTCCGATCCGTCGACGACCAATAAACTCGCAGTTTCTCATTATCCATGCGTCGTCGAACATGACGGTTGGGTTTATGTTTCTTATACGGGAGTGTTTGCCGATAAGCCGCTGAGAGTCGGCGCTTTGACGAAGTTTCCACTGAAATCGCTTGAAGGGCGGCTATGACGATGTGTTTATATTCTGACCGCAAGCAATTATTGCAGTTGGAGGTTTCGATGATGAAGCAAGTTGTTTTTTTAGTAATCTCCTTTTTTGTCATTTCCTTCATGCCCCATATTATTGCGGATGATGCTCCACTGGAAATAGGGAATCGTCGCGAGTTGTTTCTGGACGACTACCTTGTTTCCAAATTGGAAAATGTTGAGCTTTTAACACATCGTCCCGAGCGAAAGAATTTGGCGATGATATTTGACAAGCCGTGGGAGGGGGATTCTCAGGGATACTTTGCCGCCTTAATTGACGGTTCCAAATATCGACTTTATTACCATGCGTGCAGTCAAAAAACGGCGCTTCCTTTAACCATCGCTTGTATTGAAAGCGTCGACGGCGTCAATTGGACGCATCCGGAATTAGGTCTTCATGAATTTGAAGGTAGCGCGGCTAACAACATCGTGGTTAAGGCTGTTAAACCTGGAGTTTCCGCTCATGATTTCAGTCCCTTTTTTGATTTGAAACCCGGCGTTTCAGAAGATGAAAAATTTAAAGCAATTGGATTTGGACACAGCGTTTCTGAAGGGGCTCAAAACGGACTATACACTTGGAAGTCTTCCGACTCCGTTCACTGGGCGTTAATGCAAGAGGAACCTGTTTATACGTCCGGAGCATTTGATTCTCAGAATATTTCTTTCTGGTCGACGCAAGAAGGACGCTACGTTTTATATTATAGAGATTTTAACGGCAATACGCGTATTGTTAAAAGAGCAGTTTCTAACGACTATGTTCACTGGACTGATCAGGGAGAGATACAGTTTCCAGACGGCGGCGGTCCCATCGAAAGAGTTCAATTCTACACGAATCAAATAGCGCCTTATTATCGCGCGCCGCATATTTACATAGGATTTCCAGCTCGATATGTGGATAACGGACTTACCAGGTCAACCGCGTTATTGCCGGAATGGGAAGAACGCCAAGATCGGATGAAGACGGAACAACGCGAGGGAACGGCGGTAACCGATTCCATTTTTGTTTCCAGCCGAGACGGAATGAACTTTAAAACTTCAAACGACGTTTTTGTCGCTCCCGGTTTGCATACTGCTCACAACTGGTTTTACGGCGATAATTATCTGGCTTGGAACGTCATCGAAACAAGATCGATAGACGATGACTCGCCAAATGAGTTGTCGATCTTTTCCGTTGAATCCTACCAAACAAAGAATGATTCGCGTTTGCGTCGTTACACGCTTCGTATTGACGGATTTGGCTCTCTTCACGCAAAATCTTGCGAAGGCGTCGCGGAAACAAAGACGCTCATATTCGCGGGGAAGGAATTATCCTTGAACGTTGCGACGTCTGCCGCCGGGTTTGTTCGAGTTGAGGTTTTGTCGGAGGAAGGAGGGGTAATCGAGGGGTTTTCAGCTAAAGACTGCGATATGATATATGGAGATTCTCTTGATCGACGCGTTTCTTGGAATGGGATTTGCGATATGTCAGTCCTTCAGGGCAAGCCTATAAGACTTAGATTTCATATGAAAGAAGCAGACATATACTCTTTGAAATGGGAGGAATAATCGAGTAGCGCGATTGTTGGCAAGTTAAAAGGACGATTTTGTTTGCCATATAATCTTGGAAGTTCTTGTTGTTTGACTTATATGGTTATAGGATTATTTGATTAAAGGCTTTTATAAATTCGTCTTGGCCAACGATAAATTCCACTCCAATTTCGATTGCGTAAACAGGGACGTCGGAGCGACTGATTAGTTCTTCT
>CAMZEO010000344.1 GCA_947305735.1 uncultured Planctomycetales bacterium | reverse complement strand
AGTCAAGAGATACAATCTATCGTCGACAGCCGCAATACCTTCGGCAAAAAATTGTTTAGGAATTTTAACTAGTTAGACAACTTATCCGGAAACTGCGTCGGTTTTACGAAGCAACGATGCTCCATATTTTCCACCGCTCTCATATAAAACGCCTTTTCCTATTTTGGGGTCAAATTCAAATAACAGCCCCTGCGTGTATGAATCGGTCTTACGAGAATACTTTGAAACAAGAGTCAGTTGATAACTATCGGGAAAAACTTGTTCTTTACCGGTAGTCCTTTCGACCGTGTCGTTTTCAACTTCAAAAGAACGCGAAGAACGATAGTTCGAATCAGACGAAAAACCGCATCGGGCAACGGAGGCTCCCAACACAATTGCCTCTAAAAAACGGCGTCGCGAAAATGAAAACACTTGAAAACCTCATATGAGTGGACGGCTAGATATTAAAAGATAAAGACCTCTAGCGGCTCAAAACTTCACGAAGATATCTGGCAGTATCATTATTTTCCAGACGAGCGACGTCTTCCGGCGTCCCGGTTGCCAGAACCTCGCCCCCAAATTCGCCGCCTTCCGGTCCTAAATCGATGATCCAGTCGGCGACTTTCATAACGTCGACAGAATGTTCGACAACAATGACGGAATTGCCTTCGTCAACTAAACGGTTCAAAACATCAAGCAATTCGGAAACGTCTTGCGGATGAAGCCCGGCAGTAGGTTCGTCAAGAACAAACAACGCGTTTTCGGTATCCCCCACCGCAAGTTCGGCAGCTAATTTCACGCGTTGCGCTTCGCCGCCCGACAGCGACGTCGCGGGTTGTCCAAGAGAAAGATAACCTAACCCAACTTGTTGAAAACTGTCGATATAACGCTTTATTACCGGCTGATTGCCAAAAAAAACCTTCGCCTCGTCAAACGACATATCTAAGACTTCTGAAATGGATTTTCCGCGATACTTGATTTCAAGGGTTGCCTTGTTAAAACGTCGACCTTCGCAATCAGGACATGGAACGTAAACGTCAGGCAATACTGCAGATTCAACGCGATGGACGCCAAGTCCCTGACACCGTTCACAACGACCTCCGGCAATGTTAAAACTAAATCGACCGGCCTTGTATCCACGACGTTTAGCCTCGGAAGTATTTGCAAAAAGTTTCCTGATTTCGTCGAAAAGACCTGAATGAGTAGAAGGATTGCTTCGCGGTGAACGTCCCAGAGGAGACTGATCGACGACAACCAACTGGTCAATCCGATTTACGCCCCTGATACTTTTATATTTTCGATCCCTGTCGGTAACTTTACCTTTATTTGTTTTTCGTAATGGTTTCTGCACCGCCGGAACCACGGTATATTTAACATGCTAAATTTTTCCTGAACCGCTGACGCCCGTAACTTAAAAAAAAACGCCAAGAGGAAAAGCGACCGTAACATTCTTCAGATTGTTTGTTTCCACTCCTTCAAGGACAATGGAACGCATTTTCGTTACTTTACGTCGCTTCTCAGGAATACGTATGATCTTTTTACCGCTAAGAAAAAGACCTGTGGGCGAATTGTCCCTTCGCGCTATTTGTTCAGGAACGCCAGCGGCAACAATTCTTCCCCCAAACGCTCCGGCTTCGGGACCAACGTCAATTAACCATTCGGCATTTCTCATTACTCTTTCGTTATGCTCGACTAAAATAACGGTATTTCCGTTATTTCGGATTGATTCGACTACTTCTAATAATCGATCGACGTCGCGCGGATGAAGTCCGTCGGTCGGTTCGTCTAAAATATAACAAACTCCAGCAAGAGAATTCCCCATAGCCGTTGTTAAACGCGCTCGTTGAAGTTCGCCACCGCTGAGAGTATCGGTTGAACGATCAAGCGTCAAGTAATCAAGACGCAAAAGCCGCAACGTTTCTAAACGTTTAATAATTTGATCTATAAGACTTTCGGCAACATCCTTCTTTAACTCGTCAAATTTTAACTGACTGAACCAGTCAATTGCCTCCGCGACGGTTAGACGCAATATTTCCGATAAAGTCTTTCCGCAAACTGTTACGGAACGAGCTTCTTTACTAACTCTCTCGCCTTTACAATCGTAACAAACAAAACGCCCCCTAAAACTTTCTAAATAGCCGTGCTCTTGCTTGCGTCTGTTCTCGTCATATGTTAGCTTCAAAAAATTAACTAGACCTGGAAAGAGTTCTTCTTGATCGCAAACTAGTAACTTAGACGATACTTCGTTTTTGAAATTTCCAGAAGAAAACCCTTCCAGATTGTCGCTTGATTCCGTCGACTCGCGTTCTTCCGTCTCGTCGTCTTCAGTTCTTTCACTTCCAGATTCAATGTAAGAATCGTCGCGTTCTGACGCATATCCATGAGTATCGATTTGCTCGCTATTGAAGCCAAAACAACGGTTTGAGTTTTTCCTATCATTCGACGCCGACTTCTGTCCAAAAAAGAACAGCATTTTCGTTTCTTCATCCCAAGTCGACAAAGGTTGAGAGTACTGTTCGGGAACAATCATTTGGAAACGCGCCAATAACGAATTTAGTTTGCGACGAGTTGAGACAGCCAACCCCTTTTCAAATGAAAGAGCACCGTTTTCCAATGTTAAAGAAGAATCTGAAACAAGTAAACGCGGATCAAACGCGTCCATTTTTCCTGTTCCACGGCAGGATGAACATGCGCCATACTGGCTGTTAAAACTAAAAGATCTCGGTTCAAGTTCCGAATAACTAACGCCGCATTTCGGACAAGAATATTTTGTGCTGAAAAGAACCTCGCGCCAAACGCTTCGAGTGGTTCCTTGATCTGTTTTTTGACGATCTTTTTCATGTAAACAACAGACCAAGCCGTCGCCTTGTTTAGCAGTTAGTTGTAAAGACTTTAAAAGCCGATCTTCAAAGCCGGAACGCCGAATCAAACGATCTACGACAACTTCTATCGTGTGTTTTTCTTGCGGATCCAAAGTAATCGAAGAGTCGAGTTCCTTGAGTGTTCCGTCGACTCGCACTCGAGCAAATCCGGACTTCAACAACCGTTTAAAAACTTCCTGATGAGCCCCTCTTTCCTCGATTACAATTGGAGCAAGCAACATAAAACGAGAGCCTTCCGGCAGAGTACAAATCTGTCGAGAGATCTGTCCCAAGGATTGTCGATATATTGGGCGACCGCACTTGTAGCAGTGCGCTACCCCCACGCGAGCGAACAAAACGCGAAGAAAATCTAATATTTCAGTTACAGTCGCAACGATACTTAGCGGATTATTATCGGCCGGACGTTGGTCAATGGCAATCGTAGGCTGAAGACCGGTGATACGTCCGACAGTCGGTCTGGTTAGACGACGTAAAAATTGCCGAGAATACGTAGACAAACTTTCCATGTACTGGCGCTGCCCTTCAACAAAAATCGTATCAAATGCAAGAGAACTCTTTCCGCTACCGCTTGGTCCCGTTATAACGGTAATTTGATTCTTGGGTATCTCGACGTCTACGTTTTTTAAGTTATGAGTTCGCGCGCCAAACACTCTCAAAGGTTCATGTCCGTCCGAAACCATATTTTTATCCATAATCCACCCTATCTACAACACTCGTAAATTGTATGACGTTGGAATCGACTCAAGATAAGACGAAAATTCGGCGTTATCTGTCGAATACTCTCGCCTGTATTCTTTTTGATTATACAATCCTCAAATTATTTTCAACATGGCAAAACGCGTCGAAAACACACGCTTATTTCGTTGAATTAAACAGGGACAAAGCGTCGCGGTACACTTGT
>CAMZEO010000343.1 GCA_947305735.1 uncultured Planctomycetales bacterium | reverse complement strand
CAAACATTTTCTTTTTCATAAAACCCGCCTCCTTTAACTTTTTGAATTCAAACGATTTTCTGCTTCGCCAGTTTTTGATTTTCGAGGGTTTTTCGAGGAATTGTTCCCGCCGTTCTTCTTTTGGATAATCGTCAAGGACGTCCAACAGCGAAGGTTGGCGCAGGGGACGTCGCGGCTCGATCCTGCTCAGCGGAACGACGTCGTTGATTCCGTCCATCTGCCAGACGTTCCATGCGACGGTATTGGCGACGGTTTTGAGGAGTCTTTTGGTCGGTCGTTTTTTCCAGCGTTCCGCGTAATAGTCGCAAAACGTCAGGAGAACGTTGATTCGCGCGATTAAGAGACTGTCGCCCTGATATTCGTACCCGTAGCAGCTCTCGACGGCGCGCCGCGCCCATTGGAGCCAGCCGCGCTCGGTTTTCGTATTCTCGTCGACGACGCGCAGTTTCCGGTCGAGGATTCCGATTCGGCTTTTGAGAGGAAGAAGCGCCCCGGTCGCGGCGTCGTAGCGCGAGACGAGAAAGGGCGCCTCGCCGCAAGCGATTTCGAGCCGCCTGGAGTCGACGTAGATTTGCCAGGATTTCGTCTTGCGCCCTTTTTTCTCGACGAAATAGATCGGAATATCGCGCGCCGTCCACGTTCGATCGTCGTTTTCGAAGTTGAAGACGTCGCGGCGGCCGAACTGTTCGCGGTCGCAGTAGTTGTTCATCTTATTGCACAACCAGGACGGGGTGTAGACTTCCGCGCGTTTCTTCGTTCGCTCCTGTTGTTCTTCGAGGTCCTTTTCGATTCTCGGCTGCAAGACGACCGCCGATTCGCCCACAAGCGCGTTCGTCGTTATTTCGCTCGCGGCGTCGAAACCGGAGCCGCGGGAAGCGTAGGCGTCCGTTCCCCAGACGACGTTTTTACGCGTCGTCTTGTCCTCGAGCAGGACGTCCAGAACGTCCCGGATCGGCCAGGCGGAAACGTCGACGAGTTTTTGCATGACGGGGCGTTAATCCTCTCGCGCGGACTGATCGCGGCGGTTATTCGATCTTTTTTCGATCGTCGCGATCGACGGTCGACTCAAGGTTAAAACGTTTTTTCAACTCTTTTTATTGAAAAGGGTTAAGAACGAGATTAAAGTCGGGAAATCGCGCGAAAAGGTATAGGTTTTCGCAACGTCAAAAACGCTGTTTTTTGAGAGAAAAATTGGCTTTTTTAGTCAAAAAAGGTATGTTCTACTTGCGAAAAAGCGTCGATAGTGTAAAATTATAACGATGAGGTTATTTGGGGTGCGAATTGGGAAAACCTATACCTTTTCGCAATTTTCGGCAGAATTCGGAAGAGACTTTTTGACAATCAGCAAATAGAGAGAAGGAGCGGACGCGTTTATTGCCCAACGCGTCCGCCGCGGGCGGAGGGTCGGCGGCGGGAGCCGCCGCTCGGCAAGTGCGAGCCGGGAAAACCGACGGTTAACGACGCCGCGACGATTGAGATTCTAAAATTTCCCCGCCACGTTATTGGTAATCTTCAAGTCGGGGATTATCTTATTAATGTACTCCATAAAGCCCACTTCATAGCAAATAAGTTTATTGGGATAACAGATCGATCCGCCCGGTCGCCTCGCTTTCATCCATTGTTGAAAAAGCTGAAGTAACGATTCGTAAAACTCCCTGTCGTTATACTTCACGCAGTCTTCGTTAAAATAGACGCCGTCGACAAACAGCGTTTTGAACCATTCGACGCGAGCGTCGCCTTTTTGAATAGTGAATATTTTGACCGTTATTTTTTCCATAGCCAAGAATCTCCTCCGCGACTAATCGATAATAATCTTCGTAGTAGTGATAAAGCGATAAAGGATCGGAATATAATTCCTTAAAAAAGACGGAAACAAGTTCCGTTCTTTTATCGTTCATGTCTTTTAACGCGTAAACGTCCGGAACGTCGACGTTTCCAACGCGATAATACTCCCTCTTAATATCGTAACGCTCAAAAGTTTCCGTTTTGAGCGGACAACGCTCAGTCCTTTGTTGATCGGGTTTTGCGGTTATACGGATATAAGCGTCCAAAGCCCTGAGTCTGACGCCCGGAGTCAAACGCTCGACGACATGTCCAATTTCATGGGCGGTTACTTCCCCGACGATTTCCGGCGAAAGTCCCGATAGGGAAATAAGATTATTGCGTTCGTCGTATTCTCCGCGTTTGACGATAACGTCGAAAATTCGAACTTCTTTAAATAATCCTGAGACATGCGTTCCGTCTAAAAAATTGTCGATTACGCGACCGCAAAAATCAAGAGCGTTTTCAATTTTGGCAAGAAATTGTCGTTCAACTTGCGGAGACAAAGCGTCCGCGTCGTCGACGTCGGAGTAGAAGACGTCGTCGACGTCTTTTTTGACCGACGAAAATCGAACGCTCTTTGGAGTAAGCGATCGTAAAAAGACGCGATTCTTGCTATTACGATTATCGATTGGCAGTAATCTGCCCAGCAATTTTTGTGATTCCGTTTTTATGTAGCGAGCGTCGTCGTTGACGTCGCCAAATTGGTTTTTAATCTCGTCGTTGATGACAGGCGCGTCGACGCCGTTATACTCGAAGTCGCTAATAACGGGCGCGTCTTCTTCGATTTGAGTCTCCGGTTCAAACGTCGTTTCGTCGATAACAGGCGCGTCGTCCCGCGGTTGTTCGTCAAGAGGCGCGAAGAACAAACCGCCGCCGCGACGATTGTGTCTCCAAAGCCCATACGCGCCCTGTTTTTCATTCCAGACGTATTCGACGCCGTTAATAATCTTTTTGTCTTTTTTGGCGTAGCGCGCGCTACGTTCAGTCTCCACGATAGCGCGTTCGTTGAAATAATCCCGAACAACGCTTTGAACAAATTCGTATAGATTCATTTCTCCGTCTCCTTTCTTTGCTTCTCGCCGAGGTCGTCAAGTACTTTGTAGTATTGGGGTTGTTGTCGTCGCGCGAGTTTGCTCGCTTCCGCCCGCAATACAAAACGACGGACTCCGGCGTTTTACAATACAATTTCGATTGTAAAGTGCAAAAATCCTTTGATTTATTGACAAATCTTCTTCAAAAAGGACGTTTTATAAACAAAACCTATACTTTTTGGTGATTTCGAAAACGACGTTTTTTTAAAAAAATATCTTTTTTTTTTTAAAAAATTATCTTTTTAAGCCAAAAAAGTATGTTTTTCTTGTCAAAAATTCGCTGAAACGTATAATTAAGATAACGAGGACGTTTTGATGACAATATTCTAAAACCTATACCTTTTCGTTATTTTCAGTCCTTTTTCGGCGAGACATTTTTGAGTCGGGGTCAACTCGAGACGGCAAAACTCAGGCGTTATTGTAAGACGTTGTTTCTGCTCGTTTAACAAGAGATATTCAATCGCAAACGAACGATCTGCTCAAATTTTGAAAATATTATATAATCACGGACGACACGAGGGAGCAAGAGTATAAACCGACGCGCAAGCGTTTATATAATCTATTGTTGTTAAAAGGATTTAAAGTATGAAACAAAACAACGACATACAAGAAGAATCCGTCGAGCTTGCCATGATCGCCATTGGCAATTACGTCGAACGATTTCTAGAGGAGAAAACGAAGATCGTCGGCGGGTTTGAATACAGTCTTAACCCGGCGACGGGACGCTACGAGCGTTGGAGCCTGGATCCCTCCGGCGAACGCGTTCATTTTTGGCTCGACGGTTCCGAAGAGGACGCGCCGATCATTCCTTCTTTCGACGACGTCGCTCGTTACGAGAAGGAGACAAAGAAAATAGTCGACGG
>CAMZEO010000342.1 GCA_947305735.1 uncultured Planctomycetales bacterium | reverse complement strand
AATCGTTTCGTTTTCGCGAGTTCCGACGCGCTCAGCAGAAGTTCCAATTCAAAAGAATCGCCGGGAAAACCGGAAAGGCGCGTCGTTCCGTTCGCGTGAACCTCCGCGTTCTCGAACGTTTGCTCGCGCATACGCAACGCTTCCAGTTCCGGGACGGGCTTCATTCTCAACGTTCCGTCTTCGCCCAGCCAAAGGGTTCTCGGAAGACCGTAAACTCCGCTCCATCCTCGCGGCGCTTCGTTTTCCGGATTGTCGAGCAGCCACGCCCACATAATTTGACGCCCCTTGCCGTCGATCAACGCTTCAGGAGCGAAATACGTGTTGTCGACCCACGTCATGCGACCGTGGTTGTCGGGAAGAAAGCGATCGTTAACCTGATCGTAATCTCCAACGTAATACTGACATCCTTTGTTGTGACTGATGAAAAGAAGAAGGTGTTTTCCGGAAGGCGCGCCTCCGCCGGACGAACTCGGAAGAGGCAGAAAACTCGGGCACATATCGTCTTCGCTCGCGTCGGTCCATTCGTCGCGACGCTGATAGAAAACGCCCTTATAATCCCAATTAACGACGTCGTTCGACTCGAAGAGATAGAGTCTGTCGCCCTTCATATTCTCCGGCGCGTCCTCTTCCCGACCGTACTTATTCAAAAGACAGAGATTGCCGGTTAAAACGTAATACTTGCCGTCCTTCTTCCAGATATTCGACGGATCAGCCGACCCGAAGACGAGCTTGCCTTCGGGCGTCGCCAATTCCGTAATTCCAAATTCCGTCGAAAGAATAATCGGCTTGTCAAATTTCGTCCATTCGCGATAAGGCGCGGCGCTTTTCGCCGCTCCGATTCCAAGATCGCCGAGTTTCCAATAGGTTAGATACGCCGTTCCGTCGTCGTCCAAAAACGCGCCGCCGCTAAAACAGCCGGAGTCGCGTTCGTCCGGACCAATCGAATCGGGGCAGTGCCGCCAATGAACCAGATCGACGCTCGTCAAATGCCCCCAGCAGAACCCGGATCCGGTTCGGGCGTATAAATACATCAAATGGTATCGACCGTCCGCGTAAAAGCATCCGTTAGGATCGCCGGGAATACCGACGTCTTCCGGCGTCGTAAAATGCCAACGCGGACGATAAGGATCGTCGATAAGCTTTTCGCGGAGCAGGCGCGACGATTGCAAAACGGCGCCCGGAACGCTTCCCGTCTTCGACCATTGAGACGGCGTTTCGGCGCGCTCGCCGTCTTGCGAAGAACTTGTAAAAAAGACTTTGCCCTTATTCTCGCCCAGAACCAACGCTCCGTCGGAAACGGAAACGTCTCCTTCAGTCAGAACCTTATTGAAACGTCCGGTTCGATCAAAAAGACCGGACGAGCCAAAATCCGCCCAAAACCAAGGTTCCGTTCCTTCAAGAGGCGCGCCCGGCTCGAGCGTTTTAATTTGCTCAAAAGACAGAGCGAACGGGTAGACGCGCGCGTCTTTGATTTTGCCGACAAAAACGTCGCGCTGGTCTTGCATATGTCTCGGACCGATCAGAATCGTCGCGTTTTCGTCGAAAGGTTGTTGACCGCCAACCTCGTAGCTCGCGGAAAGATCGTCGTTGCGATAGAGTTCGATCGTGTTGCCGCGATAGACGACGCAAACGCGAACAAATTCCCCGTTCGCTTCGGTCTCTTTCAGCCAGTCGTCTTGCGCCTGATTCGTTCGGCGATATCCCGAACTGCCCGGCATCCACGTGTTTTGACAAAGCTCGGCGAACACGACCGCGTCAAAACTGTCGGGATCCGCCATATCGAGCGTCAACGCGCTGCCTCCGCTTTGTTCCAGAACGGAAGGCGCCGCCCATACGACGAGCGTTTTATCGCCCACAGTCTCCGCGTTTGTCGCGCTTACGAGCGCGAGCGCGCAAAAAACGAGCGCGCTCAACGCGGCGACGATCGACGACCTATTCATTGTCCCAACCTCGTCTCTAACGAAAAAACTACCGAATATAATTCAAAATCTTCAAATTGCGGATCTTGCCGTAAAACTGATACGGTTCGCTTTGATCCGCCGAATACTGCCCTACGAACAACTCGCCCGTCCAGTCGTTATAAATCGGCCGACAAACTCGCTCTCCGACTATACGACCGTCTTGCGCGATTCGCAGCGTCGAGCCGTCGTACGTCGCGACGACGTGAATTTCCTTCCCAACCGGAAAATCTTCCGTAGCGTCGCAATCGACGCCTCCAAAATGGAAGCGAATCTTTCCGTTAAAACGCTGGAGAAACCAACCGCTCTTATTCCAACTGCCGTTGGAAACGACTACCGGCATGACGCCGGGCGCGTCGCACTGAACGTCAAATTCTAGCGTAAATCGACGTTTGGCGTTATATTCGGCGCGATAAGGATACGCGACGTAAGAGCCTTTGCCGACGACGAGCGCGCCGTCGGCAATCGTCGGCGTTCCAACCGTTCGGGCCGCCGTCTCTTGTCCGTCCGACAAGACTCCGTTTACGTTAGACGCGTAAGGGACGCTAAATAGTTCCAACTTTGGCGCCGCGATAGCGCGACCCGTGCAAACGCCGGGCGCGGAACGCGTCCCGCGCGCCGAGACGGCCTCGACAGAATAGACGCAATCGACGCCCGCAGGCGCGGATTTATCGACAAACGACGTCCCGTAAATAGGACTCGGCGTCAACGTCGCGACGGAATCGACGCCGCAGCCGATTTGGCGCGTAACGACGTAACGCGACGCGTTCGACAGCCCGTCAGAACGCGCGTCTTTCCACGTCAATTCGATCTCCTCGACTCCGGACCTTGCCTGAAGATCAACCGGCGAATCGGGCGCGTTTTCTTCCCCGATTTCGACGGCGCGCGAAACCGCCCTTCCCCTGACGAGTTTAAAAGCGGGGTTCGTCTGATTCTCCGCGCTTACGCGATAGGTTCCGCACGTCGACTCCGGATCGGAAATCGGCGTAACTTCGTAACGAATCTTGCCGCTCGGCGGCGCGGAGTCGACATAATCGAAGCGTTCCGTCCTCGTCAGAAGCGTTCCTTCGACGGGATCGTTAGAACCGCCAAATCGGCGCAATTCAAAGACGAGTCCGATCGTTCGCGCCGAACGTTCCCAGTTCAATCGAACGACGCCGTCCGGGGCGACCGTCGCCTCAAACGAAATATCGTAGTCGGGAACTTGTTGCGGCGTTATTTGACGCGAACGTCCTTCGACGATTCCGCCGGGCGCCTCGTATGCGTTCGGCATGTCGATTCTCGGATTCGACAACGCTTTTGCTCGCGCCTTCTCGATAATGGCGAGCGCTTTGCGATACGTTTCGTTTTCGCGCGAGTCAAACGAACACGCGGGCTCTCCGCTCTCGTCCCAGTCGCGCCATTCCTGAGTTGGGAACATGCGCAATTCTTTGACGGCGTGTTCGTACTGTCCGTTCGACATAATCCCCAACCGTAAAAAATCCTGCGGAAACGCGCGATCGCGACATAACGCCAACCCCGCGATTTCCTTCGGATCGGACTCCCGTTTGGCAAGGGGCGCGCGCAAAATGCGGCTCGCCTCCGGGTTGGCGATATTGATCCAGTCGTTCTCAAATCGGCGCGAATCGGCGTGACATTGGGAACAGCCGCTCGCCGGAGCGTTCATTAACGCGACAAGCTCGCGCTTCGCCTCTTCGATCGGCGTTAAAATCGGACCGGACGCCGTGTAATCCCACGTGCCGTAATAGATTCCGTTCGAATCGATCCACGTAAAGACGAGTTCGCGTTCCTCTCGCGTCAGCAGGTCTTTATGAACGGGATCGTTC
>CAMZEO010000341.1 GCA_947305735.1 uncultured Planctomycetales bacterium | reverse complement strand
TCGACCGGTTCCGTCAACGTCGATCCCTACTACTGGATGATCGAAAACTATATCAAAACGGGCAAGTCTAATCCGACCGAAGGAGGCTACTATATCGACGCGTACTGGCTTTATCATCCAATTGGCGCGACGCAAAACCATTGCTTGACAAACCGCGATTTCGGCGTGTCGCGCAAAGGCTTTTTTTTCGACCTTTCTCCTTGGGAAGACGAAACGCCCAACGACGATCGCGAACAGAAGCTCGGAATCGACTTCGACGCGTTTAACGCGATTATGCGCGCCGCGTATGAGACCGTCGACGGCAAAAGGATAGTTCGCGTCTGCGGGTTCACCCCGTGGGATGCGAAGTATACGGATCATGGAAACGCCGGCTGCAAACACTCGGGCGTTCCCACCGAATGGCGTCACGCGGAAATTCTATCGAACTATAACGCGTATCTTGACGCGGACGCGCTTGGTTGCGGCGCGATGGCCAACGCGTCGTTCTACCAGCATTTTCCGCTCCAGGAGGCGTATCCGCAACAAAAGCCGACGATCGGCGATCTCAAAAAACGAGGTTTCGTCGACGAAAACGGCAAGGTCGCCGACAAGACGTTCGTAGCGATCTATTCCGGCGATTACGATTCCGCCGCCTGGGTCTATCAGAGTATGCCCGCGTTCTGGAACGACCCCGCGCGGGGAACGATCCCGATCAGTTGGGCGTTCAATCCTAATCTTGCCGACCGATTTGCGCCGGGGTTCGATTATTTTCGCAAGACGAAAACTTCCAACGATTTCTTTGTCTCGGGCGACTCCGGCGCGGGCTATGTCAATCCGACCGGATTCGTCGAGCCGCGTCGCTTCTCGGGGCTAACAGACGGACTCGACGTTTGGATCGAGCACTGCAAGAGCTATTTCAAGCGCTGGGATCTTTCCGGCGTCGGGTTCGTCATCGACGGCGACGCGCGAACGTGCGATCGTCGAACGCTCGAACGGCTTTCCGCCTACGCGCCCGACGGAATCACGACTCATCGCGGGACTACGATGGGCGTCGTCGAGAATTCCTACGGGGGAAAAACGGCGTTCCGACCTATGAATTTCGATCTTCCGGACGTCGAGCGCGGAGCGGCGATCGTTCTGGGCGACGTCCGGACGAACAGAGGACCTCAGTTCAATATGTATCGAACGATTCTTTGGACGCCCCGCGCTCTCAAAGAAATGTTCGATCGCGTCAAGGCTGATCGAACCCGCGGTTTGCGCGTCGAATTTGTCGACGCGTATTCGTTCTGGCTACTTCTGAGACTGGAAGCGGAAAATAGCGGCGAAAACGAATTTGATCTTCGGTTGTAAAAAACGACGATAAAAACTTAGGCGCCCCTTGACGGAACAGTCGCGTTGAATACAATGGCGATCTAAATATTTTTATGGGACAAGTTCGTCCGTATATCAATAGGATCAAACGAACGATTGGGGTTTGAGCAAAGTTAAGCGTAGGGCGTGAGACCGTCGACGCGTCGCGAGTTCGATCTCTTTTCTCAAGCAAGCCGTCGATTCCCTTGATCTCAACTTAAACTTGGAGGATTAGTCGTGGTCAAACTTACAGTGCGTGACAAGGAAACCATTCAAGACGCCGTTCGTCGCTTCCGCAAGCTTGTCGAACGCAGCGGTATCAAAAAAGAGATGCGTCGTCGCGAAACCTACGAGAAGCCGAGCGAAACGAAACGTCGCGCCCGTCTTCGCGCCGAACGTCGCGCTTTCCGCGCTTCAAAGTTGGCTCAACGCTGATCCGTTTAGTCCGCTGTTGAAGCGGCTCGAAAGTGTTTGACAAAAGGTCGCCTTCCGCTTGGAGGCGACTTTTTTTGTTTTTAACGCGCTCACTTCGTGAAATATTAACAAACCGCTCTTGTCTGGCTTTCCAAAAAAAACTATTCTTACGCGGCGCGGGCGCGCGCTGATATCCGGAATCGATCGCGAGCGCTGACTTGTCCCTTTTTATTCATCGGAAAACAAAAATGAGTCGAACCAAAGTCAATTTGAATGACGTCGCGCGGCAAAAAACGCCCAAATCCGTCGTCGCGTTGGTCGTCGCGCTGACTTGCTTTTTTCCCGGATGTTCGACGCCGGTTTACTGGACGGATAATCCCGTGTTGCTTTACCTGCCTGGCGCTGGAAGAAGAAGCGATCCAATTCCCGGTTACGTCAAGCCCTCGGAAAGAATTAAATTGATTCGGGAGAAGGGCAAGAAAGGAGCGAAAGCGACTTCGGAAGAAAAGGACATGCTTCTTGTGCAACTCGTTCAAGAATATGAAAAAGCGACAAGCCCCCACGTCAAGCGCGCGACGTTGGAAGCGATCGGACGAATCTCGGTCAACTACGCTAATCCCGCCGCTGAAAAAATCTTTCAAGAAGCGCTTGAAGACGACGATATGGCGTTGAATTTATCGGCGGCGCGAGCCCTCGCGTCGTACGCGACCGAAGGCGCGATCGCCAACGATAACAAAGAACAGCGAAAATTGGCGATTTCTCTTCTCGCGGCGCGATATCGCGCGTTGCCGTTTTCAATCGCGGCGGGATCGGAAGAAGACAATTCCCGACGTAAAGACGTCAGAACCGCCATCTTGCGAGCGTTGGGAGAGTTCAAGGAAGACGACTCGCCGGAACTTCTCGAAACGCTTGAATTTGCAATCACGGGCGAAAAACTTGACGACGGCGCTCTCGAAGCGACCGCTTGCGAGTCTTTAGGAAAAATCACGGGGCAAAAGTACGGCGTCGACGGCGAGAAGTGGGTTCAATATATTGCGTACCAACGCGGAGAAGAGTCGGAAAAACCCGAAGAAGCGTCGTTTTTCAAACGCGTTCCCCAACTCTCCAACGAAACGGGAATCGTCAAGTAGCCGATTGAATCAATCGAGGCGTCGCAACATGAAACTTTCGTCGGACAACGCCGTCGCGCTTATTATCGACCTTCAAGAAAAACTCGCGCCCGTCATGAACGACGCGTCGCGCCTGATCGCGAACGTTCGATACCTTTTGGATGGTCTGAACGTCTATAAAATTCCGATCGTTCAGACGCGACAGTATCCCAAGGGGCTTGGCGACGCTATTTCGGAAATCAAAGGGGTTTCGGAAAGCGCCGTCGTGTTTGACAAAACGACGTTCAGCTGTCTCGACGATTGCGAGATTCGCCGTTTCTTTACGACCAACCCGCGTCCAAACGTTCTCCTTGCCGGCGTGGAAACGCATATCTGCGTTCTGCAAACGGCGCTCGACCTGCTTGAATTGGGCAAAAATGTTTATCTGATAGTCGACTGTCTTTCATCGCGCGACCCGTTCGATTCAAAAATAGCCCTGAAAAGAATGATTCAGTCGGGCGTCATTCCAACGACGTCAGAAACCGCGCTTTTCGAAATCGCGAAAGTTGCGGGATCGCCCGAATTTAAGGCTATCAGCAAGCTGACTGTCGCGAAAGGAATCGTCAGGTAGGCGGCGCGCTTAGTAGAGTTTCAACACGATAAACTGGTCGTTTTGATAGACTAAGTCGTTTTCTTCAAATTCTTTCCAACGCTTGAGCGCTTCGGGAATCGTCGCGACAACGTAAGGGGGTGTTTCCACGATCGCGTATTGATACCCGTACTTTTTCGCTTCTTTTAGGACATTGTCTCTGCCTTTGTTAATAAAGACGCCGACAAGCGGCTGATTCCAGCGCGTCGGCGACTTGGGATCCGCCCCCGGATTTGCATAGAAACGCTCCATCTTTTCGCTCCAAAGCAAAATAGATTTCGCGTCTTGCGGAATTTCTTTCCAGCTTCCCGCTTCGGCGCGTTGAGCTTCCCATTTAAACGAATCG